>CAKTQP010000020.1 GCA_934597165.1 uncultured Oscillospiraceae bacterium
ATAACGTCACCAGCCGTTCGATTGCTGCCTCGTCCATGTTCCGCGCTCCTTTCGTTCGTACATTCGTTCGATTCATGTTTTGAGTATAGTACTTCTGTTCTAATAATGCAACGGCTATTTTAGAAAATATGTTGTATAGGGATGGTTGAATGATAAAGCCAAAGTACTTCTCGCGTGAAACTGCTCCGTTGCGGTTTTTGAAGGTCATGAAGACCCTATTAAAAATTGGAATTGGATTACAAATACTCTTCCTAATTATTTACATTATCCCGGCCTTTGGGCTTTTGGGTGAATATGGCATCGGGATTTTGATTCCATATGCAATCCGGATTGGCGTTATTGCCCTGACAATCGCCACATCTGAAAGCCTGGAAGATTGGAAATGGCGCGGGGTCAACCTGTTATATTTGTGGTTCTTTATTGGTTGTTCTCTAAGCGCAGTCAATCAAATTTCCACGCAGGGTATGCAGTGGGGCATCGTTATTGGGTGTTTTCTCGGCTGGTTGATCTGGATGATCCCCATGTATATCTACTTTGAAAAGCGACGCGCTCTATTCACCCCTCCGATCACGGCGATTCCATCCGATACCTACGCCCAGCAGGAAGCCCAAATGAAGCAGTTTGTTGTGGACGATGCCACCGGCGAAGTCATCAGCGAACCGCCTGCCGAAGAACCAAAGCCAATAACCCTGGAATACCATCCCGATTTCCAGCTGCAAGGCCCGCCGGAAGATCCGAAGCTTTCGGCGGAATCCCCGGACCTTACCCAGAAGCCCGCCGGGAAGTCCTATGCCCCGCTGTGCATTATCCTTGGTATCCTTCTTGCCGCCAGCTTTGCTGGGAATGTGGTTCAAAGCTATATGTCTGTAAACAAATTGGAAGAAATGACTTTCATGCAGGATAAATTGCAGACAGAAGTGAATTCTCTGCGAAGCCGGGTTTCATCCCTTAGAGAAGAGAAAGACCATCTGAGTGAGCAGTTATCAAACGTGCAATATGGGTCTGATATTCAAGATGAAATCATAGACCAGATTGCTCCGGAAGCCTTCGCCATGGAAACTTATATCGGATTCATCTATGATGGTTCTCAGTACTGCCATAGCTATAACTGCCCAAACTTCCCGTTTGACGATTGTGCTGATAATGGGTTTTACGCACACAACGTAGAATATTGCGAATGGCTTGGATACCCGAAGCATTCCAAATGCTGGGGCTGATTTCATCCCCCCCGCCCCGCCGCCTCTGCAACAAGCGGCGGAGCCGGGGGCAGCAAGCTTGGGGTAACGGCTTGCCGTAATGTAACCGTAGCAGAAACGGGTTTGGCAGCGCAATACCAAAACCTTAAAAACAGGCAGTATGCTGCCGAACCAAATTTGAGATTGCGTCTGCCCATATCTTACAAACTTAATATAGGAGGCCGATTTTTTTGACGATCCAGGACTTATGCCGCGAAAAAAGAGCCGGTTTGAATCTGACGGCTCAGGACATCGCCGACGCATCTAATGTGCCCCTGTCCACAGTAAACAACTTCTTTGCCAACTCATCCAAAGCACCGTCTATTAACACTGTGGGGCCAATTTGCGCTGTTTTAGGCATATCACTGGACGCATTTTACGGAATCGGCACACACTATACAGCCAACGAAGAAACTCTGCATGCGGAGAACGTCGGTCTTGAAAAACACTTATCCAGCAAGCGGCAGATCATTACGATGATGGAGCAGGGTGTGAAAACCCGGAACCGCATCATTGCCGCGTTGCTGGTTTTGTTGTTTTTCTCCATAACCTATGCGCTGTACCTTGACTTTAATTGTATTCAAATCGGCTTCTGGAGGGGATAACGTTGATTGTTTTACGCGCAGCGCTTTATCCGCGCGTCAGTACGGAAGAGCAGGCGAAGTTTGGCCTTTCCATCCACGATCAGCAACGCGATCTGGAGGAATACGCCAAAGCACACGGGATGAAGATTGTCGGCATTTACCCGGATGCCGGTTTCTCAGCCCGGAAGAAAATAGAAAAGCGCCCCGCCATGATGGAGCTGTTGGCTGCAGTCCAGCGGAACGAAATTGACATTATTCTGGTCACAAAGCTGGACCGGTGGTTCCGCAATATCGGCGAATACTATAAGGTGCAGGAGATCCTTGAAGCCCATAACGTGTGCTGGAAAACCATTTACGAGGACTATGACACCTCCACCGCCGCAGGCCGGTTGAAGATCAATATCATGCTGGCCGTCGCGCAGGACGAAGCAGACCGGACCGGAGAGCGGATCAAGAAGGTGCTGGACGCAAAGAAATCCCGTAACGAGGTCTGCACCGGCCATCTGCCGAAGGGATATAAGATCGGCGGAAAATTCGCGGTGATCGACCGTGAAACAGAGCCGGACGTTAAAACGTTTTTCAGTGTGTTCCTGGAAACAGGCTCCATCCATAATGCGATCTCTGCAGTCCCCAATTTGAAGCTGCAATACCGCACCGCAAGTAAAATGCTGGACAATCGCGGATATGTCGGAGAATGGCACGGTCTGTCGATCCCGCCATATTTAACCGCAGAAGAGTTTGACCGCATCCAGACGCTGCGTAGACGGCTCCAACGGAAGGTTGCCCAGAATCGGACGTATATCTTTTCCGGGCTGCTTGTATGCGGAGACTGCGGGCGCAGGATCGGCGGCAGGCCGCGCAAGCTCGTGAACGGCGAATCCTATGTGTACAGCTGCGACGGTGCCTATCAGTACAAGGGCTGCCCCAATCATGCAAATATCATGGAGGCCACGATCGAACAGTATTTACTGGAAACGATCGACGCAAAGATCGAAATTTTTGCAAACACCAAAGACGAACCCAAACAGGATAGCAAAGAAATTGAGGAAAAAGCAAAGTCTTTGCAAAAGAAGTTAGCTAAACTCTCTGATCTGTATCTTGACGATCTGATCTCCAAAGGTGAATACGCAAAACGCTATGCCGACCTGACGGCCCAGTTAGAAAGCGCTGAGGCATTGCTCCGCAAGCCTCCCGTAAAATCTGCGAAAGACCTCTCCGAGACATTCTTTTCCGGCTGGCAGGATATTTATAAAGAACTCAGCAGAGAAAACAAAAAAGTGTTCTGGAAACTAAAGCTAAAAGAAATCCGGCTGTACCAAGATCGCCGGATAGACTTCGATTTCCTTTAATTCCATAGTTGTACATATCCAAATGGTTAATGTAATCTATGGAACGCCCCCGCCCATTGTAGGCGGGGGCATAATTTATTCATGTTCCACGATCCCGTGGTAATACGCCGCCAGCTTTTTCTTTGCTCCCGGGCCGTCCTTGTCCATCAGAAATGCCCTTGCCATATCCGCGTAAAACTCCGCAATGGACACGCCGTACTTCTCAGCCACGCCGGAATAGTCGGAATACATCATATTCATGGTGATCCACCAGCAGGGCCGGGAAACCTTTTCCCAGGTCATCCCCATGCTTTCCGCAACAGCGGTAGTCTGGTCAACGCCCCAATGGGGGCCGGTGGTACCGTCCTCGTTTCGGAGCATTGCAGACCACGCCGTCGCATCTTGTTCTGTAAACCCGTCAGACGTGCGGGTGCAGTCTTTCATGGCGGCAAGCGCAGACCAGCAGTCCAGCATCCCACGAATCGCGCAGGCGGACCGTTCGCTGGCTGGCATCCGCATATACTCAGAAATGCCGTGTTCCAGCTTTTCCAGATATTCCGTGATCTGGTCTTTGTTCATGCCCATAGTCCACCTCAGATCTTCTCAACCCGTGCGGCAACGTTGTTGACGGTGGAAGCCGCGCCGGTCAGCAGAAGGGTCAGCACGGAGCCGGTAGAGCAGCAGCCCAGCCGGACAGTCGCAGGGAATGCCAGCGTCACGGTATTAGCAACAGCCGCCACCGTAGCGGCAGCAGTTGCGCCGGGGACGGCAACGCCGTCCTTCAAAAGCTGAACCGTCACCGTTCCGGCAGCATCGGGTACGGCTTCAACAGACACGTCCACATCGTAGTAGCCCTGCCCGTTGATGGCGATCCCGTTTCCGTTCAGATTGCAGTTGCATCCGTAGCGCCGGACGATAGTCCCCAGAGGGATAACGCCATTTACCGCAACGGCGGTCGGGGTCTGCATCGCAGTGTAAATCAAAGATTTGCAGCTCATATAAATAACCTCCTAATAATAAATGGGCGGAGCATCGGCCCCGCCCGTAACCCGGCCAGAAGGGCCTAAACTATTTCCAATCCGGAAATAGCTGCTTAGATGTTGCCACCGCAGCCGTTGTTGCAGCCGCAGAAGGGAGAGGGTCCGGCGTTGTAGGTGTAGCCGGTGGGATACCGCACTACGCCGCACAGCTGCTCACGCATGTAGAGCTGGTTGTTGGCCTGCTCCAACTGCGCGATCCGACCCTCAAGCTGGCTCTTTTCCAGAGCCGCGAACTTGGCGTCAATGTTGGCGTTGATGCCGTCCAGCGCCCGCTGGGTGGTGCAGCAGCACTCCGCCATCTGAGCCTGGATGCCGTTGGTGCTCTGCATGATGGCCATGTTGGTGCCGTTCTGGGCCAGGGCCATCTCCTTGCCCAGCTGACCCAGGCTGCCCTGCATCTCGTAGCCGAGATTACAGATGCCGTTGCCGATGTTGGTTAGGCGGTCATCGATCCGGCCAAAGTGCTGGCCGAACAGGATGTCCTGCTGGCTGGCCGCCGTGGCGTACTGACCGAACTCACCCTGCCGGGAGCCGAAGCCGAAGCCACCGCCACCGCTCATGAGGACAAACAGGAACAGGATGATGATCCACCAGGCACCGCTGGTGCCTGCGCCGTCATTGTCACGGGTGACAGCCGCGAGATCGCTCAAAGTATAGTTATCCATATCTGATCTCCTTTCGAAATTTAAAACAAGCCGTTGCGCACCGGCCTATTTACCAAGAAATGCCATGAAGTCTTTGGCCTGCTGCTGGAGCTGCTGGAACTGATCCTGAGACATGGTTCCGTCCGCCAGCAGCTTTTCAACCTGCTGCTGCGCCCGCTGTGGCGTCATGTTGGCCGCGAACTTCCGGAACTCCGCCATCATGGCGATGGGATTATTCGGCATTCTGCTTCCGCTTCCCCGGAGCATCTGCATCATCGGGTTTGCCACTCAGCATCTCCTCCAATCTTTTCACACGGTTTTCCAGTCCGGCCACGTCCACCGGGGCCGCTGCCTGATACGGCGTCACCGTGTAGGGTGTCACCGTGGCGTAGCCTGCCCCGTCCGTCTGCTTGAGCCACACGATGGGGTCATTCTCGTCCATCAGCAGGATAGAGCTGTTGGGGGCCATCCGGAAGGCGTCAGCGCCGTTCCGACCGTTGACCCGGGTAACTTGTCCGCCAAACGCCTGGGGTGCTCCTGCGGCACCCTGCGGGGCCGCAGAAGGGTATCCGTAGGGGCTTCCGTACCCCTGATAGGGATTCGCAAAATAATTCATAGCGCACCTCCTTTTTCTGTCTTTATGGTACAAAAAAAGCACCCAAACAAACGGCCTGATAAAGGCCTTTGTTTGGGTGCTTGTTTATGAATGCTTAACGCCGTCCAAAATCTTGGAGTAGGCCCGCCGTCTGCATTTTTTGATGTACTCCGGAGATACGTTCATCTGCCCGGAAACCTGCGTGTAAGACTGCCGCCGGACGTCGATCTGAACAAGGCAGTATTCCTCGTCTATCGGCAGCTCAAAGGATTGGATATACGCCTCCGCCCGCTTGGGGGCCATGCCGGATAGCATGGCCCGCAGCGCCTTATGCTCACTGTTCATGCTCGCAGTTTCAGCTTGCAGAACGGGATATCCCGTGGGCGTTTCCGCCGCCTCACATCTCCTTTCGTTATTTCCCGGCCAAACGGGCGTTCTTCCGAACTTTCTCGTTTACAAGCGCCTTGTTGTAATGCCGGATGCTTTTGCCTACCCCCAGATACTCAAAAAGTGCGTTCCGCTGCTTCTCGCTCAAACCGGGCATATTGTACACCGCCTGCATGATCAGCAGCCCCTTGCTGTTGGGGATTGTCTCCCCGTTTCGGTCCTTGACGCTTTCCAGATCGGACACCTGCGTTTTCAGCGCCACATAAATTTCCGGCTTAATGCCGTACTTCTTCTGTGCCTCCTGCGCATTCAACACCCACTTGTCCGTGATCTCATAGGTTTTGTCCGTCTCGTGCAGTGCCGTCTTTTTGGCGTAGGTCTCCGCGCTGGACAGGGCCTTGTCTTTCTGCTCGTCAGTAAAGGCCCTGAACACCTGGCTGCCCTCCAGCCCGGATTCCATGGAGCTGTAAAGCTCGGACTTTCTGCGGCTGTATACGATGTAGTCATCGGAGCTGAGATCATTTTCCGTAAATTTGCCCTCGCCCTCGCCGGTGCCGTACCGGTCTTTCGCTCCGATCAGACTTGTAGCAGCGTCCGGGAGCCTGAAATCCTCATCGTTTTCCCGTTCCTTGTCCAGCTTGCTCCGCATACTGCTGTCAACGGAGCTGTTGTCCAGCGCCATGAAGTCTTTCAGCTCCTTGCGGATGTGTTCATAGGTGGTCAGGTCGCCCTGCTCCAGCGCCTTGAACGCCAGATTCAGGTACCGGCTTTTGTTTGCGGTGCTGTAAATATTGTATGTGAATTTCTCAAACTCATATTCCAGCGCTACGCTGCCGGTAGCTTGAACAGCCGTCCGGACTGCCGCCATTGCGTCCCGCTTGATGTTGGCCACCGGGAGGCCGAAGAGTTTAGAACAGGCTGCAAACATATTTGCCAGCGCTTCTTCTCTGGTCTTTTTGCCGCTGCCGCCAATGCTTGCGGCGAAGTCCTTAGAGGCAGATACAATATCGGAAAACACCTGCATGTCCGTCCGGGATACGCTGTACCCCTGCGTCAGGGAAAGAATATCTTTTACGAACGGGATGCTTCCCAGCTTGTTGATGTTGCTCCCAAGGTTTCCTTCCAAAACAATATGCTGCAGCAGCTCCTTGGTGGTCTTTTCATCTCCGGTAATGCCGGTCAGCGCCGTCAGGAACTTCTCCCAATAGTCCTTGTCCGGATCATCGTCACGCCCTGCGTCTGCAATACTCTGGGCCAGTGCGTTGACTACATCCGTCACCAGCAAAGCAGCTGCCGCACGTCCCACGTTTTTAATGGCCTTGCTCCGCTTGGCAGGGTTCTCTTCATAGCGCATATTGTCCCATGCCCGCATGAACACGTTCAGGCTCATGATGGGTTCGCCCATGAACGAGGTCGCCTGCTTGGCAAGGTCGCTCTTGCCGCGCATGATGTTGGAACGCTGCAAAATGCCGTCTACCACCTGCGTCTGGTCGATCATACTGGTGAACACTTCATTGACCGCGCTGTAAAACTCGCCGCTTCCGGCCCGCAGATTAGGCCTCTCCCGCTTCACCTGCCACTCGCAGGCGTTCCACAGAGCGCCCCAGGTAACAGCGTCCGCTTTCCCTGCGGGAGCACCAGCCTTGTCATTGATCTTGTTGGAGATCCCTTCCTTGCCGTAAAAACGGTCATTCAGGGTGTAGGGGGAGGAAATGTCAAAGCTACCCACATCCTTACGCATGGCAATGGGGGAATGTGCCAAAGCCTTTTCCCAGCCGTTTCCCTTCGTCACGCCGCCGGTCAGTCCTCTTGCCATGTCGGCAGGGTCCAATACGGCGGATGCCCGGAAAAATGCGGTCGGCTGCTGAATGACTACACGCACGTTCGCGCCGACGGCAGCGCCCTTAAAGCTTCCGATCCCTTTTGCGAATTTATCCGTCAGCGGCTCAAAATCCTTGGTCTTGATGCCGTTCTGGATATCGCCCATCAGTTTCTGCCAGTACTGCTGAGATCCCTGTCCGCCCTTCTCTTCCAGGAAGCCCTTTACGGTCTGAACGAGGTTGCCTTCACTATCCCGGAACTGGAAGTTGTACAGCCGATTCGCGTCCTCCATGGGACACAGCCACGCTGCGTAGTCGATCATATCGGATGCGTGGTCTGCAAAGGTGTCAAACACCCCTCGGATGCTCAACGGCGTCGCCGCATTGGGCTTCACCGCCTGCGCCATACCGATGTTCTTAATGGAGCGCACATTTCCGCTGTCCTTCTCCTGCGAGCTGTGCAGTGCTTCCTTTGCGGATTTAATGGGCCAGTAGTCCTGCTCCGTGAATTTCTTATAGCCGTAGGCTTTCATGCTGGCCTCGTTGCCGTAGTTGGCAAGAACACCGGTGGTCAGCTTCTGCAAGCCGTCCGCGATCCTGATCTGCTCCGGGGTCAAAGCCTTCACAATTGACTGAATATCCTCCGCAGAAAGATGGATCACGTCCGTTCCTCTGGGGATCTTGGTCTTCCCGGGGATTTTGATCTCCGGCTGCACGATGCCGCCTTTCAGCAGGTGGTCCTCCGCCTGCTTGCGTTCGCTCAGAAGATACAGCTCCATGGCCTGTGCCGTGGTCAGGTCCAGCTCATGGCCTTCCGTTGTGGTGAAATGGTGGACTTCCTCATTCATGGACGTCACCGCGTTTTCGCGAATGCCGGTTTTCGCGTCGCCCAGAATCTGGTGAACCTTCTCCGCCACATCCCGCGCCATGATCTCCTGATGGTCCTGCGCGTTCCGCAGCATCCGGTAAATGTCCTTGCCGGTCTGCCCGAAGTGGGCAAAGAAAGTATAGGGCGTTTCCAGACTGATTGCTACGTTGTTGCCCAGCTTCCGCCGCCGGGTCATGCCGTCCATGCGCAGCGCATCGGCAAACTGCTTGGTGGTCGCGAATTTCTCCGACGCCAGCGTTTTTCCTGCCGTGGTCACGGAATGCTCCACGGATTTCAGCACGTTCCACATGGTTTTCAGCTGCTCTGTGGTCAGGTCCGCAAGGCGGGTGTCCCCCATCTTGATAACCTCGCTGAATCCACCGGTCACATCGTCACCGCCCAGAAGGGACGGGTCCACAACCATATCGCCATCCTGGGCGATCTTCTGATACTGCTCCTTCAAATTCTGGAACGCCACCGTCCGGTTCGTCGGCGTACCAGGCTCCTTGTAAATGCGTTCCTTCGTCACGGGGTCCAGCGTAAAGGACCGTGCATTGGGGCTGCTCTCCCGATTGATGCTTTCCAGCACCTTTGCCACGGCGGAACGCATATCCTCCGGAATGTGCTGGTTGTCCGTGGGCCGCAGCAGCTTTTGAGACAATGCGCTGGCATGGCGGGTGATCTTTGCCCGCAGCTCTCTCCGCTTCTGATTGTCCCGCCGGGTCACGTCCTTCTCCCGGTAACGCTCCTTCAACGCCTGCACCTGCTCCGCCCGCCGGGTACGCTCCTTTGCCAATGCCTGCGCCGTACTGCGCAGCCGCTTTGCATCCCGTTTGCCCTGCGACATCTGACCGGCCAGAAAAGCGTCATTTGCCGCCTGCCTGCCCTGGAATCTGGCTTCCTGCACCTGCTCCGCCGCCCGATCCGCAAAGGTTTTTTTCGTCTGGGGCAGGTCAAAGAACCGGTCCATGATGTCATTGGAGATAGACGCCACGGCCTGTCCCATGTAGCCTTCAAAGGGGTTGTACTCCGTCACGTTGTACAGCCGGTTCGCCACGTCCGCGATCCGCTGCACCTGGTCGGAGATGTTGGTCTCCTGCGCCTCGTTGAAAAACTCCGGATACTGGCTGGAAAGCTCGGAATAGATCTGGTCAACGTTGGTGTGCTCGCCCCTGCTGATTTTCAGCTTGCCGAACAAGCCCTTGCGGAACTCGTTGAAGTCCGTGATCTCGGCGGCGTCCGCTTCCGTCAGCGTCAGTTTTGTGTCTTTCAGATACTTCCGCAGCCCAGCGTATTCCTTGTATGCCCGGTCATCCACTTCCACGGCGCTTTCCGCGATCCGCTCTGCAATGGCATCAGACCGTCTCCGCGCCTCGGCGTAGGTCAGCTCGTCCTTACCGTCTTTACCGCTGGCAATGTAGTCATACAGGCTTTGCAGGTCTCCGGCAATGTCGCTGCCGCTGATCTCCGCGCCGTAATCCTTTACCAGCGCGTCCGCCGCCTTCTGAACGGCTTTCCGGTCGGTGGTCACGCCCTGAGACCGTCTGGTCTGGCCCTTCCAGTACTCCACCCGCTCTTTCAGGGTCTCGTTCTCCCGTTTCAGCGCCGCGATCTCCTGCGCGTTCTCCGTGCCTTTCAAAGACAAGAACTGCGACACCTCCGAAACGCGAGGCGTTGTCCCGTCTTTGAAATACGCTTTGATGTCATTCAGCACCTTGCTGGAATGGGTCCCTCTGGGGTACTCCGTGCTGGAAACCGTCTGCCCATCCGGGGTGTCCAGATCAAGAATGACTTCGCCCCGGTTTTTACCGATAAAGTCTGACAATGCGTCCATCTGGGATTTTGTCGGTTCCACAGAAAGGTTGATCCCGCCGCTTTCCGGAGAAATGCGGATGTTGCCCTCGCTCATGAACTGCACCATAGAACCGGAATAATCATCCCCGCCGTAATCCTCCCCAATGGCGTCCCGGATATCCCGGTGGTCTACGGTCCGGTATCCGCCGGGGCCTCCCTCGTGCTTGCCGGAGAAGTCCAATTTTGTGCCTGCCGGTGTCAGATATCCGGTCTCGTTCCAGTTGTAGGTCTTGCCGAAAAACGCAATTGCCTTTTTCCGGTGGTCCCGCTGCTCCGCATCGCTGTAAGTTTTCAAAGAAAAGCGGATATCTGGATTGCTGGTAGGAGCCTTATTGTCAACGTTCTTGATCTGGTTGGACTGGAAAGCCACTGTCTCCGTGTCCAAAATGAGGCCATCATAGTTAGTCCCGTTTACCTCGTTGAACAGCTCCACCGCTGCAACCATATCACCAATGGCAGTCTGGTTCACGTCATAGAGCATGGCAAAGTCACTCTTGCCATAAACCGATTTCAGGACGCTACTCACCGTTGCATCGTATCCGTAATTCTCAAAGCTAAAATCGTCTTCATTGGCAGCCACAGCTTTGAGGAATTTTCGCATTTGGTCTCGGGTGATGGTGGTTTCCGTTGTGGAGACAGGTGTGGTGATGTTCAGATAGAATGCCTTTGCATTTCCGTACTGTTTGGCGTGGGCCTCGCTGTCCGTGAAATAGAAGCCTCTGCCGTACAGGTTGGAATAACTGGATTTCTTCCGGTCAAACACCGTGAAATCCCCAGTTCCCCCACGGTACATGACCTTGAGTTGCCCATCACTATCAACAACTTTACTGTCCTTGAAATACTCCCGCTGCTGCTCCGTCAGTTCCCGTCCCTGGCTGTCAGTTTTCAGGGAATACTTTCTATTGACACCGCCGGTGTCCTGTGTTACAGTATCAGCAGGAAGCTTGCTACCATTTAGAGCGCCACTCTCCCGAGTGGAAGAGCCGTTACTGGTGGCAGGCTTTTTTCTCTTCTGAATATCGCCAATACTGTATGCGGTTTCAACGTCACCATTTAGCGCAGACGTAAATTGAATACGGTAATACTTCCCGTCATGGTCTTCAAAGAAGGCGGTGTATGTATTGAATCCATCTTCGCCGATATCGTTTTTGTGATAACCGCCGATGTCATCAGAATTGCTTTTGAACTCGCCAACCATAATGATTTCGTCAATATGGGCGGCAGCATTTTCCTTTACACGATACTGTTCAGCCGACAGCTCCTTTTTATGGTGGTTTTGCAGGCTGGTAGATTTTTGGTCAGAGAGCTTATAAGCAGAGCGCTCTGTTAAACGAATGACGTTCCCGTCCGTTGTAGGGATTACAACATCCCTGTTATGGCGAATCTCATTGTTGATGAAATTCTCCAGCTGCTTGCCCCATTCTGCCGGGTTATCACCCTTCAAAACCTGCCGGTCCGCCTTGACGTAGTATTGCCCATTATCAAGTTCTTTGACAGAGAACCGTGTTTCACCGCCCTCCGTGGCGGTGTTTTTGTTGTTCAGACTCTCCGCCTGCTTACTGGCCGCTTCAAATGCCGCCTGCAGCTTGCCCTCCACCGTCTGGGCCTGCCGCTTGGCTCTGCCGGTCAGCTTGCCCACGATCTCGTGAATGGCGTCCCGCAGCTTTTGCAGCAGCGTCCGGTCGGCGCTGTGCTTCCGGATGAAATCATCCAGCACGTCGCTGTTGGCGATCATCTCACCGGCGTAGTTGGCGGTAGCCTCATCCAACGCCTGTTCGTAGCTGGTCTCTACTCCGTGCCGGTTGTACTGCTCCAATAGGATCTGCGCGGCTTCCTGCACATCGGGGATGCTGGCCACGGCATCCCGGAAGGACCGGTACTGCTCCGGTGCCAGCTCCTGTACCCGGTGTGTCCACTCATGGCCTACCACCTGCAAAGCAGGGTCCACCGCGTCCTTTGCGATCAGAACGTCGCTGCCGGTAATCTGGCCGTTTGCGCTTCCGCCCAGCACCTGATCCACCATCCGCGTCCGCACACCCAATGCCTTGGACACGGTGTTCACCTCGTCGGCAACGGCGCTGTCCATTTCACGGGAAACATAATCGTCGAACACAAGGCCGCTGTCCGTTCCGGCGGTCTTGGCAAACTGCGCCGCCCGCTTCTCTCTTGCAAGAGCCGCCGCTGCGTCATTCTGCCCTGCCACGTAAGCCGCAAAGGATACCGCGCTGGTGCTGTTGGGGTTTTCCTGATTGGTCATGCCCGCGTGATACGCCCGCAGAAATTCTCCGGTGTAGTCACCACGGTCCGTCCCGTTATACGCCGCCTGAAACGCCTTCCTGCCGCTGTCCCCCAGCTTGTCCGCAATGCCGGTAAAGGTTTTCTGCACGGCGGCTTCCCGCTGCCGCAAGACCTGTTCCTCCATGGAAACGGGGTTCGCCCGGAACGTCTGGTCAACTGCCGGAGGATTCGCGGTCTGCGCCGTCTGTACGCTCGTCTGCGCCGAGGTGGTAGGTGTACCCTCCTGAACGTCTGTGCGCTCCTGTACGCCCTGCTGGGTGCCTAGATCATAGCGGTATGTGTTGGGGCTGACCATGCCACCCATCGCGCCGGACGTCGCACCTACCAGAAAGTCATACAGAGAGTCAGAAAGCGTTTCCTGCGCCGTGGCCACGTCGCCGCCGTAAATGCGGGGCAGCTGCCATTCCATCCAGTCGCCGATGAACTCTTCCAAGCCTTCGCCAACCGCTCCGGCTCCGAAAGTCAGCGCCGATCCAAGCGCCTTTTTACCGGCTTCCGTTTTGGCAAACTTGTCTACCGCACTGCGGATGCCGCGCTCCACCACGTCATCCAGCGCACCGCCGCCGTATGCCTTCGCGAAGGGCAGTGCGATGTTGAACATCTTTTCGGTGAAAACCTCTTTTGCGGCAGAGGCCGTACCATATAAAAGCTGCCCCTTGTAATCCGCGCCATCCTGCCGTGCCTGCTGGGCAGCTCCGCCGAATGCGCGCACCGCAAACGGAGCCATGCCCAACGCACCGCCGGTCAGAATGTTGGGAATTGCGTCAAGCCCGGTCTGGGTCATGGATGCGCCTGCATCTACCAGAACGCGGCCCAAAGCCCCTGCGCCTTCCTTTGCCCGCTCCAAATCAGCCTGCGCGCTTCCGGCAAGCTCGTCTGCCTTCCGGTATGCTTTGTCAGCTACCTCCTTGTCGGACTGCTCCACCGCTTTGGTGTAGCCCTCCTGGGCTGCGATCCGGCGTTTTGCGGCAGAAAGGTATTTCTGCACCTGCTGTACGTCCGCCGCCGTCATGGGCTTGCCGTCGGCCCATTTTACGTCCCGCAGCATCTTTTCGTACTGCTTCACCGCGTCATGGTCGCTTTGCAGGGCGGCTCCGGCGTTCTGGTTGGCAATTCTGGTGTTCAGGTAGCCAGCGCCCTCAGCCAGCACACCGCCTACGTTGGTATACGCCGCCGCAGACGATTTCGCGCCGCCCTTGACGGTGTTCGTCACACGGTCCGCAAAGGAAGGCGTATTGCCGGTATCACGCGGTTCCCGCTTCTGAATGTCCTGCAGCAGGCGGCTGTTTGCCGTGTTCTTCCGGCCCACGTTGTCCATAGGCAGGCCGCTCTGCTTCTTTGCAGGAGCCGTCACAGGCGCAGTTTTCTTTTGCGAAGAGGCCCCCGCAGCGGGGGCGCTCTCCGGTTTATTAAAGTGTCTCCGATCCAGCTTTTGTACAGTTTCCGCCGCACCGGACGTGTCTTTCTTGTTCGTTCTTGTTGACGTTTTGCGATTGCCTGTTCCAAAATAAGACCGATCCAGTTTTTGTGCCATATCACGCCTCCTACGCTCCCAGCATACGGTTCAATTCTTCCTGCTGCTTGGTGCTTAAACTGTCAAAATACTGATTATACAGTTGGAACGCTCTGTCTCCACTGCCTTGTGCGACCAGCGTTTGAATCGAACGCTTCAAATCGCCAAAATTGGGGACATTGCCTGAACCGGCAGCGCTGGGCTGTTCATATCCATAAGCGCTTTCCAGATATTCATCGCTATATCCCGCATTGTGGAACGCATCCAGAACATCCTGCGTGAAAATACCCTGTTTGGCATTGTCCTTTGCAACGCTCAACTTCATGCCGCTATCCCCGCTTTTCTTTCCTCCGCTGCTCCCACTGCTCCCGCTGCTTCCGCTTTTCGCCTTCGCCGTCTGCGCGATCTGATACGCCTGCCGCATGCTTTCGATCTGGCTGTCCGTGTAGCCCAGAGCCTTGTAGCCAGAGAAATTACCGTAGGACGCCATCATTTCCGCCTGCTGCGCCGCCTTGTTCCACTCGTCCTGAGACATGTTGTAGTCCCATTCCTTCTGCTTCCACTGGTTGGCAAGTGCGTCCTGCGCCTGCTGATAGGCAAAATTCCGGTCCGTATTCCACTGGTTCAGCTTGTCTCCGTACTCACCGTATTCCCGGTCATAGGCGTCGCTCAGCACACCCAGACTGTTCAGCTTGTCGCTGCGGTCCTGCTGATACATTTCTCTGGCAGCCTGCTCCAGCTTGCTCATCCAATCGCTGTATTCCTGATTGGCAACGCTGGCCGCGTAGGAGGATGCCAGACCGCCGGTGCGGGAGGACACCTGCCCCAGCAGATCCGCCATCCCCATTTCTCCGTTGGCGGCGTACTGGTCACGCAAAGCGGCGTACTGGTCGCCCTTCTTCCAGTCCGCCAGATTGCTGTTGAGGATCTGGTCGATCAGCGCCCGCATTTCGGAATCGTAGGAATAGTCAAAGCTCGGTCTCCCGGCGTCGCTGGTGTTGAAACCGTTGTTGACCAGACCCTGCAGAATGTCCACGTTTCCCACTGTGGGATAGGTGATCTGCTGCCCCGGCGTATAGTCCTTCATAAAGTCCTCGTAGGACTTCACCTGCCCTGCCGCCTGCGCGAGAGGGGATGTGTCCGTGCCCATCAGATACCGGTAATAGCCCAGCTCCGCGTTCTCCGGATCTGTCGAAAGACCCAGCTTTTTCCGCAGATCATTCACGGAGGAAAGCGCGCCGCTGTCCGTCACATAGCCGTTCTTGTCGATGGTATAGCCATATCCGGCACGAATGGCGTTTGCCGCCTGGTTGGCCTGATCGCCTGTGATCTTACCCGCCTGCATCTGCGCCCGGATATCCGCGATCTTCTTTCGGTCGGCAGCCGTCAGCATTTCGTTATCCGTCCACGCGCCGCTTTTGTTATAGCTTCCGTTCCCGGCGTTGATGTCCTGATGGGGCGTATAGTCTGCCACGCCCTTCACAGCCTTTTTGGCGTATCCGTTCTCATCGTAAAACACGGTATAACCGTTGGATACCGCATACCCACCCGCCAGATCAGGCCGACGGCTCATGTCTGCCCCTCCGGTCATCTTCTTCCAGTAGTCGGACATATCCGTGGGCTGCAAATTGGCTGCCCCGTAAATACCCGGCGTGGTATAGCCGCCGGTGCCGTAGCCGGGGCCTTTTACATAAGGCGTCCCACCGGTTGCCGCCTGAGAGCTTCCTCCGGAGGAACTGTTGCCCCGGTTGCTGGACCCGCCGGTGCCCATAATATCGTTCTTGCCCTGATACGGGTCCTTGCCGCCATAGGTAGCGTCAATTTTGTTCTGCCGCTCTTGGCGCAGCTTGTCAATCGACTCCTTACTGTCACCTCGCTGCTGTGCCTTTACGATCTCGAGCGAGTAGTCTTTGTTTTTTTCCCAATACCCTGCCATCAGGTGATCCCTCCTTTTGCTTCCAGCGCAGTGACGCGCTTGTCGATGTTCTGCACGGTGGTTTTAAGCGTAGCGACGTCAGATTGCAGAGTGCCCACGGAGGATTGCAGCGCCGTCACGTTCTGGCTCAATGTCTGTATGCTGTTATTCAGCCCAGAAACCGTTGTCTCCAAGGTGGTGATCTGCCCCTGCATCGCCGTGACGCTGGACTGCATGGCCTGTACGTTGTTCTGCAGCGCCGCCACGATCAGCACCATTTCCGCCGTACTGGTTCCCGCCGAGGACAGGGTGCGGGTAAGATTGGAATTGTTGAACTCCAGCCGCTCCCGCATATAGGAGATATAGTTTTCCAGCGTCCGCAGGCTCCCTGCAGCGTCCTGCGGGTCCAGATGGTTCAATTCCTTGTCAAAAATCGCCATGCTACACCTCCGAACCCACCCGGAACCGCCGGATCATGCCAAGGATCGCGCACGCACCCTGTCCGGACAGCCGTACCTCGTATTTGTCACACCGTCTTGGCCGTACCGGGAGCAGCTGCGGGCCTTTCCCGTGAAGGCTCCCGATCTTCTCCCATTTCCCGTTGTCGCACCGTACCTCCGCCTGCATCCACGCCTTCTCTCCCAGCTCAAACCGGAGATACAGAGAGGAATATACCTTCTTCCCCTCCATGGTCTCGTAGAAGGGCGTAAACGTGGCGCTCCAGTCAATGACCTCGCTGCCCGTGTCTGCATCCAGCGACCACAGGGACCCGTCGGAGGACAGCATATAAAGGAAACTGTTGTACCGGCAGAAATCCAGTGCCTCCGTGTCATCCTCTTCCAGCCAAACACCCTGCTGGGTGTCATACACCAGAAGGTGCCACACGCCGCCGCTTTTGGCGGACATATAGTAATTCTTGCCGTCCGTCCCGCTGACGGCATCCGTAAATCGCTTGGCTCCGAACGTCTGGGATACCAGAGACGGCGTACCGCCGGAATAGGCGTACACGCCGTCCGGCCCCTTGTAAAAGAGAACGTCATTGATGACCTGCATACTCTTGAAGCTCCCCTCCTGTACCCCGGTAATGTCCGAGGTGTAGAGGGCGTATTCCGCAGGGTAGCTGCCCAGAATCTTGTGCAGCAGGTTTTCCTTCCAGAAAAGCACGGAAGAACTCAGCTTGCAGCACCCGGTAAAATTCCCGGCAGAGCCAACCGCCAGTGCGTAGGAATCCGTGGATATCCCCTGATACACGAAAAAGTTTTTCGGATCGCCCAGGGAAGACGCGTAAATGGTCTTGTTGGCGTTGCTCACACCCCACAGACGGTTTTCGCTTTCGCAGATGAAATCCAGATCCGGGATCTTCCGCTCAATTTTCATGGTGCCCGCTTCCGTGCAGGCGACCAATGCGTTTGCGGAGAATGTCAGTTTGTCTCCGTCCACGGCTTTGATGACAAGATCCTTGTTGTTTTCCTTTTTTGTGGTGCAGCCGGAGATCGTCACACCGTCCCCGGCAGAGAATTTGGAGGAAAGCCCTGCCCCCGTCATAGTGATGCTGTCGGTGGTCACAACGGCGTTTGCCTTTTCCGCGCTGGCTCCCAGCTCGTGCAGCGTGGAGGTGTTCAGGTCCAGATATTTCTTGTCCGGCCAGATCACCAGCTTTGTGTTGACCACGGCAAACTGCTTTTCCCCCGCCGTCACCGTTCCAACCACATTGCCGTCATAGATCAGGCTCGTGCCGTCCACCACCACCAGCTTGTTCCATGCGGTCACGGCGGTAGGGGACACATAGTCCCACACCGGCAGCCGCCGTAGCCGTGTAGACAGATAGGGATACCGGCGGGTAGAGAGGTTCCGGCAGGCAGAAAAATTTCCGTCCGTAAAGTTGTCGGAGAAATTGATCCCCAGAAACTCTACGATCTGCTGTTTCGTTTTCTGCTCTGCGTATTTCAGACTTGGAAGATACATAGCCCCTCCTTACATGGTCTTGAACCAATTCCCGTCCGCTGCCGGTCGGTTCGTCCGCCGGTAATAGCTCCGGTATTCCTGCATGGCGCTGTTGAACACGGCCATGTCATTGGTGTACAGGTCTGTTTCCCGGTTGTACAGATCGATCATAGCGATTACATACAGGTGATACAGGCGGTCATACGGATGGGGCACCAGCAGCTCCGTTCCGGCGTCCTCCGGCCACGAATAGGACACCGGGTCCGTTTTCAGCAGCTCCACGCTCAACTGCCCGTCCAATTCAGAGAGCCAGCCGGTGATCTGTTCATCCGTGTAGAGGTCAGGCCGTACCGCCTGCGTCTGGGCGATGACCTCTGAAATGGTTTTGTTCATAGTGTCTCCTTATCCGTCCCAGTCTGCCTTGACCTCCCGCACGTCGATGTGCGTGAAGCCCTTCTGACTGTACACGCCCACGCCGCCCCAGTCGGGCATCAGTTCTCTTGCGTAGGCCGCCACCGCCGCCGGTGTCTTCCCCCGCACGGAAATATCCGCCGCCGTACCGTAGCAATGCTGGCTGTGCTCCGCACCGTTCGCCTGCTTGTTATACTGGGGCGTCCGGTAGGCACTGTGAATCACCACCGGAACGCCGAAGCGGCTGCGGATGCTCTGCAAGACCATCACCAGCCGGGGCGCTATTAGTACGGCATCGGAGCCGTCCTTGCAGGCAAATTCTTTCACTTTAAAATGGGTGGACAGCTTCTTATTGCCGTCCTTCGCCTTGGAATAGGCGTTGATCTCTACCATAGGTTTTTCTCCTTCCGGCTCGTATGCGTCACCGCTTTTCTTTTTCCACACCAGAAAGAACGGGATGACCCGCCCGTCCCCGGTGAAGCCCTTGCCGTCCTTGTCCATGAAGCAGGTGGACCCGCCGCCGTCCATCATAATGGCGTTGTCCCAGCCGGACGCGGCCAGCAGGTCCCGGAGATGTTCCGGTGTCCGCCGGTCCTTGCTCACATAGTAGGCGAACCGCCCGTTCTTGGTGCCGATAGCCGTCCGGGGAGCGCGGTACTTCATGTCCGCCCCGCAGGTGACGGGGTTGATCTTCTTCCCGCCGATGATGAGGTGGACGCACTCCATGTAATTCCGGTCTCCATTGGGTACGGTTTTCACGCCGAAGTCCGCCGGGGTGTTCCAGCTGATGGCCCACGCCCGGTAATTGGGGGCCTTGCGGGTCTGCCCGTCTGCCTTTAAATGGCAGGCTGGGGTCTGGTTCCGCAGGAAAATGGAGCCATTGCAGATAGCGTCCCCGCCCGCCTCCGCCAGCATCTTTTTCAGGTTGGCCGTGGTGGAGCGGAGACGCCGCTTATTGAAATAGATCTTCAAAAATTGGAGGTCGGAGAGCGGGACGGTGCCCGCTCTCGTGCTCATGTGTGAGCCTCCGAATTCTGTTTCCCCTGATCGCTGGCCTGACGGATGGCATCCAGCATGTTTTTAACAAATGCGGGATAGGGGACCCCCATCACTGCCGTATTCTCCAAAATCGACAGGCCCTCATTGGCGATGAAAAACATACACACTGCATCCCGTACAAAATCGCTGGATGTGGCCTGATCCAATAATGCCCCCATCCATACCAGCGCCAGCATGACGCACTTCTTCGCCAGCCCCTTGAACCCGGCGTCGGAACTCAGCGCCCCGGTGCCGCTCTTGCTGGACTTATGCCAGATGGCCGCCACCAGCCAGCCGGTGGCGTAGTCCAGCACCATGAAACAGATCAGCACTTTCAGCGCCATATCCCAACCTCCAAGAGCCTGCGCGATAGCGGAGCCAGCCGCAGCCAGCACCGCCAACACCGTGTTTTTGATGTGTAAAGCGTTCATCGTGCCCCCCCTTTCGGTGGTCACACCCGCACGGCCTTCTCAGGATGGCCGCCCTCATCCCAGGTGATGTCATAGGTGCCCTCCGGGGTCTCCACCCGCACGGTCTGACCGGCCTTCGTGACATCGTACCGCATATAATCATGCAGGTGACGCACGTCCTCCGGCTCCTTCTCGGCGGGGATGAAGCCCTCCCGCATTTCGTCCTCCGTCCAGTTGGCAACGCCGCCGTCGGGATTCAGGTGGAAGTTGGCACCCGCCGCCTTCAATTCCTTGTTGATCTCCGCCACGGTCTTGCCGCTCTTGCAGCCCTCGTTGATGATCTCAGCAAACTTCTTTTCCATAATGTATACCCCTTTCATTTTTTCGGTTGAACTTCAACCGGTTTTCATTTGTTGTTGCGCCACATTCCGACGCGTTTCGACACGGCCCCTGTGGTATCATCCCCTCAAAGGAGGTGGTCAGCATGACCGAAGCCAAAAAGCAAGCCTACGAGGAACTCTACTACATGACCGTGGAGCTTCTGGACGAGCTGGACGAACTCAAGCGGAAGATCGTCGCCCAGCAAGCCGCGTCGGAAGCCCTGTGGGACCTGCCGGAGGATTGACCTCCGGCATTTCCCGTTACGTTACGCCCTTTAAAATCATCGTGGTTTTGTCAAACAGGGCATTGGACGGGAGAATAAATGCAGGGCGAACGCCACTCTCGACTGTCGCAATTGCCTCCGTAACTTCCCCTTTGTCTGAGGAGTAAACGGAGTAAGTGTCGGCTTCATACGTAGTACGGGTCCACCACCGCCATCTCTTATCATCATAGGGTGAATTGGAGTAGGTAGTAATGCGTTTTGCCATGGCAGAAGCGGTATTCCCTGTTTCAAAATATGTAAGTTTTGCTCCATCCACAGGCAAATTTGTGATCACGGCTGAAGTAGCCCCAATTTCAATAGCGCTTAAAGAAAAACTTTTACAGGATAAACCATTGCTGCCTGACATAATTATCGGGCCGGTTCTATTCTTGACGTAAGGAATCTTGACTTCTTTGACGATTGATTTCCCCAAACTATTCAGTAGGCTTTCATATCCAACGCCAATTTTCGAAATAGAGTAATCGCCACGTCCGTATGTATCCCACTCGCGGTTATTGTAGATGTCCTTCCTCAGCAGCCACGTCCCGTTACAGCTTGCGTCATACAGGTTGCTGTTTTCCGGGACGCCCTGATTGACTACCAGATATTCAACCGCCGTGCCGCCCTCCATCAGCTTAACCACAGACCCCACCGCAAGGCTGGAGGCCAGCACCCCCGTCACCGGCGCCGTATGCACCTCGCCCTTCCGCAGAAATAAACAGTGTCCCATCAGGCCACCCCCTTTAAAAGCATGGTTGTTTCGTCAAATAGCGCATTGCTAGGGAGAATAACTGCGGGACGAACGCCATAATTAGTTGTGGCATAATACGCCCCTACACCGCCCCCCGCTGTACAAATGCCACTAAATGACGAATTTGATCTGTAGGCAGACCTTAACCACCAATCTATAGCAGTGCCATTCTCATATGCAATTCGGTTCGGATCTACTGAAATTGCACGAAAATATTGGAGTAAGGCACCGTCCATATTGAAAGCGGTATTCATGCTCTTGGTAGCACCAACTTCGGGAAAGGATATTAAAAACACTCTGGTTAGCAGACCATTTTCCCCACTTATGATTTCCACGGAGCTAAAACAGTAAGGAATCTTTACCTGCTTGATAGTTGCCTTTTCGATGCTTCCCAGAGAATTGAAGAAATCTCCATTCAACCATGTGTTGATGGCACTGCTGGCGTAGGCGTTCACATCGCTGGTGTGCCACTGCCGGTTGCTGTGAATATCCTTTCTCAACAGCCACGTCCCATCACAGCTTGCGTCATACAGGTTGCTGTTTTCCGGGATGCCTTGGTTGACAACCAAGTATTCCACCGCCGTACCGCCCTCCATCAGCTTCACGGTGGAACCCACCGCAAGGCTGGAGGCCAGCACCCCCGTCACCGGTGCTTTCAGCGTCGGCACAATGCCGCTCATCATCACTCTGCCCATCACGCCACCCCCTTTAAGAGCATGGTATTTTCATCAAATAGTGCGTTGCTGGGAAGAATCAGGGCGGGGCGGATGCCGTTCGCGTTGGCGGCGTTTTGGTTGATGTAGTTGCCGTTGGAGTTGACGCTCCACACGTTGTTTGTGTTGTAGGTGTTTGGGGAGCGGATCCACCAGTTGGCGGCCGAGCCGTTCAGGTACGCAATGCGCTTGTTGTTGGCGGACGTGCCGGTTCCGGACTCGAAATAGGACAGCTTCGCGCCGTCCTCCGGGGAATACTGGTTGTCACTGGTTGTCCAGCCAACCTCATAACCACCCAATAGGAAAATCTTGCAGAGCAGGCCATTTGCGCCGCTCTTGCGATACGGGATTTTTACTTGTTTGATCGCAGCCTGTTCCACACTGCCCAGCGTATTGAAAAACTCTCCGTTCAGCCACGTGTTGATCGCGCTGCTTTCATACGTATTTACGTTGCTGGTGTTCCACTGCCGGTTGCTATGAATATCCTTTCTCAACAGCCACGTCCCGTCACAGCTTGCGTCATAGAGACTGCTGTTTTCCGGGATGCCCTGATTTACCACCAGATATTCGACCGCAGCACCGCCCTCCATCAGCTTCACCGCGGTTCCAACGGCAAGGGAACTTGCGAGGATGCCAGTCACCGGCGCTTTTGCTCTGCACCCACCAGCCACCGTTACATGGCCCATCAGCTCACCTCCGCAACAATGGGGATCGCAACCGTGTTGGCGTCCCCGAAGATGGTAAACTTGATGCCGCCGTTATAGGTCTCGGCGTAGCCGTTGGTGATGCAGTTGAGGTACTGGTTTTCCGCCTCCACGAAGGCCGCGTAATCGTCGGAGGTTCCGCTGCCGGTGTACACATGATCCACCATAGCGGTGCTCTGCGCCGTCACCCCGGCGATGGCAACGCTCTGGGTCTTGACACCGGTGTTGCTGTCCTCCGTCCACGTAGTCCCGATGGTGGCGGTGTAGGTTTTGACGGAGGAGATCTCCGGCAGCTGGCTTGCAGGCACCTTGCCGTCCGTGCCCAGAGACGCCGCGCCGATGGCCGCAGGGGTAATGGGGTCTGTCCCATTCTTCCCGTGCTGGCTGGCGTGTGTCCCGTCCGCCTTGCCGTCCCACGTGGTTTTCTGTTCAGCGGTCACATGGACCGTGGTGTTCCCAGCGTGGGCCGTCAGATTGCTCTGTACCGCTGCCGCCGCACCTGCCGCTTCCTTGCCAGCTAAAGCCTCCCGGATGTCCGCGTGGGCAGAAGTATCTTTGTTGTGGGTGGATACAGCCGTCACCGCCGTGCCGGATGCTTCCTTCCCATTCAGCGCTTTTCGGATGTCCGCATGGGCATCAGTGCTCTGGTTATGTGCCGTAACATAGCCCTGTGCCTCGGTCTTGGTGGCAAAGTCACCGCCTACAACTGCCTGTGCCTGCTCCGCCCAATACTTGGCGTTGTTGGTGTCCTCCCCCTCACGGGTTCCTGTACCGCCTACCGCCCAGCTTTGGGCGGTTTTATTGATGCCGTCCACACTGGCTGCGCTCTGCGCCGCCGCTGCCGCGCTGGACTGTGCCTGAGACGCGGAGCCGGATGCTGCTTCCGCCGCCGCGCTGGCCGTGCTTGCCGCATTGGCAGCTGTTCTGGCGGCGCTCTGTGCCGTCTGGGCGCTCTGTGCTGCTGCCGTTGCGCTGGCCTGTGCGCTTGCAGATGCAGTCTCCGCACTGCCCTGCGAGGCTGCTGCCGCTGTCTCGCTGGCCTTTGCGTTGGTCTCTGCGGTCTGCGCCGCCTTCTGGGACGCCGCTGCTTTTGCGGCGCTTTCGCTGGCCGCGTTTGCCTGTGAGGCCGCTGCCGAAGCACTCTCCGCAGCCGCCGTTTTGGAAGCTTCCGCAGAGGACGCGGAGCTTGCCGCTGCCGTCTCACTGGTCTTGGCGTTGGTCTCGCTCACCTTGGCGTTGGCCGCTGCCGTTTCCGCAGCTGCTTTGGCCGTGGTAAACAGTGTCTCCATGCCTGCGATTTCCGCCTGCAGCTGGTCCTTGTCGCTGGGTGTGATGGCACCAGCGCTCCCGGCGCTGTCCGGAAGCTCGGAGTCCAATACCCGGAAATGCCCCGCCGCCGTTGTGATGGCCTTTGTGGTGGTCTCTCCGGATACCAGTACGCCCTTGATAGTAATGGTCGCCACGCCTGCGGTTTTCAGTGCCTCGGACGGCACGTCCACTTCATAGGCTCCATCCACCAGCGTGTCCAGCCCCAGCACCAGCGCCACGGACGTATTTCCAAGCGCATCGGTGAAATACGCCGTCTTGGCGGTGCCCTCCCATGCAGGGCCGAATGTCATACGCAGGGTCACGGCGTTGTGGGAGCCGGTGGCTCCGAACGCTTCCCCGGTATATTTGATATACATGTCCTCAACGGACAGTGAAATAATGCGATTCATACGCCCTCCATAGAAAATGCGGGCAAACGGCAGGAAACCGTCTGCCCGCATCGGGTTACATATCGGCCAAAGCCTTGGCGCTGTTCTTCTGCGCCGCCATCTGTGCCTTGTAGGCTTCCATTTCCTGTTTCTCTGCGTTCTGCAGCACCAGCAGGAACTTCCGCTTGATCTGCACAGTCTCACCCCGCATAATGCGGATGATCTCACCGTTGACGCCCACGATGATATCGCGGGAATCCGTGCGGCCCATGAGAGGCGCGGTATACTCTACCAGCTCCTCATTGGGGTCCGTTGCCTTCTTAGCTTCGCTCATTTTGTCCTCCTATCAGGCGCTGACGGTTGTTTCAATACGGACCATGTACTGCTGGACCAGAATCTCCGCCGTCTTGGTGGCCTTCCAGCCGACGGTGGCGCGCTGATCCAGGGGATCGCCGGAACCGGCGCTGCCCAGCTGCTTGACGATGTGCTGCAGACCGCCGCCGGAGATATCGGTGATGCCGTAGGCGTCATCCGCAAGGATCAGGGTGGAGTACACGTCCCGCTTGTTTGCGACCTCCGTACCGGTGGCCTTGTTCTTGGCAGCGTCCTTCCACACCTTGGCGCGGCTGGACTGCACGAAGCGGACGCCGTACAGCTCGCCGATCTCGTTCTTGTAGATGTTGGCGGTGTCCACATACTCGTGGGGACTCTTCCAATCAGGGTCCTTCATCAGATCGTATTTGGCGTTGGGGTGGATGATGCCCACATAGTAGCCGTTGATCTTGGGCGCGTCCTGCGCCTCCAGCGTGCGCACGGCCTTCTTGATGGCATCCACGGTCAGATAGTTGTTCTCGCTCTCGGTGGCGCTGCCGCCCACCAGATTGGCACGGGCAGTCACGGAGCCGTCGGCGTACTGGACAACGGTACCGGCATTCAGGATGTCGCGGGTGATGGTGTCCAGCGTGCGTCCGGCCTGAGAGGCGATCAGCTTGGTGGCCTGCACCACGTTGTTGTCGATGGCTGCCAGAATCAGCATATCGGACAGGGTGACGTAGCCGCCGTACTGCTTCACGGTGGCCTCCAGCTTCTTCACGTTCAGGCTCTGGCCGTCAGGGGTCACGCCTTCGGTAAGGGCGGTGGTCATCTCAGGCAGGGGATCATACTGGCGGAACTCAATGGTTTTGCCGCCGTTCTTGGGAATGGGGTGCTTCTGGCCAAACTGGTCATGCACCAGCTCCGGCTCTGCCAGATCGATCAGATAGTCGGAGTAATAGGTCTTCATCTCCGCAGACAGGTCCTTGCCCTCGCCCGTCTGGGTAGTGGTGTTGGTCTTCATGTCCGCGAAGATCTGCACGAACATAGGGAACATAAACAGAGTGTTCATAGAGTAGCCTCCTTGTTGTCAGTTAAAAGTGATGGTTTCCCCCATCGCAGCCCGTCTGGCGATCTCCGCCCGGTCTGCCGGGGTCAGTTTGGAAACATCATCCTTCACAACAACGGCGCTCTTGGGCGCGGCTCCGTTCTCCTGCGGTCTTGCCCCTCTGGCGCGGATATTGTCCGTTACGGTTTTCTCCGCCTGTGCCGTGGCCTTGCTGAGAAAGTCATCCATGTGCAGGACCTTGTATGCCTGCTCCACGCTGACGCCTCTTTGCAGCAAGGCGAGGAAATCAGGATTGGTGTTGATCTCGGTAGGCAGGTCGAAGTCTGCCAGCAGGGGGTCCTGCTTCATGGCCTCCGCCTGATCCATCCACGAGTGCAGCTGCTGTTCGCTGCGCTGACGGGCGTAATAGTCCTCCTGCGCCGCTCTCAGCCGTGCGTTCTCCTGCTGCATCTGCTGATACTGCCGGTACTGCTCCACGCTCATACCGGCTTCCTCCGCAGCCTGCTCCCAGAGAGAATTGTCCCGATCCACCGCCGACCGCAGGGCTTCAATGTCGCCGGGTGCCGTACCGTAGCGAAGAGACAGGGCGTCCAGAATGGGCTGCTGTGCGTTCAGTGCCTTGCCCTGATCCGCCACGATGCGGCCCTGATCCTTTACCTTTTTCAGCCGTTCGCCTACGATCCGCTGTACCTCGGCGTCGAAATCCGCCTTATAGTCACCGTTGATCAAATCCTTGAAGGATGCGCGTTGGTCTTGCTTCCCGGCGTCAGAAGCCGCAGTCTGCTTTCCGTAGACTACCTCGCCCGCTTTGGCCTGCTGGGCGACGTCAGGCCCGCCGTTGGTCCCGCCCGTCTCGGCTCCGCCCTCTCCTGCTCCGCCGGACGCCCCGGAAGCGCCGCCGTCAAACAGAAACAGGCACATCGCCTTGACAAAAAAGTGTTTCATACGCTTGCTCCTTTATCATTCTTGCCGCGTTTGCGGCTTGGAACACAAATCAAATTTCCGGGCATCCACCCGTATATGGGCGGGGTATCCCGCCTCTAAGCTCATCAGCCCCAGCACGGCAGCTTTCCACGGCTCCCCGCAGGGTCCTCTGGCCGTCAGCATGAATATGCCCGGTCCCATGGCCTCATCCTCTACCGTCACGCCGCCGGTGTTTTTGCACCAAAGGTAAAGCGTCTGGCAGATCGCGGAGACGGCGGCACATACCACGTCCTTCCCACTCTCCGCGTAATCGGCATGGCCCCGGCATTCCAGCCGGAACCGGTCTCCCTGTCGGCTGGCGTAAACGCGGGTCATGCCCTGCTCCTCTCAGCCAGCCGTTCGCCGTAGCTCTTCTTGTTGGCGCTGATGGCATCCTGCCTTGCCTGTGCAATGGTCGGACCGCCGCCCTGTTTGGTCTGACTTTGGTATCCCGGCTGCTCCACGCTCATGCCTGCCGCCGCCTGGAACATGGCCAGCTGCTGCTGGAGCTGCTGCACCACATTCAACAGCGTCTGCCCCTGCTGCACCTGCTGCAAAATCTGCTCCTTGCCCTCAAAGTCCATCATGGACAGGGCAATGATGCTCTGCTGGGCGTTCTCCGGATTGAAGAATCCAAGGCCGTACAGCTCCTTTGCCCGCTCATACTGGGCTTCAATGGTGAAGGGGCTGCGCTTCTGGGGTCTGATCTTCAAGTCGAACACGGGGCGACGGAACATCTGCGCCGTATTTCCCGGCATCGCCACCGGCTGGTCCTGCATCCCGGCGTTGTTGAAGTCCACAAACTCCATCTGCCCGCCCTCGCCTAAAATGCGGAAGGTGCGGGTCTCCGTATAAAACTGCCGGATCAGCTCGATCACCAGAGAACACACCTTCCGGTATGCCCGGTAGCTGCCCTGAATCATGTCACGGCTCACCTTATTGCCGGATTCCTGCAGCGCCGCGATAGCCGCTGCCGCCGTCACGCCGGAGGTCCCGCCGCTGTTCATGTCCCGGTTGGCGCTGGTCTCCTTCATTTCGTCCACTTTTAGCTGATAGACGTCGATGTAGTTTCCTTCCAGCGAAGGCGGCACGATGGGCTGCAAATGCTCGCTGTCCAGTCTCGGCAGCTCACTGTGCACGATGGCACAGGAAGCGTCTTTCAGCTCATCCTCATTGATTCCTGCCTGCGAAGATGCAATATACCGGGTCTTGGTGCCCAGCAGACTGCGCTCCAGAATGTTCTGGCCCAGCTTGTCGATGTAAAGCTGGGGGTTCTTGCAGATGGCGATCATGCCAAAGCCGTACGGCGTCCCGGCTTCCGGGAACATGGTGTCGAATTCCACCGGGTACAATCCGTGGTCATAATAGCCCCGCTCAGCATAGTTGGCGTCATTCTCACTGGCATACAGAATGCAGTCGCCGGAGAACTTGCAGTAATGCAGCAGCGTCTTCCCGGTCAGGTCCTTCTTCTTGTAGTACCAGTCCCACACCAGACACTTCCCCGTCCAGTCCACATTGGGATCGTAAGAGTAGGCGTAGTCATCCGGCGTGGCCGTTTCCAGCTTGCCCTTGTACTGCGGGAACCGCGCTTCCAGATCCGCCGTCTCCGCCACGCCTGCGATAAACAGGTTCCGGCTCTGCTGAATGTCCTTGATCCCCGGCTCCCAATAAACGTCCAGCAGGTCAAGATCGTGGATATCAATGTCGCCCAGCCCGTTTTCCTTCTCCGGGTCCCACCCGACGAAATACGCGCCGGTACCGTGCTTCAGCTTGCCCCACCAGGCATCCGCATACACTTCCTCAAACTCCGCCGCCTCCATGACGCAGGGGAGAATGGAGGATAGCTTCTTGGCCTCCTGCTGGTCTCCCGCCTCTCTCGGAAGCACGTTCGGCTCCGGGTAGTTGTCCATCGCGTCGGCGTGCTTGTTGGTAATGGCGTTGAACAGCCATGCAGAGGACGGCTCCGGCACATCCGGGTTGAACTTCTTCCGCACCGCTTCCCAGTGCCGCACCCGATACCACAGTTCATCCTCTTTCAGGCGGTTTTCCAGCAGGCTCTTGCCGTCCTTGTACTTCCGCACCGTCTCCGCCGCCTTGCGGATATCGTCCACTTTGACCGCATCGCCGGTGGCCATCTGCCCTGCGGGCTGCGGCTGCAGCTGGGGCATGAGACTGCCAAGCCCCATGCCCATTGCCTTATTGAATAAGTCCTGTCTGTCCATACGTCCTCCATCAGTATTTTCGGAACCATGCGTAATCCCGGTCCTCCGGCTCGTCCGCGTCCAGAGGGCTGTACGGCTTCACCACCGCCGGGATGCGGATGGCCTGCGCCACCGGATATTCCATGCACATATACCGGCACTCGTCATAAATATGGTCCTCGCCGTCGGTGTCCACGTCCTCAACGTCCGTCTCGCTGTATACCAAGTTCGGCACCGTCCGGATAAAATGCTTGCAGGTATCAAACACATACAGCATGGGGATGTCCTTCCCGTCAAAGGCCAGCCGGTTGTGGATCTGCATCTTGCCGTTCAGCCGGTCATGCTGGCCTGCCTCCCAGAACACGCCTTTGCGCTCCATCACCGCCGCCACGCTTTCCGTGCCGCTGTTGCCGAAGATAGCCGGGTCTGCCACGCCCCGCACCGTCCGCCCCTGTAAATTGGGGTCCTCCCGCTCAATGCGGCGTATTTCCTCCGCCACATGGTCCGGCGTCCACTTCACGCCCTCATTGGGCGTTCCCGTGCAGCCGTACAGCTCCCGGATGCGGTAAAGCCGCCGGTCCTGATCCACGGCGTACCAGCCAACGGAGAAGGGCCGCGTATAGCCCCAGTCCATCGCCCGCCACACATTCCAGTTTTCCGGAATGCGAAATGGTTCAATGACATGGGTCTTGATATGGTCTCTGTAATGCGCCCGGTCATTCCGCCACTCCGTAAATACCTGGCCGGAGAAACTGTCCCAGTCTCCGTACAGCAGGGCGTTCCGCTCCGCTTCCGGCATACTGGCCAGCCGGTATATATAGTCCGGGTCATTGTCCAGCAGTGCCTGGTTGTCAAACACCGTGGACGGCACGAACACCGAGGACTTCCACTTGGACTGCATCCCATCAGGTGTCTGCACCTTGACCTGCTTCCACACCGTCTGCATGGGCGGAGCCGCCGTGATAAACATTTCCTTGACCCACCCGTGCCCCACGCCGCCGGGGTTCGCCGTGGCGCGTGAGTAAACGCGGGTCCCCGGACCGTTAGGCCGGTTTCGTGAGTGCGTCAGGTAGTCATACAGCTCATAAGGGAACTGCGTCAGCTCGTCAAAGCCGATAAAGTCATACGGCTTGCCCTGGTAGTTGTACTTATCCTTGACGTGCGGCAGGGAGCCGAAGATCACCACGGCTCCCGAAGGGAATTTCCATACGTGCTTGCTGTCATTGTACTTTGCGCCCGGATAGATGCTTGGATACAGCCGCAGCGTCTTCCCGATCAGATCCTCCAGCTGCGGATAGGTCCGCCGGACGATCAGCCCCCTGTAATAGGGAATGTCCACCTGCCGCAGGGCCTCCATCACCAGCGCGTCGCTTTTGCCGCCTCCGGCAGCGCCGCCATACAGCGCCTCATCCTCAAACCGGCTCATGAACGCAGCCTGTTTCGGCTGCGGCTGCCAGATCACCGTCTGGCCTGTCACGGCTCATCCTCCGGCGGCTTCGGCGTATCCATCACCGCGGGCAGCAGCACAATACCGCCTGCGGCCGTCTCCGCCTTTTCTTCTGTGGCCCGCCAGCCGAAATTGCAGCCAAGCGAGAATTTCGCGCCGTTGGCACCGTCCTTATCGTACAGCCGGGATTCGGCGTATTCCTCGCAGCGGGACTTCGCGCGCGTAACCGTGTCCGCGAACTCCGGTCTCCCCTGATAATCAATCAGCGCCTGACGCCCAGTGAACCCAAGCGACAGCGCCAGCCCTGTTACCGTAGGCGGCTTCTGCCCTATCAGAATGACGTTGCCGTATTTATCCATCAGCGGCTGTCCATCGTCGCCAATAATCGGTTCCCCTTTGCAGCTCTCAAAATAAGCGTCAATGGCTTTTTGCATTGCCTTTACGCTTTTCCATTTCCTTGGCGCTCCGCCAGCCATGCGCTCACTCCCTTTCGTTTTGCTACCGGCCCCCGCCCCTTGGCCCGTACATAGCAGTCTTTACCCACCCTCGAAGGGCTACAACGCCGCCCACATTGGGCGTTATTCTTTTCACAGGTTCCGGCATTGCGCTCTGTTTGAATTGCTTACACAGCGGCCTAATCATACGATTGCCGCCACCACGCCACATCCATTGAACGCCTCAGCACTCGCGCAGAGTAGCAATGCCGGTATCCCACGGAACTTTTCAGCCCTGCGCCGGTATGTCGGTCGCATCCGTTTCTTCATTTATAGGCCGGAGCCAGCCAAATAATTATTATTCGGCCTGCCGCTTTCATACAGCGCACAGGCAAGCCCCTTGTAGCGGTCTTACCCTTCCACGGTGCCGCAATGCGGTAGCATACATCTGGTGCAGACGGCTGGACTTGAACCAGCGCATACCTCCCGGCGCGGTGCTCTACCTACTGAGCTACGTCTGCATACCCCCGGCATCCGCCGGGGTCAGGAGGAAAGGAAGGATGGATGGAAAGAATGAAGATACGGATATAACCCCGCACCTTCATTCTGACACATATTTTTATTCGCTTGCCCCGAATTGGGGGCAAAGACCAATTTTTTTTGCGATACTATAAAGGTTTACCCTCTCGCTCGCCCTCGTCCCATGCAAGCTCATCCAAGCTGACGTGGTAATGATTCGCTATCAGCTTCAACTGGCTGAGAGCCGGTTCGTTCTCTCCGGTTTCGTACTTCCGCAGCGTATCATGCCCGATCCCAATCAGCTCCGCTTTTACTCTCATGCTTTTTGCAGGCCGCTCAGATTCTCTTAACTTCCGCAGCCGTTCCGGGAATGTACTCACATAACCACCTCGCATAGCCGGAAATTCTCTACCACGGGTCCTCCCGCCGTTTCCGTTTTCACACTGATAAATCTGCCCTTCGGATGGATGTACACCACCTCGCCTCGCCGGAACGGATACAGCTGCTCATACGTTGGGTGCTGCCGTTCCAGCTGGGACGGTATGGACTTAAATCTGGCCCGAACCACCTGCCCAATTTTCATGATTCCTCCATTTCCAGCAGCTTCACCAGATCCCAGAACTTCCGTGGGTTCAGCCCGGTTTCCCGCTGGATGAGCCGAAAGCGGTAGCGGATGGAGTTATAGTGCAGGTAAACCGCGTCTCCGGTCTCTCTCACGTTCATGTTGTGCGCCGCATAGGTTTTCAGCAGTTTTTTGTCCCGATCCTCCATAGCTTACCTCCTTTTTTCGCCCGGGTGAATTGCTCGGCGTACCGCTGCATACCGGATATTCTACCCATCGTTATGCCTCTCTTTTACGGCTTAACATCCACATTGGGCAGCAGCTCCGTGTGGAAATACATCTGGTAATGATACGGGTCTGTGTGGGTGCCCGTGATGTCCTCCACCACATACAGCGTGTAGGCGTTGAGGTAGATGTAATTTTTCTTGTAGCTGTCCGGGCCGGTCTTGACGGTGACCACCAGCTCGTTGGTGTCGTTGTTGGAAATGCTCAGATAGCCCTCGCACTCCAGAATCACGTTGTCCGTGCGGGCATTGTAGACCGTCACCCGGCGCTCACACTCGAAGTAATCAGCCTGCTTGCTCATGTTGTAGTTGACCTTATCCACCTCAGAGCAGCCCACCAGCAGGGCCAGCAGAAGCGCTGACAGTGCCAGCAGGATATAAATCTTAAACTTTTTCATGGTTGTTCTCCTTTCGTTCGCTGCAGCTGCAAAAATCATCTGGTTTGGGGGCATCCTCCGGATTGTTTAGCCATCCCCGCCGTCCTTCCTCTCGCCGTGACTGCAAAAGTCATCTGCGCACATCGTTTCAAATGATTTCATACATTTACCTTTCGGGCCGTCATCTGCTCCATAAGTATCGGGATCATCATCCCAGTGTACACAGTCTTCGCACCGCGTCACGATCACGGCATCCACGGTGGGGGCGTATCGGATTTCTTCTTTTGCTAAAATATCTGCGTCGGAAATTCCAAACTGTTCTTCCAATAACTCCGCATCAATCAGCCTCATGGTCAGCACCTCCGTCCATCTTCTCTATGCGCTTGCACAGCTCATCGGTCACATCGTTTCCATACATCAATTCCTCAAATGAGAAACCATCACCAGTGCTGATACTTTCTACGTTAATATCGTGTTGATTAAACCAAATACCAATTTCTGCGTCATACTTCGCAGCTTGTGCGGCGTGTGAAGCACATAGGTGCATCTTGGTGCGAATGTAGTTAGGTACTCGCATGATCAACACCTCCGTCCATCTTGGCCCCGCAGTGGGGGCAGAATGGCGGCTGATACTGCTTGTTTGGCTCATTACAAACAGTACAGTACGCCTTGTATTTCGGGCCGGTATCGGTCACCATCCCAGTGGGCCTCATTTCCCACCGCCCATGCACCACCGGATCCACGTCGGCGGCGGGGAACGCTGCGATGACAGCATATACTCCATCCGCAAATAGTCTTTCTACCAAACCATGTTCGCCAAGCTCCATTTGTTTGAATTTGGCAATGAGCGCTTCCCGCTCAATGTATTCAGCCATTGTCAGCCCTCCTTTCATGCAACCATATAGAAAAGCTTCCAAAGAATCGGATGTTTCTTTATCCGTTCCGCTAATCGCAGGGCAACCTCGGCATTGACATTTTCCCAATTACCAGTATCAATGACATACCCGTTTTCGGATATAGTCATATCTTGAATGAGTAAAGAGAAATCAAATCCGCTTAGCCATCCCTGTTGGTACGCTTTATTAAGGATTTCTTTTCCTTTATCCGTCATACTTTCACCCCAATGCCGCTTCCCGCTCAATGTATTCAGCCATGGTCAGGCCTCCTCCACATAGCACCAGCTTTGGGGCGGGCGCTTGATCTCATCATCCTCCAACCGCAGCCTCGTTGGAAATTCCGGCTTTCGGAACTCCCCCAGATCCCGTGGCTCGTCATAGACCAGCAGGTCGGAGATGTGCCAGCCGTAAAGTGTCTTTCCTTTGGCATACTTTTCCGTGTCAAAGCCGTCCATAAAAGCGGCCATGCAGAAAAGTGAGTTGGTATTATGCGGAGTACCTATCCAGAATTGGTCGCAGGAAAACTCTCCGATAACCTTTCCGCCACCGTAAAACTGCGGCTTTGGATAATCCGTCAAGATGAAATCCTCGTGCGGATACTTGGGCAGCGTGCAGTAGATATAGCACTTGAACGGCGTTTGCAGTTTTGGCCGGGTCTTTCGCACCTCAATGGTCTTTTCGCCGTTGGCGATCTTCTCCACCCACTTGGGGCGGATGCTGATAAGGACTGCCTTACTCATGGCTTTCCCTCCCATGGCGTTTCAAGCCATTTTTTAATTTCCTTCCAAGTTTCGGGCATGGTCGAAATGCCAGCAATGTGTTTCATTTCTGCATCGCTCCGAAACTTGCACAGAAGGCCGATCAGTTCGTTGTCCGTCATGCTCCGGATCCGGTCGGCGATGGTGACGGGCCACGTGCGATACGGGCACTTTTCGATTGCGTCGCATTTTTCAATGTCATAGCCCACCTGCATGGGGCAGTTTTCACCGGTGCACTTTTTCATAATTCCTCCCTTATGTCTCCGCCCCATTGCTCCGCCATAGCTCTGGCGATGCCGGGGAAGGTCTTTGATCTCTGTTTTGGATTTCTCTTGCCCTTTTTCGCCCACTCTCCCGGGAAGGCAGCGCGCCCATGAGGCGTGGTTTCCACCCACTTCCCAGTGGGGATTACGCAATCTGTAGCAAGCAGAATTGGAAGATTTTTGATCCATAAGCACGTTGTCTTTAACCACGGCTCGCCAAACATACAAGGTTGAATTTTTTGCGTGTAAGGAGGTAGAGCGTGGATCTTTCCGGGGATTGGATTTTCCACGCAAATCCGATCCACATCGGCTTCCCAAAATGCCATAAACACTTCTCGTGCGGCTTGAGCTTTTGCCATTCGCTCTGGCTGAATTTCTCCATTGATCCGGAGCCTGTTAGCCCCCGCGTTGCTGAGATATGTGCAAGGCGGGTGCGCGATCAGCAAGTCCCACTTACCGACGTCATGCAACCGTCCGTCCATCGTAGACAGTTGCCCCCCCTCGATGGCCTTGAGCGCATCGCCAAGGATATGCCACTCCGGATGCCCGCCGGACGGATCCTGAATGTCACAGGAATACGCCTCATGTCCCAATGCCCGGAACGCCTTGCAGACTTCCTGCGACTCCTCGCAGGCTATCAACACTCTCATTCCTCCACCTCCGCAAGCCAGAATTTCCGGCGGCAGTCGGCGCACGTGTCGGTACGGATGACGCAAACTCCATCTTTTCCCCTATACGCGGTAGAGATCGCAAGCGGGCATATCGCTATGGTACCATATCTGGTTAAGCGGGCAGTTTTTACAGCCTTCGCCTTGACCCCGTTGCGCGTTGCACATACGGTTTCGATCATGAGCAAACTTTACAGCATCCATCATTCTGCCTCCTCAATGATGACCTCCGCGCGGGAGGCCCCGGTTGTCTGATACTTCCGCACCGTCAGCAGTGCGATCGCGCTGTCATCGTTGTAGGCGTGGCCGTTCAGCGCGTCCAGAATGGCCTTTGCCACGTTGTCGGCGTCCGGGCGCTTGATGTGGGGCGTCCCGTCCAGCGCAGCGGCCTTTTTCTTCGACGTGCTCTTGGGCACCGTAAAGAACGCCGTGACGGTAGCCGACAGCGGGATTCCGCCAGCAAAGCCCTTGCCGCTCTGGCACTTCCAGCACTGGACCACCTTGTCCTCATACTCCCGGGTTTTCTGCGGGGTGTAGGGGTGGCCGTTTTTCATAAACCGTGGACGGCCCTTGCCGACCGGAACGCCGGGGACCGTAAATTCAACCTTCATTGCTTTTCTTCCTTTCCGCCGACGATGACCTGCACCACGCGGACACGGCCCAGAGGCTCCAGCAGCATTGCCACCGCCTCCTTCGTGCCCTGCGTGTCCGCGCCACCGTAAATGTCGATCACAAGCCGCATCATCACACATACCCCCAAGCGTCCTCGCACTTGAAGCCGGGGCCTTTTGCGCCCTTCTGCTGCCACCGCTCCCAGTTCTCCGCATTTCGGCAAGCCGCTTTCCAGTCTTTCATGGGGGTCTTGCCAACCATCCAGCCCTTTGAGGCGTAATAATCGATAAACCCCTGCGGGTCTACCGGCGAATGGCGTTCAGCCACATAGGACTGAACCTCTGCGAGCGTGGGGGGAGTGAAGCGCTTCGCGCGTATAACACTCTTGTCCTCTGTCTTTTGTCTTTTGTCTTCTGTCTTTTGTCTTTTGTCTTTAGTAGCCTTTTGTTCGCTTTCGGTCGCTTCATTTCGCTTTTGTTCGCTTTCGTTCGCTTTATTACCGCGTCCACCAAGCGAACCGTTTTTGGAATTTACTTCCGCTTTCTGGTTGTCCCGGTCGATGATTGCTCGGAAAACGGGAAACAGCACCGCTTCCCGTCCGGACAATTCCGGGAAAGTACCAGACCGGGCGTATTCCAGAATCGCTACAAACAAGCGTCCGCGCTCAGCATCTTCCAGCGCTGCCGTCTGCTCGATCCAATCGTAATAAGCCTTAACGTAGCACTTCCCCATACGTCACCTCAGAAGGGGAAATCCCCATCATCCTCGATCTCGCTGAAACCGCCCTGCGGTTCGCTCTGCGCCGTGTCCCCGCCGTCCCGCTTGGAATCGCCAAAGTACACGCTGTCGGCCACGATCTCGGCGCTGCGGCGTTTATTGCCGTCCTTGTC
>CAKTQP010000021.1 GCA_934597165.1 uncultured Oscillospiraceae bacterium
GCGCCGCAGCGTTAAGAAAACTTGCCAGTGGCAAGTTTTTAGCGTAGGCCATGCCTGTTTTACAGGCATGGTACGTTGGTTCTCCCTAACCGCCGAACGTCCCTCCTTCCCCATTTCAAAACGACAAGGACTCTACTATGAAACTAAAATGCAACCCCCTCTCCCCCAAACTAGGCCGAGAGGTCCCCTACCCCTACTACGCAAGCCCCGGCGCAGCCGCCATGGATCTCCACGCCTGCCTGGACGACGACGTGACCATCCAGCCCGGCCAGCGGGTCATGATCCCCACCGGCCTGGCCATTGCTCTGCCGGACGCCGGTTACGTGGCGCTCATCTTCGCTCGCTCCGGCCTGGGCGTCAAGCACGGCATCGTCCCCGCCAACTGCGTGGGGGTCATCGACAGCGACTACCGGGGCGAGGTCAAAGTCGCCCTGCAAAACCACGGCGACCAGCCCTACACCGTCCACTGCGGCGACCGCATCGCGCAGATGGCAGTCATGCCGGTGTTCCAGCCGGAGCTGGAATGGACGGACGAGCTGCCGGACACCCAGCGGGGGGCCGGTGGGTTCGGCTCCACGGGGATGTAAATTGTTTACCAATTCCCCCTTGATTTCCACACACAGAAGGGATACGATGGCATTATGGCACTGATCTTAGCTTCCAAATCCCCCCGCCGCCGGGAATTGCTGGCGCAGATGGGGCTGACTGACTTTGAAATCTACCCGGCCGTGGGCGAAGAGCTGGCGGAACCGGGTCTGACCCCGCCGGAGCTGGTACAGGCACTGGCGCTGCACAAGGCACGGGAGGTGGCGGAGAAATTCGCCCAGCCCGGTGACCTGGTCATCGGCGCGGACACCATCGTGGTGCTGGACGACCAGGTGTTGGGCAAGCCCCACGACCAAGCCCACGCATTGGAAATGCTCACCGCCTTGTCCGGACGGGAACACCACGTTTATACCGGCGTCGCCGTCCTCCAGGACAGTCGGGAGCTGGCACAGGTGGAAGACACGGCGGTGTGGTTCCGAGACGCCTCCCAAGCGGAGCTGAACCGGTACATCGCCACCGGCGAACCCATGGACAAGGCCGGCGCTTACGGCATCCAAGGCCGAGGCGGTCTGCTGGTGTCCCGCATCGAAGGGGACTACACCAACGTGGTGGGTCTGCCCATCGTGCGCCTGGCCGGTATGTTGGCCCAGTTCGGCGTCACCGTCCTGTAAACCTCCACCCCACCTGGGGTATGACTCACGCTTAGAAAGGGTGGTTTTTTGAAAGACTTCCTCCACCGCAACGGAATCTGGGTGATCGTGGCAGCTCTGCTGCTGACGGCAGCTTTATCCCTAGGCTCCGCCCTCTTCCCCAACCTGACATCCCCCCTGAGCAACGCCATCGGCATCATCGCCACCCCCTTCCAGAAGGCCACGACCTCCTTCACCAGCTGGGTGGAGGGCTTGTACGACTACGCCTTCCGGTATGACGAGCTGCAGAGCCGAGTGCAGGAGCTGGAGCTGCAGATCGCGGAGATGAACAAGCAGGACCGGCAGAACGAGGACGCCGCGGCAGAGAACGAACGACTGCGGAAGCTGCTGAAGCTCAGCGCCAAACATGAGGACTTCACCTATGAGGCCGCTCGGGTCACCGGCGCCAGCTCCACCACCTGGGAGTCCACCATCACCCTGAGCAAAGGCTCCTCCAGCGGCATCGAGAAAAATGACACCGTCATCACCGAGACCGGCTACCTGGTGGGCGTGGTGGCTGACCTGGGCGCCAATTGGTGCACCGTCATCACCGTCCTGGATCCCGACCTGTCCATGGGCGCGCTGGTCTACCGCACCGGCGACAACGCCATCCTGAACGGCGACCTGACCCTGATGGTGGACGGCAAGTCCCGCCTGAGCTACCTGGACAGCGAGAGCAAGCTCATCGCCGGCGACGAGGTGCTCACCTCCGGCAAGGGCGGCGTGTACCCCTCCGGCCTGGTGGCTGGGTACGTCAGTGAGATCAAGACCACCGCCTCCGGCGCGGAGAAATACGCGGTGGTGAAGCCCGCTGTGGACTTGACCAACCTGGTGGAAGTGTTTGTGATTAAGGACTTCCAGATTACCGATTGACGCAACCGGAGGGAGAACCCCCGGCGAGGGTTCTCCCTCTTTCCGGCAGAGCCGGAAATTCACCCTCTCCTGCGCTTTCTTGCGCATGGGGTATTTCGGCATCTGCGGATGCCGACCAAGGGCTTTGCCCCTGGACCCCACTTCATTTTCTTCGAGAAGAAAACGAAGCAAAAAAAGCTTAAACCGCCCTGCGGGGCTTGACCATCGGCAACACCTACAAGGAGGCCAACATGATCCGCAACAACGCCAACCTCATCAAATGGACCAGCTACGCCTTGGCCTTTCTCCTGGTGTTTTTCTTCGAGTGCTGTGTCCTCAACCGGTTCCCCCTCCACGGAGCCATCCCCAACCTGTCCATCCTGGTGGTCGTCGCCGTGGCCCTCTTTGAAGGCTCCATCAACGGCGCCATCTTCGGCTTGGCCATCGGCTTCTTCTGCTCCGCCGTCTACTACCGCTCCGGCCTGATGATGATCCCCATCTACACCGTCATCGGCGCCTGCACCGGCGCCACCCGGAAGGAGAAGATCGGCCGCTCGCTGCTGGGCTGCGCGGTCTGCTCTCTGGGCGGATTGGTCTTCCTGGAGCTGTGCCAGATCTTACGGTTCTTCCTGAAGGGGACGTCCCTCTCCGTGCTGGCCAGCCTGGCGCTGCCGGAGGCGCTGTACTCCCTCCCCTTCTTCCTTCCCATCTACTTCCTCATCCACGCCGTCTACAAAAAAGTACGGACGGACTACGAATTGTAACGCGACCCATCCCCGAGAGGAGGTTTTCCCTGTGGAACGCTTTCAGAAACTACACAACCGGCGTCTGCGCACCATCGTGGCGCTGATGACCGCCATCGCCCTGTTCTTCACCGCCCTGCTCTACCTGGGCACCATCGCCAACGGCCTGAGCGACGGGGAATCCACCGAGCTGAACACGGTGGTGACCACCGCCACCGAGAACGCCGCCCGTGGCAACATCACCGACCGCTATGGCGAAGTGCTGGTGACCAACCGGACGGAGTACAACGTGACCCTGGACGTGGGCAACATGGGGGACACCAAGGAGCAGCTGAGCACCCTGTCCACCCTGCTGGACATCTGCAAGGCGCAGAACGTGAAGTGGACGGACGAGGATCTCCCCATCTCCACCGACACCCCCTACACCTTCACCACCGACACCCCCTTCCTCTACCAGACCGACGACGGCAAGTGGACCCAGACCCGTCTGGGCAAGCTGTGCAAGGCCATGGACTGGTCCAACTCCAGCTCCACCACCGCCAGCCAGCTGGTAGCGCAGATGAAGAAGAGCTTCGGCCTGGACACGGGCAAGTACACTGAGAGCCAGGCGCGGGAGCTGTTGGGTGTGCTGTACTCCGCCTACCTGCGGGAAAAAGAGGTGCTGTATACCACCTACCTGTTCGCCGAGGACGTGAACATCGACCTGATCTCGGTCATCAAGGAAAAGGATCTGCCTGGCGTGGAGATCTTACCCATGTCCACCCGCCAGTACAACACCAGCGCCGCCGCCCTGCTGCTGGGGCAGACCGGCCCCATCTCCGCGGAGAGCTGGGAGGCCAACAAGGACTATTATCAGAAGAACAACTACAACATGGACGCCATCGTGGGTCTGTCCGGCGCAGAATACGCCTTTGAGGAGTACCTGCGGGGCACGCCGGGCACCAAGAAGGTCATCCTGGGCAACGACGGCAAGACCCTGACCGAACGGTACAGCGTGGAGCCGAAAGTGGGCAGCAACGTGGCGCTGACCTTGGACAGCAAGCTCCAGGAGGCCACCGAGAAGGCGTTGGCAGACGTGACCCCCAAGATCAACAACGGCAAGGGCGGTTCTGCCGCTGTGGTACTGAACATCAAGGACGGCAGCATCCTGGCCGCCGCCACCTACCCCAGCTTTGACGCCTCCCGATACAACAAGGACTACAAGAAGCTGGCCAAGGACAAGCTCAATCCCCTGTTCAACCGCGCCTTGCTAGGCATCTACGCCCCCGGTTCCACCTACAAGATGTGTACCGCCGCCGCCGGTGTGGAGACGGGCGCCATCAATGTGGCCACCACCCACTACGAGTGCAAAGGTTCCATGACCTACTACGGCCACACCTACCATTGCTGGGAGACCCGTGGTCAGGGGACGGAATACTTGGCAGATGCCGTGCGGGACTCCTGCAACATCTTCTTCTACAACGTGGGCATCAACACGGGCATCAAAGCCCTGACCAAAAAGGCACAGGAATACGGCCTGGGCGAACCTACCGGCGTGGAGCTGAGCGAGTCCGTCGGCGTCAACGCCGGTCCGGACTATTCGGAAAAGGTGGGCGCTGTGTGGACGGACGGTAACACCCTCTCCGCCGCCATCGGCCAGAGCGACAACCAGTTCTCCCCCCTCCAGCTGGCCAACTACGTGGCCACCCTCATCAACGGCGGCGACCGGTACAAGGCGCACCTGCTCAAGACGGTGAAGAGCAGCGACAACAGCAAGATCTTGTACCAGTACGAGCCGGAAGTGGTCAAGACCGTGCCCCTGGCTCAGGACGCCTATGACGCCATCAAGAAGGGCATGGGCGAGGTCATCGAGGCGGATAAGATCAAGGAGTTCGACAACCTCCAGGATCGGGGCATCAAGGTGGGCTGTAAGACCGGTACCGCAGAAGTGGGCACCGCACGGCCGAAGTTGTACAACGCTCTGTTCGTGGCTTTCGCCCCCTACGACGACCCGGAGATCGCCGTCTGCACCGTGGTAGAGAAGAGCCCCAGCCAGGGCGCTTCCACCGCCGCCATCACCGCCGCCATCATGGAGTACTACTTCAGCGAGGACGCCGTACAGGAGCGTGTGGCCGCGGAGAATAAGCTGGTGTCCTGAGCGCCTTCGACGGTTCTCCCTCTTGACAGAAACAGTAAATCCGCTATAATAAAGATGTGGAAACCCCGGACGGTTGCCACATCAACATACTTGACCTTATGCCGTAAGCCGTCTGCTGCAACAGACGGCTTATTTCTTTCCACATCACCATCAAAGGAGGTCCCCCCACGTGATCTACACCCCCTTTTCCCCCCGTCACAAGACCCCCTACGGCGCAGTCCCCTCCGGCACCGCCGTCACCTTCACCCTCCGTCCGTCCCGGTCAGAGGGTTTTTCCAGCGGTCTGCTGCTGGCTCGGCTGGAGCAGGACGGCGACCGCCTGCTGCACATCCCCATGCCCTGGGTGTCCACCGACTACCAGGAGGACGTATTCACCGGCGTGCTGGACACGTCAGGCTACGTGGGGCTGGTGTGGTACTCCTTTCAGCTGGAGGGATTAGACGGCCGCTGTCAGACCTTAGGACCGTATCAGCTGACCGTGTACGACGACACGGAGCCGGTTCCGGACTGGTTCGGAGACGGCCTGTGCTATCAAATCTTCCCCGACCGGTTTTGCAAGGGGACTACGACCCCCGCCGACCCCTGCACCGACCTGGGACAGCGCCTGTTCCACCAGGACTGGCAAGAGGAACCGCTGGACGGCCCGGTGGGCGTGGACGAGAACGGCATCGCCCAGTACAACCGGGACTTCTTCGGCGGCACCCTGTCCGGCATCACAGAAAAGCTGGACTTTTTGGCCGACCTGGGCGTGGAGACCCTCTACCTCTGCCCCATCTTCCGCTCGGCGGAGAATCACCGGTACAGCACCGCCGACTACGAGACCATCGACCCGCTCCTGGGCACGGAAGGGGACTTCCACACCCTCTGTGACGCCGCCCATGCCCGTGGGATGCGGGTGCTGCTGGACGGCGTGTTCAGCCACACCGGCTCCGCCTCCCGCTACTTCCATGACGCCACCCAGTCTCAAGCCTCCCCCTACTACCCCTGGTACCAGTGGAAGCACTGGCCGGACGACTACCACTGCTGGTGGGGCGTCCCCACCCTGCCCACGCTAGACAAGGACTGTCCCAGCTACCGCCAGTACATCTACGGAGACGAACACGCCATCGTCCGCCGCTGGCTCCGGGCAGGGGCAGACGGCTGGCGGCTGGACGTGGCAGATGAGCTGCCCGACGCCTTCATCGCCGGTCTGCGGCAGGCGGTGCGGCAGGAGAATCCGGACGCTATTGTCCTAGGCGAAGTGTGGGAGGACGGCTCCAACAAAGTGGCTTACGGCGTCCGGCGGAAGCACCTGCTGGGCGGCCACCTGGACGGTCTCATGAACTACCCCTTCCGGACGGCCACTCTGGACTACCTGTTGGGCGGCGACGCCGCCGCCTTCCGCACGGCCTTGGAGACCTTGCAGGAACACTATCCTCCCTTCGCCTTCCACAACGCCATGAACTTTCTAGGCACCCACGACACCCCCCGCATCCTCACCGTCCTGGGGCTGGGCACCGCAGAGGCGACCGAAGCCGCTGACACCCTGCTGACTCCAGCGCAAAAAGAGCAGGCGCTGAAACGCCTGCGCCTGGGTTACGCCATCCTGTTCACCTTCCCCGGCGCACCCACCCTCTACTACAGCGACGAAGCCGGTCTAGAAGGCGGCCGCGACCCCTGGAACCGCCGCACCTACCCTTGGGGACGGGAAGAGCAGCCCCTGCTCACCTGGTGCCGCACCCTGGGTCAGCTGCGCAAGCACACACCAGCCCTCCGCCGTGGAGCACTGGTGTGGGAAACCTGTCACGGTCCCCTGCTCAGCTACCAACGGGTGCTGGACGATGACCGAGTATTCGTAGCTGTCAACGCCGGAACAGAGCCGGTCACGGCAACGCTCCCCTGGTCAGGAGGCGGAAAAAACCTGCTCACCGGAGAATGTATCCCCGATGAACAGGTTCTATTACCAAAAACAAGTTGTCTCCTCGTCACGCCGTCTCCAGCACCTTGACTCTGCCGCTGGGACGGTTCAGCCCCCGCTTGAGCAGGGTCTGCGCGGCGACCATGGCCACCCAGCCCAGACCGGTGGCAGCAGCCACAGCGGTCACGCCCAGCTCGCGGGGCAGCAGGTAGGTGAACAGCACCCGCAGGCCAATTTGGAGCAGGGTCACGTAGAAGGCGTAGCTGATGTGGCCGGAGCCGCGGAAGTAGCCCTGATTGGTGTCCGCCCAAAAGGCCAGCAGATAGCACACACACATGACGCCCAGGTATTGGCAGGCAGCTGTCACCGCCTGGGCGTTTCCTTCTGGCACCAGCAACGTCATGGCCTGCCCCCGCAGGACAAAGACCAGCAGCCCCAGCACCGCGCTGGTGCCCATCATCAGCCGCCACCCCTGGCGGATGCCCTGGGTGATGCGCCTGTCGCAGTGGGCGCCATCGTTCTGCGCCACGAACACTGCCAGGGCGGCAATGCCGCTGTCCCCGAAGGCCAAAATGAGATTGTCCACACAGCTGGCCGCCGTGAACGCCGTCACCGCTGCCGCGCCCATAGCATTGACAGCGCTCTGCACCAGCAGCTTGCCAAAGTACAGGCTGGACTGCTGCAAGGCGGACACGGAACCGTAGCTGCTGGCCTGGAGGAGGCAGCGCTTCTCCAGCACCATATCCCGCCGGGTCAGGCGGAGCTGAGGGAAGGTTTTGTACAGGTACACCAGGCAGACCACCGCGGACAGGCACTGCGCCAGGATGGTAGCCAGCGCCGCACCGGCAGCGCTGAGCTGGAAGACGGCCACAAAGAGCAGATCCAACCCGATGTTGGTCACCATGGCCACTGCCAGCGCCAGCAGGGTCACCTGGGTCTTACCCAACGCTTGCAGCAGGGTGGCGCACAGGTTGTAGAGAGCGGTGAAGGCCAGCCCCAGCAGGATCCAAAACAGGTACACTCGGCAGTCCGCCCGCAGCTCGGTGGGCGTCTGGATGAGGGCGATGAGGGTGTCCAAGAACACCAGCCCCAACCCGGTCAGCAGCACCGTGACCCCAGCCAGGATGACGCCGGTGGTAAAGAGGGTGTGCCGGAGTCCGTCGAAATCCTGGGCGCCGAACCGGTTGGCGAAGAGGATGGAGCAACCCATGTTGAAGCCGATGAGCAGGCAGGTGAACAGGCTCATGAGGCTGCCGGCCACGCCGATGGCGGCAAAGGGCGTTTCGCCGGCCACTTGGCCGACGATCATCATATCGACGGTGTTGTAGAATTGCTGAATGAGGTTGCCCAACAGCAGCGGCAGGGTCAGTCCGATGAGCTGACGGGTGATGCTGCCTTGGGTGAGGGTATTGGCTGGCATAAAATTCCTTCTTTCTCACTTTTCTGATGATTCCCATTGTAATCCGCGGATTAACACTTGTAAAATGCATATTTGTATGGTATCATATAACCAGTTGGTTATATCAAGGTAAAACCAACCATTCTGTTTTCCTCTGAAAGACAGGATGTCATTGTGATAGAAGGAGAAAAGAAGCTATGACCTATGGCGACGTGGAAGCCTTTTTGGCGATATTACGCAACGGGAGCATCACCGCGGCGGCCGAAGCGTTGTTCATCACCCAGCCCGCCCTATCCCGAAAACTGAAATCCTTGGAACAAGAACTAGGTGTGCGCCTGTTCGAGCGCGAGCAGGGACGGCACTACCTGACCCTGACGGCCAAGGGGCAAGAATTCGCCCCTCTGGCGGAGAAGTGGATGTCCTTACACCGGGAGACCGAGTATTACAAATCCGGCGACGCCCAAGCCACCTTAAAAATCGGCGCCGTGGACTCCATCCACACCTACCTCCTCCCACCCGTCCTCCAAGCCCAGCTGCGGCTGCACCCAGAGGTGCGCCTGTCCTTGACGCTGGTGCATGACTGGACGGCGTACAGTGAGATCTCCGAGCGCAAGTGCGACCTGGCCTTTGTGGACGCCATCTACTATGCCGCTCACGTCCGTTCCACCCCCATGTTTCGAGACCGGATGCTGGTGGTCAGCCGCACTCCTTTCCCCGCAAAATGTCTCTCTCCCTCCTCCTTGAACTGTGCCAATGAGGTGTGTGTCAGCTGGACACCGGAGTTTTTGGAGTGGCACGACTATTGGTATGGCATCAGCAATCCCCCCAAGGTCAGCGTGGATAAAATGTCCTTGATGGAATATTTCCTGACCGAAAAGGACGCCTGGGCGCTCATGCCCTCCACTGCCGCCCGTGCGTTGGCGCGCCGCGGGGAGTATTTCTGCTGTGAACTGGACGCCCCGCCCCCCGATCGCACCTGTTACCTGCTCCAGGACAGCGTGAACACCACCCCGCCAGCGGAATCCTTCTTGGAGACCTTCCGGCAGGTGCTCCGCTCCACGCCCGACCTGGAATCGCTGATCTGACCCATCCTGAGAGAGAAAGAAGGAACCCTTCCCCATGCACAGCATCCTGACCTACCTCATCATCTGTCCTCTGGTGGGCATCGCCGGGTTTGTGGACGCCATCGCCGGCGGCGGCGGACTGATCTCCCTGCCCGCCTACCTCATCGCTGGCATCCCCGTCCACAACGCCCTGGGCACCAACAAGCTCAGCTCCACCATGGGCACCGCCGTCGCCACCTTCCGTTACGCCCGCAACGGGTTCATCCCCTGGCGGCAGGCGCTGTCCTGCGTCCTCTTCACCCTGACCGGCTCCAGCCTGGGGGCAAAGCTGGCGCTGATGATCCCCACCCAGACCTTCCGCATCCTCATGCTGGTCATCCTGCCCCTGACCGCCTGCTACCTGCTCCGCTCCAAGGGGTTGGCACAGGAACGGGAACCCTACTCCTTTGGCAAGACCCTGCTCATCAGCCTGCCCATCGCCCTGGTGTTGGGGGTGTACGACGGATTTTATGGCCCCGGCACGGGGACGTTCCTGCTCTTACTGCTGACCGGGGTAGCACACCTGTCCCTGAACCAAGCGGCAGGACTGACCAAGGCCATCAACCTGGCCACCAACGTGGCGGCGCTGACGGTGTTCCTCCGGAACGGGGTCAGCCTGCTGTCCCTGGGGTTAGTGGCTGGCTGCTTTGGCATTGCGGGGAACTATCTGGGTGCCAAACTCTTTGTGAACAAGGGCGCCAAGTGGACGAAGCCGCTCATCATCACCGTGCTGGTCATTTTCTTCTGCAAGGTGTGTTATGATCTGGTGACGGGTGGATAAACCTAAGACGGATGTAGTTGTCTGAAAAAGCGCATCCCCAAGGCTCACTTGTGCAAAGGGAGCTGTCAGCCACAAGGCTGACAGAGGGATTGTCGGGTATGTACTACAAAACAAAAGAACCACGCAACGCTGGGGATAGGCGTTGTGTGGTTCTTCTCTTTTCAGGCACTACATAGGAGGGGAAACCCCCGGCGAGGGTTTCCCCTCTTTTCGGCAGAGCCGAAAATTCACCCTTTCCTGCGCTTTAGAAGCACAGGGGGAGTTTCGCCGTCTGCGGACGGCGACCAAGGGCTTTGCCCTTGGAACCCACTTCCTTTTCTTCAGAGAAGCAAAAGGAAGCGAAAAGAAGCTAAGGCGCGCTGCGCGGCTTGACCTCCGAAAACATTGCGCGTCACTTCCGTTTCTTCACATTCCCCGAGATCTCACAAAGCGCCTGCGCCGCCTCCATCTCGGTCTTCCGGTGCCGCGCCAGGTCGTTCAGGGACACCACTCCCACCAGCTTCCCCGCTTCCACCACCGGCAGTCGCCGCACCTGCTTCCGTGCCATCCGCTCCGTCGCCGCCTGGGCTTTCTCCTCCGGTGCGATGGTCTCCACCTGAGCGGACATGATGTCCGCCACCGGCACCCGGGACGGGTCCTGATCCACGGCGATGCAGCGGGTGATGATGTCCCGGTCGGTGACCATGCCCTGGAGCTTCCCGTGGTAGTCGCACACGGGCAGGACGCCCAAGTTATGCCGGGTCATCAGCCGAGCTGCCAACGCGGCGCTCTCCTCCGGCGTGATGGTGACCACAGCTTCGCTCATACAATCTTTGACCCGCATGGGACATTCCTCCTTTTCCACCAGTATGCCCGCCTCACGCCCCCTTTATCCGAAAAAAACGGCATGACGCCTGTCATGCCGTTTTCTATCTCAGCTTTCTTCGGAAAATCGCTCTTTATCCAGCATTTTGACCACTCTGGCCGGATTGCCCACCACCACAGCATAGTCCGGCACATCCTTGGTCACCACGGAACCAGCACCCACCACCGCGTGCCGACCCACGCACACGCCGGGCAGGATGGTGGCTCCTGCGCCGATCCAGGCGGACGCCTTGATATGCACCGGCTTGCACAGCAGCACCGGCAGGTCGTAGGGGTCGTGGTTGTTGGAGATAAGCTGCACGTTGGCGGCGATGCGCACGTCATCCTCGATGGTGATACCGCCCCGCGCCATGGCCAGCAGGTTGGTGTTGATGAACACGTTCTTGCCAATCTTCATGCTGCTCACGCAGGCGCCGTTCAAAGGTGCGGCGATGTTGCTGCCCTCGCCCAGGTGGTCGCCCAGCAGCTCGTGGAGGATGCGGTCGTATTCCTCGGTGCCGAATTGGGTGTGGTTGAGCTGGAACAGCAGCTTGGTGCAGCGCTGTCCTTCCGCCCGTTCCTCCGGGGTAGTCTGGCGCAGATCCACCCGCAGTTCCTCGCACTTCATCCCTTGGCCACCTCCTGCACCCAACGTTCCAACGCCGGCTCAGCCTGCGCCACACTGCTGCCATGGATGGCAAGCCCCTTGGTCACCACAGCGCCCTTAGCCGCAACCTGAATGTCCCGCTCGGTCTGGGACAGCCCACTGCCCTCGTGGGTGCAGAAGGGATAGATGGTCTTGCCGGTGAAGTCGTAGTGCTCCAGGAAGGTGTACACCGCCATAGGCATGGTGCCGCAGTAGTTGGGGTAGCCCAGGTAAATTTCGTCATAGCCGTCCAGGTCGGCAGGCAGCCCCACCACCTCCGGCCGCGCCTTGTCCTGCCAGTCCTGCCGTGCCTGAGCAACACAGGCTTGGTAGTCGTCGGAGTAGGGCACCTTCTGCTGGATGTGGAACCGGTCGCCGCCGGTCAGCTCGGCCAGCATATTGGCCACCTGTTCCGTGTTGCCTACGGAGATGCGGCGATAGCTGCCGCCGAAATAGTTCTCTCCCGCCCGGGAGTAATACGCGATCAAACGTGCCATAACAGACGCCTCCTTACGCCGGTTCAAATTCCTTGGCCACATCCTCCAACAGCTGGCGGATGGGCAAATGCTGGGGACAGACCTGCTCACACTTGCCGCACTTGATGCAGTCAGACGCCTTGCGTCCAGGCGCTGTGTGGACCACGCTGTAGTAGTAGTCCGCGTTCCAGTCGTGGTAGATCTGCTTGGTGTTCATGGTGGCAAACAGGTCGGGGATGGAGATGTGCTGGGGACACCCGCTGGTGCAGTAGCGGCAGGCGGTGCAGGGGATGAGATGCTTGCTGTGGAAAATTTCCTGCACCTTTTCGATGGCGGCCAACTCGGTCTCGTTCAGGGGCTGGAAATCCTTCATAAAGGCCAGATTGTCCCGCACCTGTTCCATGTTGCTCATGCCGGAGAGCACCATCATCATGCCAGGGAACCCAGCCGCAAACCGAATGGCGTAGCTGGCCGGACTGCCGCCATGGAGTTCCTCCAACACCGCCTTGGCATCTTCCGGCAGATTCACCAGGTTGCCGCCCTTCACCGGCTCCATGACAATGACCGGCTTGCCATACTTCCGGCAGACCTCATAACACTTGCGGCTCTGGACGGCGGGGTCGTTGTAGTCCACGTAGTTGAACTGGATCTGCACCACTTCGATCTCCGGATAGTCCGTCAAAATCTGTTCCAACACCTCCGCCCGGTCGTGGAAGGAGATGCCCACGTGGCGAATCTTGCCCTCTGCCTTCAGCGCGAACGCCGTCTCATAGGCCCGGCACTTCTTGTAATGGGGGTAGTTGCTGGCACCCTGGGCGTGCATCAGGTAGAAGTCAAAGTAGTCCACCCCGAAGGCTCCCAGCTGGCTCTGGAAGAAGGGGCGGATGTCCGCCTCGGACTGGAAGTAGTTGGACGTGAGCTTGTCCGTCAAAACATAGCGGTCGCGAGGGTAGCGGCTGGTCAGGCACGCCTTCAGCGCCGGCTCGCTCTTCTCCTCCAGATAGCCGTGAGCGGTGTCAAAATAGTTGAACCCCGCCTCCAAAAAGGCGTCCACCATCTTCGTGGTCTCCGTCAGGTTCACTTCGCCGTTTTCCAACAAGGGCAGCCGCATAAAGCCAAAGCCAAAGTTCTTCTTGATCCGTTCCATCTCATAGACTCCTTTCCCATATCATTGCGCTTCCAGCGAGCGGGACGCCAGGACGCATCCCCCTCGCACCAGTTTCCTCACCCCAGGCAACCCCTGGGGCATCCTATCAGTACCCTCTATTTTACAACTTAAACTTCACTCTCAGTCAAGTCCTTTCCGCCACAAATTTCACAGGATTTCCCGCCAACCACAAAAACGCCCCACTCCACCGAGCAGGGCGTCTTTGTTTGCGTTAGGACAAGCTCCGCTGATCCACCAGCTTCACCGTCACTTCGCCGATCTCTTTGTACTCCACCTGGGTCACTTCCTTCTCCCCCTGGGCACTGCTGTCCCCGGCGGAAGCGGAGGTGTCTCCGGTGTCTTTCTGGTCCTTGATGGGGGTCTTGGGGCGGCTGACCGTCAGGGTCAGGGTCTTGCCGATGGGGAAATCGGCGATGTACTCCTTGAACGCCTGCACCGTCTCAAAATGCTTCCCGTCGATGGCGGTGATGACGTCATCCACCTGGATGCCCTGAGCCGCGCAGTCCGATTTGGCGTTCACCTTGGCCACCACCAGACCCGCCTTGAGGCCGGTCTTCTTGGCCGCCTTCTCGTCCAGCCCGTAGCAGGAGACCCCCAGCACCGGACGACTGATGCCGCCGTCAGTGGCCAGCTTCTCGATGATCTCCTTCACCGTACCACTGGGCACCGCGAATCCCAACCCCTCTACCGTGGTGGAGGCGGACACCATCTTCATATTGTTGATGCCGATGACCTGGCCGTAGATGTTCATCAGCGGCCCGCCGGAGTTGCCCGAGTTCAGGGCGGCGGTGGTCTGGATGAGGGTCATAGAGTAACCGTTCAGGGTCACGTCCCGGTTGATGCCGGAGATGATGCCGTTGGTGAGCGTCCCGTGGAAGGTGACCCCCAAGGGGTCGCCGATGGCCAGGGCTTCGTCCCCCACCTGCAATTCCTCATCCTGGCCAAACTGCGCCGGAGTCAGCCCCGTGGCGTCGATCTTGAGCAGCGCCAGGTCGGTCTGAGGATCGCTGCCCACCAGCTGAGCGGTGTAGCTCTTCCCGTCGTTGATGGTCACCTCTGCCGACGCCTGGTCGTCAATGACGTGGGCACAGGTGATGATGTACCCGTTTTCCGTGAGCACCACCCCGGAGCCGGAGCCAGCCCCGTCCCGATTCTCCACTGCGATGCTGACGGTGGACGGCAGGCACTGCTGGTACAGCTCCTGATAGCTCAGCGCCTTCTTGCCGATGGCGTTGTTCAGGGTCAGGGTCACGCCGGTGCGGTCACCGGTGTAGGCGGGCAGGGATTCGGTCTTCTCCTTGTCCTTGCTGTCATAGTTCCAGGCGTCGTCCCCACCCGAGGCGTCGGAGCGGTCGCTGAACCCGGAATCCTTCTGCTTTTTCGTCGCGCCGTCGCCATTGTAATGCCCCAGCAGGATGGCGCCGCAGACCATGGCGGACACCACCAAGATGATGAGCGCCAGCAGCAGCGTCCGCAGCTCGGGCGGTTTCCGGCGGCGTTTTTTCCGCTTCTGAGGGGGCTTTCTGGGCGGTCTGGGGGGCTTGGGCGGTTCCGGCGGCACCTGCTTCCAACGCATGGTCTCCGCCTGCACCCGTTCTTCCTCCGTCTGCGCCGCCAGTTCCTCCGGCGACAGCCGCACATCCGCTTCCGTCACCGGCTCCAGCCGCGCCTCCTGCTCCGGCGGCACCGCTGGGAACATCCCCTGTTTGTTCTCTTCTATCATACGATTCCTCCACTCACTCCGCCAGGGTCAGGGTGAAGGTGAATTCGGTCACCCCGTTCTCACTGGTCACGGTGATGGTCTCTTTCAGGCTGTTCAGGATGGTCTTGACGATGTACAGACCCAAGCCCACCCCTTCTTTGTCCAGGCTCCGGGAACGGTCGCTCTTGTGGAACCGGTCAAAAATTTTATCCAGCTCGTCCGGCAGGATGGTCTCGCCGATGTTGCGCACGGACACATAGGCTTTCCGCCCCTTGGTCTGGATGCTCAGCCGGATGGCCGTCCCCCGGGTGGAGAACTTGATGGCGTTGTCCAGCAGGTTATAGCAGACCTGGGTCACCGAGTCCGGGTCCCCCCAGACGATGGTGGGGGTGTCCGGGAACTGGACGTCGATGTCCAGCCCGTGGCTGTTGATGCGCCCCTCCAGGCTGATCATCACCCGCGCCATGGTCTCCACGATGTCAAAGCGGAGCTGACAGCTGTTGGTGTTCTGATACTGATCCTGAATGCGGCTGGAGTCCAAAATCCGCCGCACCATCCGGTTCATCCGCCGGGTCTCCGAGGAGATGACCCGCAGGGCATTCTCCTGCCGGTCAGGGGGGATGGTGCCGTCCAAAATGCCGTCGGCAAAGCCGGAAATGGTGGTCATGGGCGTCTTCAGCTCATGGGACAGGTTGGACACCAGCTCCTGCCGTCGGCTCTCGGTCTCCGCGATGGAGTCCGCCATGGAGTCGAAGGCGTTGGCCAGCTCGTCCAGCTCGTCGTGCCGACCCCGGTCGCCAATGCGCAGGTCGTACTCGCCCATGCCGAACCGCCGCACGATGTCCGCCATCTCTTTCAAAGGCTTCAGCTGCTGGAACCCGGCAAAGGTACAGGACAGGAAGGCAAAGCAGAGCACCACCACGGCGGTGGCCAGGTAGATCATGGCCTGATCCCGCCACAGACCGGTCAGCCGGGTCATATCCGACATCAGGAACACTGCACCGCCTAAGGTATGTCCGTCAGACAGGTACAGGGGCATCCCCACCACAAATTTGGCCTTGTCATACACCCCCAGGTTGTCCGTGCCGGAGTAGCGTTTCTCCTGGATGACCTTTTGCAGGGTCTTGGCATCCACCCGCTTACCCGTCGGGTTCTCGGCGGTCTGGCTGTCGCTGACATACAGATACTGAATGGTGCCATCCGGTTGACAGAGCATCAGATCGTTGCCGGCGATCCCGGAGATGACACTCAAAAAGGCCAGATAGTCCTCGTCCTTCAGTTGGCTCTCCCCGTCCACCATCTGACTGGTGAGCTTGCTCACATATTCGCCCACTTCCTCCAGCGCCTGCTTCTTCTCCTGCACCGTGTACCGGTAGCTCAGATACATAAAGCCCGCACCCAGGATGGTGAAGGCCAGCAAGATCATGCTGGCGGTGACGATGAAATGCCGCCGGAAGAGGCTGTTGTTCTTCGCTGGTTTCACGTTATTCGCCTGCCACTTCAAATTTATAGCCTACGCCCCACACGGTCTTGATGCTCCACTGGTCGGACACCCCTTCCAGCTTCTCCCGCAGGCGCTTGATGTGTACGTCCACCGTCCGGGAATCCCCGAAGTAGTCAAACCCCCACACCTCGTCCAGCAACTGATTCCGGGTAAAGACCCGGTTGGGCGAGGCGGCCAGATGATAGAGCAGCTCCATCTCCTTGGGCGGCGTGTCCACCCGCTTGCCGTCCACCAGCAGCTCGTAGGAGTCCATGTTGATGACCAGCTTGTCAAAGGTCAGCTTCTTCCGCCCGCCCTGGTCGCCGCCATAGCGACGGAGGACAGCGTGGATGCGGGCCATGACCTCCTTCATCTCGAAGGGCTTCACGATATAGTCGTCCGCGCCCATCTCCAGGCCGGACACCTTGTCCTCCAGCTCGCCCTTGGCGGTCATCATGATGATAGGCGTCTTGTCCGTCTCCCGGATTTTCCGGCACACGCCCCAGCCGTCCAGCACGGGGAGCATGATGTCCAGCAGCACCAGATCCGGCGCGAAGCTGTGGAACAGGGTCACCCCCTGGCCGCCGTCTGATGCCACTTGGGTCTCGAAGCCCTCCTTCTCCAGATAGAGCTGGAGGAGCTGGGCGATATTGCTGTCATCTTCCACGATAAGTACTTTGATGGCCATGGAATCCCTCTTTTCTTTGATATTTCATCCGATTATAACATTATAGCATCTGCCCACCCTGTTGGGTGAATATTCTGTAAATCAAGCCCGGGACAGCATTTCATACCCTGCCGCCAGCACCCGCGCACACCGCACCGCAGCACCGCCCACAAAGCACCGCACCTGCCACACCTGCCGAGCAAGCTCCACCAGATAGCGGAACAGCTGCGCCGGCGTATCCCGCTCCTGCCGCTGGGCAAATTCCGCCGCCAACAGCAGCAGCGCCTTCTCCCCCTCCGTCCACGCCTGGGACACAGGGGCACTCCGTTCCGCCAGCTTTTGCAGCCGCTCCGCCGTGTACCGCACCAGCCACGCCGGGTTCCCAGCGTCCTGCCGAGCGGCCAGTTGGGGGGTGGGCGGTTTCTTTTGCGTGCGGCAGAGACAGCACCAGTCGCCGGGAAAAATCTCCGCCGGAAAAGCCGGGATTGGCGGCACCGGACGGGTCACCGGCGTCCCCACCTGGGCAGGTTCCCGCGCCGCAGCGTCATACCACTCCGCCGCAAACACCAGGTTCAAATACCCGCCAGTCGGAACCGCCTGGGAAAACCACGTCCCCGACAAGTCCACGCCCTCCGCCAGCGCCTGGGCGCAGACTTCCGCCGGCGTCTGCCCTTCCTTCGCCAACCGAAAGGGTGCCGGGGTTGCCAGATAGCCGTTGTGGACCCGCCAGGGGCCGGGTGCCAGGGTCTCCGCCTGACGGATGGTCGCGGTGAGCAAGTCCCCGCCGGAAAGACCAAAGGGAGCACAGCGTGCTCCCTGGTCAGCGTCATTGCGCCCCGTCCCGTGCTTCACTGCACCGGTGCCGGGGTCTGTTTGGCCACACCGCCCAGGGTGACGCTGCTGGACATCTCCTGGACTTCGATGTGGAATTCATTGCGGCCGGTAAAGGCGTGGTCGATCTCCAGGGCGTACTTGATGTCGATGACCCCGCCGGACTCACCCAGCGTGTTGGTCAGCTGTTCGGTGCGCACCCCCACGGACATATTGCCATAGGGGGTCTCGTAGACGGACAGATGCCGCCGCCCCTTCTCGAACACCATCTGCAAGCACACCGTGCCCATGCGCACCATGCTCACCTGCTCCGGATACACCTGGAAGCTGGTGATGGTGCCCTCCAGACCGGTCAGGGCGGTCTCCCGATAGGTCAGATGATAGCCGCCGCCCACCTGGGACAGCACACCCGGAGTGATCAGCTCCACCGGCTCCTGATCCACGCCGTCCACCTTCTGTAATCCTGTGATGGAGATCATCACGTTCTTCTCTTCCATGTGTTCCCTTCCTTTCGCTCTGTCATAGGAAACAGGTTCTATCCTTTGTTCCGGACAGGTCACTCCCCGTCCAGACTCACCTGCTCCACCGGCTCCGTCACCGGCCGTCCCAAGAACCGGGAGGCCAGCACGCCAAAGCCCTCGGTGGAGTCGCTTACATACCAGCGGCACGCGCCCACTTGAGACGCCTCTGCCGCCAGATCATGCTCCTGTAAATACCCGCACAGCTGCTGCGCCACCGCAGCGCCGGAGTCGATCAAGGTCACATCCGTCCCCATAAAGTTCCGGATGACCTCCTTCAGCAACGGATAGTGTGTGCATCCCAGCACCAGGGTATCCACCCCTTCCGCCTTCAGCGGCGCCAGATACTCCGCCGCCACCGTCTCGATGACCACGTCCCCCGGCTGCGTCCGGCCATTCTCCACCAGCGGCACGAACAGCGGACAGGCCAGAGCAGACACCTCCACCTCCGGCCGCAGTTGGTGGATGGCAGCCTGATAGGCGCCGGTGCGGATGGAGGCACGGGTGGCGATGAGGCCGATCTTGCCGTTCCGGGTGGCGTCCACCGCCTGTTGAGCTGTAGGGTCTACCACGCCGAAAATGGGGAACCCCTCCGCCTCCGCCTGCAGGATGGGCAGCGCCGTGGTGGACACGGTGCCGCAGGCCACGACGATGGCTTTCAGGTCAAAGCTGCGCAAAAAGGCAACGTCCTGCTGTGCGTAGCGTATAATGGTATTCTGAGACCTGCCGCCGTAAGGCACACGGCCGGTGTCGCCGAAGTAGATGAGTTGTTCGTGGGGCAGCAGCGCCGCCAGCTCCCGCACAGCGGTCAGACCGCCCATGCCGGAGTCGAAAACGCCGATGGGTCGATTGTCCATGATTGTATTCCCTTTCAAGGCACTTGTGACCAAAGGTCAAGCCGCGCAGCGCCATTAAACTTCTTTTCGCTTCCTTTTACTTCATGGAAGAAAAGGAAGTGGGGTCCAGGGGCAAGGCCCCTGGTCGGCATCCGCAGATGCCGAAACTCTCTTAGCGTTCCAAAGCGCAGGAAGGGGTGAATTTTCGGCTCTGCCGAAAAGAGGGAGAACCCTTGGGATATGCCGGAATAAAACCATATTGTTTTACTCCTTCCCATACCGTCCCTCCGCCCGTCGACGGGCGAAGCCTACGCTACCAACGTGCCCCCGGCACGTTGGCTTAACGCTGCGGGGTTTCCCCTGGCCACGCACAGCACGGCGCCCGAGCCTCCCATGCCTGCACTCTTCAATTTAACGTTTTCACGTTGCTTTATCATATAATATAATCCCGCAGAATACAAGCGTTTCCCAAAGATTCCGTTTGACATTATGGAAAAATACAGTATACTAAAGGTTCAGGGAGGTCCCACCTCCCACCTGCTCCCAATCACTTTCACACCTGGATAAAGGAGGGGAACTGTGATGCAGATCGAATTGACAAAAAAGCAATACCGCCGCCTGCTGGACCTGGTCTATATCGGCAACTGGGTGCTCAACTCCACCCGTGGCAACGACCGGTTTTCAGACTACGATGAGGTGGAGGGACTGCTCTTTACCAAAGCACCTTCCGTCGGCATGTCCGAGCTGATCGACACTTGGCCAGGCGGGGCCTGTCCCAGCCAGGCGTACGTCACCGGCGGCATCCACGAGGCCATCGCGGAATACGAGGACGCCATGTTCTTCGACATTCTGGCGGAGGAACTGGCACGGCGGGACATGAACGACGTGCCCATTGACGAGAGCAATTTTGACGAATTAGTGGCACGGGTGGAAGCGTACCTGGCAGAATTTGAACTGCATGGGACGGACAACGTGCAAGTGACGACAGACGATTGATGGCTGTGAGAAAGGCGAACCCACTCAGGGTTCGCCTTTTGTTATCCGTTCCGTGTTTTCGCCAGGGTCTCCGGCGCCAAGACCACAGCCGTCCTAGCAGGCAAGTACAGCTGCAAGTAATTCCCACTCTGCCCCGCCACACAAGCCGGATACGGGATGGGCGCGATCCGCCCCTGACCCCCGAACGCTTCATCGTCCGTGGACAGCAGCAGCACATGATCCGCCCCCTGACTGACCGGAATCAGGGCATTGGGATAGGAGTGGGTAGGGCTAAAGTTGAACACGAAGATGAGTCCCCCACGTTCAAAAGCCAGCACCTGCTGTTCCCGCGAGACCAGTTTCAAGTCGGGCATCCACTGCCGGAACCAGTCCCACTGACCAGCCAAGCGGAGCATCGCCCGGTCAAAGTCGGCCAAGGACTGATATTTTAAGTCCGGATTTTGTACCAGACTCCACTGCCGCCTGCAATACTGGAAGGAGTCCCCGTTCCCCGCTCGGGGGAAGTCCACCCACTCCGGGTGCCCAAACTCGTTGCCCATGAAGTTCAGATACCCGTCGCCGCCAGCGGCACAGGTCAGCAGGCGCATGAGCTTGTGGAGGGCGGTGGCACGGTCAATTTCCGGCGTGTGGCAGTCTTTGGACATCTCCGTGTACATCCGCTCCCCCGCCAGCCGGAACAGCATAGCCTGATCGCCCACGATGGACTGGTCGTGGCACTCCACATAGGCGATGGTCTTCTCCCCCGGCCGCCGGAGACAGAAGCTGCTCCAAATGGCGTCCAAGTCCCAGTCCTCATCCCGGACGTCCTTCACCAGATGCCCCCACAGGTCGGGAATCCCCATGCCCATCCGCGCGTCAAATCCCAGACCGCCCTGCTCGATGGGCAGCCCAACCCCCGGCATCCCGGACACATCCTCCGCCAAGGTGACGGCGTGGGGGTTGACCTCTCGGATCAGGTCGTTGGCCAGCTGCAAGTAGGTCAGGGCGTCCTCGTCCACGTTATCCCCAAAATACCGCGCGTCCCGGTCGAAGGGCGTGCCCAGACCGTGGTCTCGGTAGAGCATAGAGGTCACGCCGTCGAAGCGGAAGCCGTCAAAGTGGAACTCGGTGAGCCAATACTTCACGTTGGACAGCAAGAAGTGGAGGACGCCGTGTTTCCCATAGTCGAAGAGTTTAGTGCCCCAAGCCGGATGATCCCCTCGCCCCCCGCTGTGGAAGAACTGCCACACGGTGCCGTCGAATTTGTGGATGCCCTCCGCCTCATTGCCCACCGCGTGGGAGTGTACCAAATCCAGCAGCACCCGCAGCCCCAGTTGATGAGCCCGGTCGATGAGGTACTTCAAATCCTCCGGCGTCCCGAACCGGCTGGAGGGGGCGAAGAAGTTGGAGACCTGATAGCCAAAGCTGGCGTAGTAGGGATGCTCCATGATGGCCATCAGCTCCACGGTGTTGTACCCGCCCTGAGCGATCCAGGGCAAAATGTTATCCGCAAACTCCCGATAGCTGCCGATGCCAGCCTTCTCCTGCGCCATGCCTACGTGAGCCTCATAGATGAGCAGCGGCTCCTCCTTGGGCACAAAGGGATGCCACGAAAACGCCTCCTCCGGCTCCCATACCCGGGCGCACCACAGGTAGTTCTCCGCATCCTGGGTCACGTAGCGGGCATAAAGTGGGATGTGCTCGGTGAACGCACCCTGATACTGCACCAGCGTCTTCACTGCGCACCCCTGCCACAGGCTCTCCCGCCCCGGCAAAATCAGCTCCCACGCCCCGCCTTCCAACCGGCGCAGGGGATGGGACGTGGGATTCCAGTCATTGAACTCCCCTGTCAGCCACAGCTGCTGCGCCGCCGGCGCCCACTCCCGGTACACCCAGCCCTCCGGGTGGTGGTGGATGCCGAAATAGAAGTGTCCGTTGGCCAGCTGGCTCAGGGAACCGCTCGGAGCCAGGGCATCCTTCACGGCTTGGAAGTGGGTCACCCGCCGGGTCAGTTCCGCGGTGTAGGGGCGCAGCTGTGGGTTGTATTTCAGAATGGCGTACATGGCGTGGGACTCCTTTCTGAGGGGAAGATGGATTCTCCCCCTAGTTTACCAGAACGGGACGGGCAGGACAACGGGAAACGGCTGACAAAGGCGGCTAAGTGTGATAAAGTAGAGGAAAAATCACCAGAAGGAGGGCGACCATGCGCACCCTGAACCAATACTGCAAGGAGACCTTTGGGGAAAAGCTCTACAAGCTCTCCCTGAACGGCGGCATGACCTGCCCCAACCGAGACGGGACGTTAGGCCACCGAGGCTGTATCTTCTGCTCCGCCGGCGGCTCCGGGGACTTCGCCCCCGCGGCAGACCTGCCCCTGGAAGAGCAGATCGCCCAGGCCAAAGCCCGGGTCGCCCCCAAATTCCGCGGCAGCCGCTACATCGCATACTTCCAAGCCTACACCAACACCTACGCCCCGGTGGAGCGCCTCAAAGCCCTCTTTACGCCGGTCATCACCCGCCCCGACATGGCCGCCCTCTCCATCGCCACCCGCCCCGACTGCCTGCCGGAAGAGGTGCTGGATCTACTGGGCGCGCTGAACCACATCAAACCCGTGTGGGTGGAACTGGGACTCCAGACCATCCACCCCAAGACCGCCGCCTACCTCCGCCGGGGTTACGACCTGCCCTGCTACGACCGCGCAGTGCGGGAGCTGAACGCCCGCGGCATCCACGTGGTCACCCATGTGATTTTGGGTCTGCCCGGTGAGACCCGTCAGCAGATGTTGGAGACGGTGGACTACGTAGCCCAGTCCGGCAGCGGCGGCATCAAGTTACAGCTGCTCCACGTGTTAGAGGGGACGGACTTGGCGGAGGACTATCGGACGGGAAAATTTTCGGTCATGACCTTGGAGGAGTACGTGGATTTGGTAGCCGCCTGCGTCCGCCGCCTGCCGGAGGACATGGTGGTACACCGGATGACCGGGGACGGCCCCAAACGCATCCTGCTGGCTCCCCTGTGGAGCGGCGATAAAAAACGGGTGCTCAACGCCCTGAATCGAGCGTTGGCACAGGAACGGAGGGATTCAGATGTCCTATCTTTGTCTGCTGGCCAGTGAGCGCGCCATGGCCGTGGTGGGCGACAGTCGCCTGACCCTGTCGCCGGTGCCCCTGCACTGGGACAAGGCGCGAAAAATCGGCTGCGACCAGGGGCAGCGCTGCCTGTGGGCGTGCTGCGGCCTGACCGTGTTCGGCGGGGGCAACTATGCCAAGCTGGCCGCCCGCATCTTCCACGGCAGCAGCACCCTGACCGAGAAAGCCCAAGCCCTGGCCAAGCGGGTAAACCCACCCCTCAGCGTCCAACGATGCCTGTACCGCCAGACCACCACCTTCTCCCTCCTGGCCGGACAGTGGACGGAACAGGGGGCGGAATTGCTGACCCTCGACCTGGACGGCAAACACACCAACCTCCGCCGCTGGCCCGCCCCGGCCTTTTTGGAGGCGGGATGGGAGGCGTCCCTCCGTCCCCCCATGCTGAACCCGGACGGATATCGACAAGCCAGCAGCGCCGACCTGGCTCGGCTGGGACGGGAACGGGTGGCCTCCGTCATCGCCACCGATCACCGGTTGGCACGAGAACAGAAAAAGCACATCCAGACCGTAGGCGGCCCCATCCTGTGGGCCACCTTGGAACGGCCGGAGAAAGGATGACAGATGAAACAGTACATCGTATTCGACATGGACGGCGTCCTCTTCGACTCCGAGCAGCTCATCTCCCGTTGCTGGAAGGCGGTGGGCGCCAAGATGGGTCTGCCCCACATCTACGAGACCTTTTTGGACTGCGTGGGCACCACCCAGAAGAACACCCAACAGGTCTTCCAGCGCGCCTACCCTGGCGTCTCCTACGACCAGTTCCAGGAGGGCTGCCGGGCGGGCTTTTTCGGCCACGTGGAAGCCCACGGGATGCCCCTGAAGCCCGGCGCACGGGAACTGCTCCATCACCTGCGGGAAGAAAATTGGGGCATCGGCCTAGCCAGCTCCACCCAGCGGGTGCTGGTACAGAGCCAGCTGGAAGGCGTGGACCTGTGGCACTACTTCGACCAAGTGGTCACCGGCGACCAGTTGGAGCGGAGCAAGCCCGCCCCGGACATCTACCTGATGGCCTGCCGCGCCCTGGGCGTGGCACCGGAACAGGCGTGGGCGGTGGAGGACTCCTACAACGGCATCCGCTCGTCCGCCGCTGCCGGGATGCGTCCCATCATGGTGCCCGACCTGCTGCCCCCCACCCCGGAGATGCGCCAGCTCAGCCACATCATCCTCCCCGACCTGACCGCCGTGGAGGACTACCTGCTGGGAGGTGCCACATGACCAACCGCCGTGCCTTCGTGACCGCCGCGGTGCGCGGCGTCGCTTTCGCCCTCATCACCGCCCTGTTCACCGCCGTCCCCCTGTTCCACGGCTACCTGTGGTGCGTCTACATCGGCTTTTTCCTCACCATGGCCTTCGGCGTGAAGCTGCCGGAGTACCCCAACTACCTGTGCAGCCTGCTGGTGGGTTATGTGTGGGCCTTCGCCTACGTCTTCGGCCACCAGTGGTTGGAGGCGTGGTTCGCCATGCCCTCCCTGCTGGCGCTGTCCCTGTCCGAGCTGGTGCTGACCTTTTTGCTGATCTTCGTCCACCTGCGCTTCCTCTCCCGCACCTGGCTCAACAAAGTCCCCGCCGTCTTTGCCGCCATCGCCACCGTCTTCGCCGCAGGCGGCATCCAGCACGTCCCCCTCTGCGCCCTCTCCGCCGTCATCGGCATCTCCATGGCCGCCGGGACAGAAGTGCTCATCCAACGGCTGGTCCAATAACCACAAAACCACCCTGCCGAACCGGTGCAGGGTGGTTTTTTCAAAAATTTTTCCGGGAGACTTGACAAGTTCACTTGGCAGTGGTATCGTAACCATGCAAAGAAAACTTGTCACATGAAGGAGGCAGCACCATGAACAAAAAGGACATCCTGGACTTAGCCCAGCGGGAAAAACGGGACGAGGGCGAGGACGCCATGGAGAACAAGAGCCGCCGCATCGGCTCCCTGGCGGTCATCTTCCTCTGCCTGTGCCTCATCATCCTCAATAACCACTTCGGCCGAGAGAACGACAGCCTCAACGCCCTCATCTGCACCATGGCGACGGTGGAATTCTACGTCCGCTTCACCTTCACCAAAAAGATCAGCGACCTGGTGCTGGCTCTCATCGGCACCGTAGCCGTCATCCTCAGCCTGGTCGCCTACGTCACTGCGGTGGTGTCCGGCGCATGAACGAGCAGCTCATCCTATGCAACCGCCTGAAAGATGCCCGTGCCAGCCAACACCTGTCCCAAGCGCAACTTGCCAAACTGGTGGGCGTCAGCCGGAACACCATCAGCTCCATCGAGACCGGCCAGTTCAACCCCACCGCCAAGCTGGCGCTGCTGCTGTGCATCGCGTTGGACTGGAAATTTGAAGACCTATTCTACTTTACGGAAGCGCCCGAAAAAAAGAAGCGCTACTTCTGACGGAAAAAACAACTGCCTGGCCACGTCGCCAAGCAGTTGTTTTTTCACTGTCAAGCCTCCAGGTCTTCCGGATGCTGTTCAAAAAATTCACGGGTCTGGTCTGCGTTGTGCATGACCTCCGCCGTCAGCGCCTCGAAATTGGGGAACTTCCGCTCCGGACGCAGGTAGTCAAAGAACTCCATCCGGATCTCCTTCCCGTACAGGTCGCCGCTGAAGTCCAAAATGAACCCCTCCACGCTCACCCGCGTGCTCCCCTCGTCCACGGTGGGACGGACGCCGATATTGGTCACAGCGGCGTAAGACTTCCCATCGAAATGGACGCTGGTCACATAGACCCCGTGGGCGGGGACGATGACTCCCGGCTCAAAGGCCAGATTCACCGTGGGGAAGCCCAGGGCGTGCCCCAGCTTCTTGCCGTGCCCCACCCGGTTGGTCAGCACATGGGGGTGCCCCAGCAGGTGGTTGGCTTCGGCGATCTTGCCCTCGGTCAGCAGGTTGCGGATTTGGGTGGAGTGAACCTGGATGCCGTCCAGCTCCACCATACTGATGATCTGGCAGCCGATGCCCAATTCCTCGCACTTCTGCTTCAGCCGTTCCGGATTGCCCTGACCCTTGGCGCCGAAGTGATTGTCGTCACCGGTGATGACGTACACGGCGCCCAGCTCCTGATACAGATATTCCTCCACGAACTCGTCCCAGGGCTGATGCTGCATCTTGTCGTTGAATTCCGCCAAAATGACCTCTTCGATCCCATAATAATGCTCCATCAGCCAGATGCGATCCTGGTTGGAGTTGATCATGGGCACCGGCTTGCCGGTGATGGCGGACGCCGGGTGGCGGTCGAAGGACATGACGCTGGGGATAGCGCCCAGCCGTTTTGCTTCTGCCACTGTTGCCCGCATCAGAGCCGCGTGTCCCACGTGTACCCCGTCGAAAAAGCCCAGGGCAATGACTCTCTTTTTCCCATCGCTCACTGTCAGCACCTCTTTATCCTTGTGATTCCACTTCTAAAAAGTTTTTGACGGTCTTCATCTGTCCGTCCAAGATTTCCCCCAGCATGAGGAAGCTGCCGTCCGAGCCATAGACCCGATACCGACCGTCCTCCCCCGCCCAGGGGAACCCGTTCCCGTGGCGGCACAGCCGCTCTGCCTTGCCCTGGATGGTCAAGGCGGGGTAACGGGCGAAATACGTATCCACCGGCATCAGCAAGCTCTGTGCCTGCCCAGCCTCCGCCGCCTGGACGACCTGCTCCACCGTCACCGCCTGTTCCAAGGTGAACCCAGCCGCCTCTGTCCGCCGCAGGGCGTCCATGACCCCGCCGCAGCCCAGCTTTTGGCCGATGTCGTGGCAGAGGGTGCGGATGTAGGTGCCTTTAGAGCAGGTGACCTGGATGGTGTAGTGGTCGGGGGCGTCCTGGCGCAGGATGTCCAGCCCGAAGATGGTGATGGGGCGGGGCTTGCGCTCCACCGTCTTCCCCTTCCGGGCCAGCTGATACAGCTTCTTGCCGTTGACCTTCAGGGCGGAGTACATGGGCGGCACCTGCAGGATGTCCCCGCGGAACGCCTCCAGCACCGCCTCCACCGCCGCCCGGTCACAGGTGACAGCCTGTTCCGCCAGCACCTGCCCGGTGGAGTCCTGGGTGTCGGTCTCCAACCCCAGCTTCAGCCCGGCGATGTAGGTCTTCCCGCCGGATTCGGCAAATTCCACCGCTCGGGTAGCTCGTCCCACGAACACCGGCAGTACCCCGGTGGCCATAGGGTCCAGCGTCCCGGCGTGGCCGATCCGCCGCTCGTCCAGCAGGCGGCGCAGCTTGCTGCACACATCCATGCTGGTCCAATCGGCGGGTTTGTCAATGATGATGATCCCGTTGGCCATAGGTCACCCCTCGAAAAAGGCGGCCAGATTCCGCCGGATGTAGGCGGTGGCCAGGGCGTCCAGGGGACTGCGCTCGTACCGGTCATAGAACTGCGCGTCAAAGGCGTCAAAGGGATAGCGCTCGTTCTGATGGGCGAACTCCTTGGCATCCTGGATGATAAAGCTGCTCAGGTCGCCGGTGTCGATGCCGTTCTCCCGCACAAACCCTTCAAAATCCTGTCGATACCCCTCGGCACCCACCGCTGTGAGGGCTTCGGGCAGATAGGGAGCCGTCATGCGGCTGGAGTTGACAAAATACTGACACAGGCCGCCGTTCTGCACCTCCAGGTCATACCAGTACAGGGTGTACACCACCCGCACCACACCCGGCAGCGCAGCCAGTTCCTCCGGCTCCTCCACCTGGGGCAGACGGCTGGTGATGCAGTCCCATAATTCTTCGTCGCTGAGGGTCTCCGCCTCCGCCTGGGTGATGGCGTGCCAGCGCTTGGCGCGTTCCCACTCCGCTTTGAACATGGTGCGCATCTCTTTCACCAGCGCCCACTGCTCTTTGCATCTCCGGAACAGTCCCATGGTCAACCCTCCAGTTCTCTTTCAATGGCGTCCAGCACCATCCGGCGCACGTCCGCTTCGCTGCCCGTCACCGTAGCGCCAGCCGCAGCCGCATGGCCGCCGCCGCCCAGGTGATTGCAGATGTGGTTGGCGTCCACGTAGGTCTCCACCGTCCGCATAGAAATCTTCCACTTGTCCGGCGACAGTTCCCGCATGGTGGCCGCACAGCCCACCCCTTCGATGGTAGCCGCGAAGGAGGACAGCTCTTCGCAGTCCCCTTCCACAGCCCCCAGGTCGGCCTTGTCTTGCAGCGAAATTTTCCCGATACAGACCTTGCCGTCGTGGAAAAATACTTCACTCTCCAGCAGACGGGACTCCAGCTTCAGCTCCACAAACCGCTTGGTCTTGAAGAAATGCTTGTTCACCTTCCGCACGTCCAGATGTTCCATCAGCTCCGCCGCAATCCGGTGGGTCTCCGGCGTAGTGTTGGAGTACAGGAAGCCACCGCAGTCGGTGGCGATGGCAATATACAGCGCCTGAGCGATGCTCTCGCTCCACACGCCCAATTCCCGGATGATGCGGTAGATAATTTCCCCGCAAGCCGCCGCATCCGCATCCAGACAGGTCTGCTGGGCATACCCCTGGTTGGACGGATGATGGTCGATGCACAGCTGAGACTTACCCTGATACCTCTGAGCAGCCCCCTCCGGCAGCAGTTCTTCCGTGGCGATGTCCACCGCCACCACATGGTCGGGCGTAAACCCTTCCGGCGCCCAAGAGAAGGTCAAAAACCCCTCATATCGGGTCAGATCGCCGGGATTTTTCAACAGATACGCCGTCTTCCCCAGGGCGTTCAGCGCCTCGCACAAGGCGGCGGCACTGCCCAAAGTGTCCCCGTCGGGACGGACGTGGGTGAGCAGGAGGAAGTTGTCCCGTTCCCGCAGCCACTGAGCCGCAGCTTGTACCGTCATACCTCTTCCTCCTCTTCCGGCAGATTGGCCGCCGGGTCGGAGCTGGGCCCCACGGGGGGTGCTTTTTCAATGTCCCCCAGGATGCCGATGATGCGGCTGCCCTGGTCGATGGAGTCGTCCGGGGTGAAGATCAGCTCCGGCGTGTACCGGAGGGTCATCCGCTTGGCCAGCTCCCGGCGGAGATAGCCGGAGGCGGACTTCAAGCCCTTGACCATATCCTTCCCATCCCCCTTGTCCAGCGCACTGACATACACCTTGCAGTACCGCAGATCCGGCGTGGTGTCCACTCTGGTAATGGAGATCAGGCCACGCACCCGGGGGTCCTTCAAATTGGGAATGAGCTGCGCCAGCTCCCGCTTGATGTCATCGTTGATGCGTACAATTCGATATCCTGCCATGTTGCTCTCCTTCGTTTGCTTTTTAGCAATTACTTGCAAAGGTCAAGCCCCGCAGGGCGCATGAAAGTTTTGCGGAGCTTTTTAAGTGAGATTCCAAATCTATGATTTGGTTTAATCGAACTTACACAGAGTGCCAAAAGCGACTAGGGTCCAGGGGCGACGCCCCTGGTCGCTGTCCGCAGACCGCAGCGTTAAGAAAACTTGCCTAGTGGCAAGTTTTTAGCGTAGGCCATGCCTGTTTTACAGGCATGGTACGTTGGTTCTTGCTGATTACAAGGGTGAATCCCCGGCTCTGCCGGGGAGAGGGGAAACCCTCGCCGGGGGTTTCCCCTTATCTTGATTTTCTCACCGAATCAGCTTATCGCTCGATCTCCTGCATCTCGAAGCACTCGAAGATGTCGCCCGGCTTGATGTCGCTGAACTTCTCCAGGGTGATACCGCACTCGTAGCCGCTGGTGACTTCCTTCACGCTGTCCTTGAAGCGCTGGAGGGAAGCGATCTCGCCCTCGTGGATGACGATGCCGTCACGCACCAGGCGCAGCTGTGCAGAGCGGGTGACCTTGCCTTCGGTGACGTAGCAGCCGGCGACCACGCCCACGTTGCTGATCTTGTAGACCTTGCGCACTTCCACGGTGCCCAGTTCCACTTCCTTGTACTTGGGCGCCAGCATACCCTTCATAGCGGCCTCGATCTCTTCCATGCACTCGTAGATGACGCGGTACATCCGCATATCCACGTGGTTCCGCTCGGCCATGGCCTTGGCAGCGGAGTCCGGACGGACGTTGAAGCCGACGACGATGGCGTTGGAAGTGCTGGCCAGCATGATGTCGCTCTCGTTGATGGCGCCCACGCCGCCGTGGATGACCCGGACGCGGACTTCCTCGTTGGAGATCTTCTCCAGGTTCTGCTTCACCGCTTCCACAGAGCCCTGGACGTCTGCCTTGACGATGATGTTCAGGTCCTTCACTTCGCCCTCCTGGATCTGAGAGAACAGATCGTCCAGGCTGACCTTCTTGGCCAGAGGCGCGTTCAGGGCGTCCTTCTTCTCCTGCTTCCGCTGTTCTGCCAGCTCACGGGCCATGCGTTCGTCCGCGACTGCGTAGAAGTCGTCACCTGCGCCGGGGACTTCCGCCATACCGGTGATCTCCACAGGCACGGAGGGGCCAGCGGTCTTGAGCTTCTTGCCCCGGTAGTCGGTCATAGCGCGGACACGGCCCACGGCGGTGCCGGCGATGATGATGTCGCCCTGGTTCAGGGTGCCGTTCTGCACCAGCAGGGTGGCCACGGGGCCGCGGCCCTTATCCAGCCGAGCTTCGATGACCGCACCCATGGCGGCACGGTTGGGGTTGGCCTTCAGCTCCCGCATTTCGGCGGTCAGCAGCACCATATCCAGCAGGTTGTCGATGCCCTCGCCGGTCTTGGCGGAGATGGGGCAGACGATGGTCTCACCGCCCCACTCTTCGGGCACCAACTCATACTTGGTCAGCTGCTGCTTGATGTTCTCGGGGTTGGCGCCGGGCAGATCCATCTTGTTGATGGCCACGATGATGGGGATGTTGGCGGCTCTTGCGTGGTTGATGGCTTCCACGGTCTGGGGCATGATGCCGTCGTCCGCTGCCACCACCAGGATGGCGATGTCAGTGACCATGGCGCCGCGGGCACGCATGGCGGTAAAGGCTTCGTGGCCGGGGGTGTCCAGGAAGGTGACCATCTTATCCTGCACCTTCACCTGGTATGCACCGATGGCCTGGGTGATGCCGCCTGCTTCCCCTGCGGTGACGTTACTGGAACGGATATAGTCCAGCAGGGAGGTCTTGCCGTGGTCGACGTGGCCCATGACCACGATGACGGGCGCGCGATCCTGCAGGTCTTCTGCCTTGTCCTCTGCGGTGTCGATGAGCTTTTCTTCGATGGTCACGACCACTTCCTTCTCCACCTTGCAGCCCAGTTCCATGGCCACCAGAGCGGCGGTATCGTAGTCAATGACGTCGGACATGGAGGCCATGACGCCCATCTTCATCAGGTTCTTGACCACCACAGCGCCGGTCTTCTTCATGCGGCTTGCCAGCTCGCCCACGGTGATCTCATCGGGGATCTGCACCTTGACCGGTGCCTTTCGAGCGGCTTCCTGCTGGAGGCGGCGCATCTTCTGTGCCTGTTCCTCCTGACGGCGCTTGGCGGACTGCTTGCCAGAACGCTGCTGCTGGCTGCGCTTGGAGTTGATCTTCTGCTTGCCATGCTGCATCTTTTCCACGCTGTCCGGGGTCAGCTCATCCAGGTGGGCGTCATACCGATCCAGGTTCACATCCACGCTGCTGCGGGTGTTGACCACCTTCTTCTGGGGCACCCGGCTGCCGTTCTGGGCAGCGGGAGAAGCCTTCTGCTCCAGGGTTCTGGGGGCAGCGGCCTTGTCGGCGCCCTTCTGTGCGGGAGCGCGGCGGTCGTTGTTGTTCTGGGGTCTCTTCTCGCCGGTTCTCTGGTCACCCTGCTTGGGTGCATTACGGCGGTCGCCCTGGGGCTTGCGATCCCCTGCGGGCTGCTTCTTATTCTCTCCCTTGGGAGCGGGCTTCTTGCTCTCGCCCTTGCCGCTCTTGGGCTCATGATACGTTTCTTTGAACACTTCTTCCAAATCCTTAATCTGATTATTTTGAGTCAGGTAGTCAAAAATGATGGACAATTCCTTGTCACTGAGGACTGCCATATGGCTGGACGGGGTCTCCCCATACTTGGTCAGGATCTCCATGACCTTCTTGGAGCCAACGGCCTTGCCATTGATCTTAAAATCCTTGGCTACCTCGTGTACTCTGTATTTGTTATCGCTCAAATCAGCCACCTCCATAGATCACACGGGAAACATGAGGCTCTCCCCCCCACGTCTCCCGTCTGCCGGAGCAGTCAGGAGGGGGCGGGTGTGTTTCCCTTTTGCTTCTGGTTCATCCTCGATCCCATGATTTCTTCTGAGTCCGAGGTTTTTCTTTCTTCCGGCGCTGACGCTTGGCTTCCTTCTGGTTCAGCTTCTCCGCCACCGTCGCATAATCCGGGTTGCTCTGTGCCAGCATCTGCGCCAGTTTCGCGGCAAAACCGCCATCCAGCACCGCTGCCACCGCACAGCTCCCCTTGCCCAGGGCAGCGCCCAGGGCGTCTTTGTCCACCGGCAGCACCAGCACCGGCAGCTTCTCCCCGGCCATCTGCCGGGTCTTTTTCCCAGTCCGCTCGGAGGCGTCCGCCGCCAAGAGCACCAGGCGAGCCTTGTGGGCGGCGATGGCGTCCGCCACCACCTCTTCCCCCGCCAGCAGCAGATTCGCTCGGCGGGCAAGGCCCATCATCTGTAACAATTTATCCATCGCCCTGCTCCATCTGTGCCTCTAAGGCGTCAAATACGTCCGCAGGGATCTGGGTGCTGAACGCGCGCTCCAAGGCTTTGGCCTTGCGCACCCGCTTCAAACATTCCATGTTGGGGCACACATAGGCCCCTCGGCCAGGCTTCTTGCCTCGGAAGTCCAGAGAGATCTCCCCCTCCGGCGAGCGGACCACACGGATCAACTCCCGCTTGGGCTTCATCTCCCGGCACCCCAGGCACTGGCGCATGGGAATCTTTTTGGGCATCGGTCATTCCTCCGCTTCCTCGGCGTCCTCCGCCGGTTCCACAGTCTCTTCTTCCTCTGCTTCCTCTTCCACGTCGGCTTCCTCCGCCTCCGGCTCTTCTACCACCGGAGCGTCCTCTGCTTCCGCCACGTCCGCGCCGTCATCCAACAGCTCGTCGCTGTCCTCTGCCAGCAGGTCGTCTTCTTCCGGCTCCACCGCATCCAGCAGCTCTTCCTCGTCCAGTTCGTCGGCGTTGGATTCGCTCTTGATGTCGATCTTGTAACCGGTCAGTTTGGCAGCCAGACGGGCGTTCTGCCCCTCCTTGCCGATGGCCAGGGACAGCTGGTCGTCGGGGACGATGACCCGGCAGGTCTTCTCTTCGGGGTTGCAGCGCACGTCGATGACGTCCGCCGGGGACAGAGCCGCGCTGATGAACTCAGCGGGGTCTTCGCTGTACTTGATGATGTCCACCTTTTCCCCGTTCAGCTCTTCCACGATGGCGTTCACACGAGCGCCACGGGTGCCCACGCAGGCGCCGATGGGGTCCACTTCCGGGTCGTTGGACCAGACGGCCATCTTGGTACGGCTGCCGGCTTCCCGGGCGATGGAGCGGATCTCCACCACGCCGTCATAGATTTCCGGCACTTCCATCTCGAACAGGCGGCGCACCAGACCGTAGTGGGTCCGGGAGATGACCACCTGGGTACCGCGGGTGTTCCGGCGGACTTCCACCACATACACCTTGATGCGGTCGCCCTCCCGGTAGGTCTCCCCGCGCACCTGCTCGCCAGTGGTCAGCAGGGCTTCGGTGGATTCCCGGCCGGTGCCGATCTTCACGTGCAGCGCCCCATTGCGGGGGTCGATGCGGGTGACCACACCGGTGAGCAGCTCCTGGGTCTTGCCCACGAACTCATCATAGATCATATTCCGTTCCGCTTCCCGAATGCCCTGGATGATGACCTGACGGGCAGTCTGGGCGGCGATGCGGCCAAAGTTTTTGGGTTTGATCTCACTGCTCACCACGTCACCCAACTGCACGTGGGGCAGAGCACGACGGGCTTCCTCCAGAGAAATTTCGGTGTCCGGATTGTCCACTTCCTCCACCACGTCCCGACGGACGATGACGCGGACGGAGTTCTTGACCGGGTCGGTCAGGACGATGATGTTGTCCTTCACCCCTTCGTGGTCGCGCTTGTAAGCGGAGACCAGCGCCTGGGTGATCTTCTCCATCATATACTCCTTCTTGATGCCTTTTTTCTCCTCGATCAGGTCTAAGGCTTCAAAAAACTCCTTTGCTTCCTCTTCCGGGGTCGGCCCTTTCTTCTTTGTGGTTCTTCTGGCCATGTCACAGCTACACTCCTTTTAAGTCCCAAAAATTCTTCGAATTTTTGGGAACCCTATTTATTTCACTTGCTCGGGACGAGTGAATCGTCCCTGCGCCAAGGTTTTGCCT
>CAKTQP010000022.1 GCA_934597165.1 uncultured Oscillospiraceae bacterium
AATCAGAATCGAATATCGTAGCGACCAGCTCCGCAGTGCGGAGAGCGTAGAAAACGCCAGCGTCCAGTAACTTCACCGGCAGGTGAGGAGACTGGGCGCTTTTTGTTTTGCCTGGAGGTGATAGCCCAGATGCAGGAATTGACGCCGGAGGTGCTGGCGCGCTGGATCCCGGCGCTGTGTGAGGCGGGGGCGCTGTGGCGGTTTTACAAGACGCCGGAGTGGCGTCGGCTCCGGCGGCAGGTGTTGGAACGTTGGCACGGGGAGTGCGCCTGGTGTGCTGGGGCGGCGCCGTCGCTGGTGGTGCGGGCGGAGACGGTGCATCACGTGTACCCGGTCAAGACCCATCCAGCCTGGGCGCTGAGCGAGTTCGTGACCACGCCGGAGGGCAAGCGGGTGCGCAACCTGGTGCCGCTGTGCCACGACTGTCACGACCGTGCCCATCAGCGCATGGGCTACCGTCCATCGCCGCCGTCCGCACCGCCGCTGACGCCGGAGCGCTGGTAGCGACACCCCCCATCCCCCTATGCCCCCGTTCACGGGGGATGCCAGCAACGGCAAAGGGGCTCCAGTAAGTGGCGGCTGGCTCCGGCTGGAAAGTTTGACGGGGGACTACAGGGGGAATATCAGAGAACACGCCTACGCACAAAATTTCCGGGGCGTGTGAGGAAACATCCGGCGGAGACCGGGGAGAGGAGGCGGCCAGACCGTGGCAAAAGTGAAGAGCGTGCGGCAGCAGGTGCGGGACTCCATCACCGGTCAGCTGCTGGACAAGTTGGGCTGTGAGAAGCTGCCCAGGGAGCTGGAACACCAGGTGAAGACCTACATGGGGTTCTATGACCGGTTCGGGGCACTGGAGGCGGCCATCGCTGACTTCGAGGTGGGCGGGAAGCTCTATCTGGAGTGCAGCAAGGAGCTGCGGCAGGTGGCGCGGGAGATGCGGAGCATCCTGGATTTCCTGGGCTGCCGTCCGCCGGACGGCCATGCGGGCGGGTACATCGAGCTGTGACCGGGCGAGATTTGCCAGCGGCTGCCCACAGCCCCTATCTGTGGCCGTACATCGACGGCATTTTGTCCGGGCGCATCGTCCACTGTCGGGAACAGGAGCTGATGCTGGAAAACCTGCTGCTGCCGGTGCTGGAGCGGCCGGACGTGTGGTTTGACGAGGGTGCCGTTGCCCAGGGGCTGACCCTGCAAAAGTATTTTCCCTACGACCTGCTGCCCTGGGAGGTGTTCTTGTTCGCTGTCATCGCTGGCGTCAAGTTCGTCGGCTCCAATGACATCTACTTCGACGAGATCCGCATCATCGTGGGGCGGGGCAACGGGAAGAACGGGTTCATCGACTTTTTGGCCTTCTATTTCATCAGCCCCGCCCACGGGGTCATGGGCTATGATGTGGACCTGCTGGCCAACAGCGAGGAGCAGGCCAAGACCAGCTTTGCCGACCTGTTCCAGCTCATCACCCAGCCCGCCGACCCCAGGCAGGCCAGGGCGCTGGCGGCCAACTTCCACGCCACTTTGACTGTCATCGAGGGGCGCAAGACCCGCAGCGCCATCCGCTACAACACCAGCTCCAAGCGGGGCAAGGACAGCAAGCGCACCGGGTGCCTCATCCTGGACGAGACCCACGAGTATCTGGACTTCTCCAACATCAACACCCTCCGCAGCGGCATGGGTAAGCGGCGGAACAGCCGGGTCATCGAGATCAGCACCAACGGCAACGTCCGTGGGGCGGTCTTTGACCGGCGGCGGCAGCAGGATGTGGACACGCTGCGCTTTTACAACCCGGAGAACCGGACGTTCGTGTTCTGGTGCCGCATCGAACAGGAATCGGAATGGGAAGACCCGGCGTGCTGGGGGAAGGCCAACCCGTCTTTGGACGCCTTTCCCACGCTCCGGGCGCAGATGGCCAAGGAGGTGCGGGAGATGCCCTACAACCTGGAGTATTTTCCGGAGTTCATGGCCAAGCGGATGAACTTTCCCGTGGGCAACAAAGACCTTGAGGTGGCCAGTTGGGAGGACATCTGTGCCACGGACCAGCCACTCATCGACCTGACCGGACGCCCCTGCGTAGGCGGTATCGACTACGCCCGCACCAACGACTTTGTGAGCTGCTTCCTGCGCTTCCGGGTGGATAAGATGCACTATCTCATCCAACACACTTTTATTTGCGCTCAGAGTCGGGACCTGCCTGGCATCAAGGCGCCGCTGCGGGAGTGGGAGGCCAAGGGGGATGTGGAGTTCGTCTACGATGTGGAGGTTCCGGCGGCGTTGGTGGCAGAGTGGTTCGCCAAGAAGGCCAAGCGCTACCAGGTGCTGACCATCGCCATCGACTCCTTCCGGTTCTCCCTGCTCTCCCACGCTCTGCGCAGCGTGGGCTTTGACTCCCAGAATCGAAAGAACATCTGGCTGGTGCGCCCCAGCGATCTGCAAAAGGCGTTCCCGGTCATCAACAGCGCTTTTATCACCCACACCCTGGCCATCGGTGACTGTCCGGTGTTCCGGTGGGCGGCCAACAACACCAAGAAGGAGCGGGTGGGGCAGAACTGGCAGTACGCTAAGATCGAACCCAATTACCGGAAGAACGACCCGTTCATGGCCTTTGCCGCCACCTTTGCGGTGGATCACCTGTTGCCGGAGGGCGAAGATGCAGAGTCGCTGGAAGAATTCCCAGACCTGATGGTTTGGTGACGAGAGGAGGGATGATTTGTTGTTTATTACAGACTTTTTGAAGCGGCGGTTCTCGACCACGGAAGTCCAGGACGCCGCTTATAGTGACGCGGAGTCCCTCCGGTTCCAGGGGATCGCCTATCAGGTGGCGGTGGGCTACATCGAGGAGATTTTGGCGGGGTGCGAGTTCCGGGTGTTTGAGCATGGCAAGTCCGTCCAGAACGCCCACTGGGTGGCGCTGAACTATGCGCCCAACCCCAACCTGTCCGCCTATGAGCTGAAACGGGGGTGGATCCACCGGTACTACTACCACAATCAGGCGGCACTGATACCTCTCATGAATCAGCTGTATCTGGCAGAGGATTTCCAGGTGGATGCCCGGCCGCTGGGGGAGGACCAGCTGGTGGGGGTGGTCATCGGGGCGGAAAATTCGTTCCAGCTGAACTACCCGGTGCGGGTGTCCAACGCCTACGTCATCCGTCAGCGGGACAAGCCCATCTTAAATCTGCTCCGGCAGATGTTCCTGAGCTACGACACCATCATGGGCTACGCCCTGGCCGGGTATCGTGCCACCAACGGGGCGAAATATGTGCTGGACTACAGCGGGTATCCCACCGGCGATGACAACTTCGCCACCCTTTGGAAGACCCGCCTGCAGCAGCAGGTGAAATCCTTCGCTGAGGCGCAAAATGGGGTGTTCCCACAGACCAAGAGCCTGAAGCTGACCCAGCTGGGACCGTCCACCACGGCACGGAAGAGCGCTGACGACCTGATCGCTCTGCGCAAGGACGCCTTTGCGGTGGTGGCGGAGGCGTTCCGGCTGCCGGTGAGCTTGCTGGAGGGGAACATGACCAACATCGGCGACCTGTTCGCCCAGGCTATGACCGCCTGCATCCTGCCGGTGGCGCGGATGCTCTCCTGTGAGCTGACCCGCAAGACCTATTCGCCCAGTGAAATTGCTCATGGGAGCCGCATCGTGGTGGACACCACCAACTGCCGGTATGTGGACATCCTGACGGCGGCGGCCAACGCGGACAAGCTCATTGCGTCCAGCGTGGCGGACACCGACGAGGTGCGCGATCTGCTGGGGATGGAACCCATCGGAGAGCCGTGGGCGAAGGTGCATCGGATTACGAAGAACTATGAGCTGGCGTCCAACCTGACGTCAGCGGAAGGGAGTGACACAGGTGCCTAAGCACTACTATTCCATGACGCAGCCCCAGGCGGGCGGGCCGGTGGAGCTGTATATCTATGGGGACATCCTCTGCGAGGACGAACCCACGCCGCCGGGGAGCATGAGCAGCCATCGGCTGGCCACTGCCCTGGAGGGGCTGAACGCCAGCGCCGTCACCGTCTACATCAACAGCTATGGCGGCCACACCAGCGAGGGGCTGGCCATCTACCACGCTCTGCGTCGGCTGGAGTGCCCCATCACCACCGTCTGTGACGGCTTCGCCTGCTCTGCCGCCTCTCTGGTCTATATGGCCGGCGACCGGCGGGTGATGCAGCAGGCCAGCCTGCTGATGATCCACAACGCCTGGCTGCCCGCCTGCGGCAACGCTGCCCAGCTGCGGAAGGTGGCAGAGGACTTGGACAAGATCAGCGCTGCTGGGCGTGCCATCTATCGGGCGGCGGTGACCATCAGCGATGAGGAGCTGGACACGCTGTTGGACAACGAGAGCTGGATCGCACCGGAGGAGGCGGTGGCCATGGGCTTTGCCACAGAGGTGGCGGACGTGGCGCCCAAGAGCCTGCCCAGCCAGTCCTGTGGGCGGCTGGTGTTCCAGCGGCTGCTGGATGGAGCCAATGTGCCCATCCATGTGGCGGTGTGCCAGGAGCAGAAACCGAAGGCTGACCCGGATTTGGGGGCGGCTGTGGAGCAGTTTGTGACCAGCGCGTTTCAGGCGCTGGGGAAGTGACAAGGAGGAACGTATATGTCTGTAAAGATCACCAACGCAGAAGAACTGGGCAGAGCCATTGCCGAAGCCTATCAGTCCGGCGACCAGGTTGCCCAGGTGACCGCCTGGCAGGGTTTTTGCCGGGCGCTGTCTGACCAGGTGCGGCAGGATGCCGCCGCCATCGGCCAGCAGATGGACGCGGACGCCCTGCGGCAGCGGGGCTATCGGGTGCTGACCCAGGCGGAGCACAAGTTTTGGGCGCGGGTCATTGACGCCATGAACGCGCCCCAGCCCAAGCAGGCCTTTGCCACCATCGTGGGCAGCACCAACGGCGAGGACATGATGCCCACCACCATCCTGGAGGACGTCTATCAGGACTTGCAGCACAGCCATCCGCTGCTCAGCGCCATCGGCATTGAGTACACCGGCTACGTCATCAAGTGGGTGCTCAACACCCACACCGCCGCCCCGGCCAAGTACGGCAGCATCACCGACGAGATCACCAAGGAGATCACCTCCAGCTTCTCCGTCATCGACACCCATCAGAATATGCTCTCCTGCTACGCCATCGTGGAGAAGGGGATGCTGGATCTGGGTCCGGTGTGGCTGGACGGCTACGTGCGCACCTGCATGGTGGAGGGGATGGCGCAGGCCATGGAGAAGGCAGCCATCTCCGGCACCGGCAAGGACAGCCCGGTGGGCATGGACAGAGACCTGTCCGCCGCCTACACCGATGCCTCCGGCTACACCCAGAAGACGGCTGTCGAAGTGACCAGCTTTGACGCGGCCAGCTACGGCGCTCTGGTGGCCAAGCTGGCCACTGCCGCCAACGGGCAGGCGCGGAACGTGATGGCGCACAAGCTGGGGCTGATCTGCAACGTGAAGGACTACCTGACCAAGGTCATGCCCGCCACCACCGTGCTGACTCCGGCGGGGAACTATGTCAACAACGTCCTGCCCATCCCCACGGAGATCTTCCCCACCACAGAGCTGGCAGAAGGGAAGGCCATTTTGGGGCTGCTGGATCTGTACAAGTTCTTTGCCGGCTCCGGCCCGGAGGGGGTCATTGAGTATGACGACTCCGTGAAGTTCTTGCAGAATCAGCGGGCGTTCCGGATGGTGCAGTATCACACCGGCCGTCCGCTGGACAACAACTGCTTCCTCCTGCTGGACATCAGCAAGCTGGAGCCGCTGTTCTGGAGCGTCAAGCAGGTGGCAGAGGCTAGTGCGGCTGCTGATTCCGGAAGTGAAACTCCGTCCAATCCGTCCGAGGGTGGCTAACCCATGGCGGAGACCGTGACGGCGCTGCTGCCGTTGGTGAAGCGGGCGCTGAACATCACCTGGGAGTCGGAGGAGACGGAACTGCGTCTGAACGACCTGATCGCGGACGCCGTGCCCACCATGCGGTTCAAGCTGGGGGCACCGGAGGGGTTCGACTTCTCCGCGCCCTCCCCGGCGCGGAACCTGCTGCTGACCTACTGCCGGTATGGGTACAACGGGATGGCGGAGCAGTTCGATGACGCCTATGCCCAGGACTTGCTGTCCGTTCGGGCGGCGTTTTTGGTGGGGGTGGAGCTGGATGAAGCGTGACACGACCTATCGCGACGGACAGATGGAGGTCTACCGTGCCTCCTCTGCCCGGAACCCGCAGGTCATGAGCGACCTGACCCATGTGGTGACACTGCTGTATAACGAGATGTCCCAGCGGGTGCAGGATACGGAGTTCGCCGGGCAGAAGGGGTTCGACCTGTCCCGGAAGGTGGCCACGCCGCGGCTGCCGGAGGCTATCCCGGCGGACACCACATTGTGGGTGCTCATCGGGGCGGACTTATACAGCGTGCAGTGGGTGGACAAGTCGCCCACTACGTTCTACTGGTATATGGAGAGGGTGAGACGGATTGAGAGATAAGATTCAGGAGGCGCTGGAGCAGCTGGACAGCTATGTTCAGTACGGCAACGTCCGCAACCGCAGCGACGCCCTGCCACAGCTGAACTACACGGTGTTCTGTCGCAAAAATGCCAAGGTGAACCAGGGGCGCACCGACTTGACGGTGTACTGGGAGGTGTCCATCGTGCGGGAGAACGAGGTGCCCATGGATGAGGTGGAGCGGTATCTGGAGACGCTGGGGGCTATCCCCGGCTTGAAGGTGGCCAGTGATGCCATCCAGTTTTGGGCCCAGTACATGGACGGCACCAAGTGCCAGCTGGAGGCGGTGGCGCTGTCCTTTGTGGAGAGCACAAAACGGAGGCTGTCCTGATGGGCGGCACGATGCACCTGGAGCGGGAGCAGCTGGATCAGGTGTATGACAAGCTGCTGCACTTCGGCAACGAGGCGGGCAAGACGGTCAGTCAGGCGCTGCACGACTCCGCCGAGGTCATCGAAGGGGAGATCCATGGGCTGCTGCCTCAGTCGGGGCGGAGCTGGCCGAAGAAACGGGTGGCCGCCCGCTCTGCTGCGCCGGGTATCGTGTTCCGAGCGGATTTCGGCGACCTGTTCGTGACCATCCGCACCCGTCCCAACTACAACTATCTGTATTTTCCCGATGACGGCCTGAACACCCGACGCCATGTGGGCAATCAGCAGTTCATGGTCCGGGGCGCGGAGGCGTCGGCGCAGGAGGTAGGTCAGCGGGTTGTTCAGGCGCTGGTGGAGCGATTTGAACAGGAATAAGGAGGAATGGAAATGGCTGAGGTCTATACCCAGTTTAGTGAGTTTGAATGTAAGCAGATCGGGCTGAAGCTGAACACCAAGGATACCTATCTTTGGGATTGCATCGGCGAGGTGAGCGTGACCAAGGATCTGGTCAAGGTGGTGAAAAAGTGCCGTGGGGTGGTGGCCAAGTCCCGCACCAGAGAGGCGGGCACGGGCACCATCAAGGTGAAGGCTCACTGGCCCATCGCCCTGCTGTACGCCTTGCAGGGCATGAACGTGTCCGGTCTGAAGACGGGGGTGTACGCCTCCGGTGACAGCTGTATCCATCCGGAGGGGTGCCTGACGCTGCTGTTGGAGGACGAGGACGGCAATCTGAAATACAAGGCGTTCCCGCGGGTCACGCTGGCCTCTGAGGTGGAGGACGCGGTGACCAACGGTGAGGAGGAAGTGGCGGAACAGGAGCTGGAATTTACATACATGAAAGATGCTGCCGGCTATGGCTGCTACGAGGCGCTGTCGGCGCAGGTGGATGAGACCACTGCTGGCGCCTGGATGAAGACGTTTTCGACGAGTTTGGTGAAGCCCAGTGGGGACACTGCCGAGACCCCCACCGAGGAAGGAGGCTAAGGGATGATGCAGCACGCAATGCCCACGACGGTACAGACCCTGGTCTTGCGGAGCGGGGAACAGGTGCCTATGACCTTGAATATGTACGCCCTCTATCAGCTGAAACAGCAGAAGAAGGGGCTGTATACCCGCATCAACCACATCCTGATGAAGGGGGCGGAGGATGTGATCGACAACGCCACGGTGCTCTACTGCGGCTATCTGTGCGCCAACCTGGAGACGCTGGAGCAGTGCATGAGCGAGGAGGCGTTTTTGCGGCAGCTGCCGGAGAGCCTGATGGCGGTCATCCGAGCGGCGTCCCAGCTGCTGGGCGTCCAAAACCCTCCCGGTTCCGCAGTGGCCTCCGGCGCTGCGGGCGAGGGCGAGGGGGCGTAACGCTGGTGCTGGAGGAGGTGGCGGACTGGTACACGCTGTTCGTGCTGGCCCACCACATCCCGGAGGAGACGTTCTGGTTTGCTGACCTGTCCTTCTTATTTGAGGTGGCGGCCAACTGGACGGCTTTTCAGGAGCACCAGGCGTATCTGATGGAACGGGACCGAGAGAGGAGGCGGTGAGATGGCCAACAAAAATGAAGCGAAGGTGACGTTCAAGGCGGAGACGGATGGGTTTACCGATGGCATCAAGGCCATCAACACCTCCATTGGCGCCATGAACGCCCAGCTGAAATTGAACTCCGCCCAGCTGGACGGCACGTCGGATGACACGGAAGCGCTGCGGAGCAACATGAAGCTGCTGGCGGACGCTCAGGCCAGCGCTGGTCAGAAGGTGGAGCTGACGCGGATGAAGCTGGAGACGGCGTGCGCCATCTTCGGCGAGAACAGCGTGGAGGCTGACCGGCTGCGGAAGGCGTTGGCGCTGGCGGAATTGCAGGAGGCCAACCTGGGCAAAAAGCTGGATGCGGCCAGCGCAGCACTGGACGCCCAAGAGTCTGCGTTCGGGCAGCTGTCCAGCACCATCTCCCAACAGGAAGGCGAGCTGGAAGCGCTGAAACGGTCTTACACAAACGTGGTGCTGGAGCAGGGCAGTGAGTCGGACGCGGCCAAGGAGCTGGCGGGACAGATCACGGCGCTGTCCGGGGAGCTTGAAGGCAACCGTACCACCCTGCGGGAGGCGTCCGACGCCGCTGACCAGCTGACCCGGAGCACGGAAGAGGTGACCCAGGCAGCAGAGGAGGCGGAGGGCGGCTGGACGATGCTGAAGGGGGTGCTGGCGGACCTGGTGTCCAACGGCATCCAGGCGGGCATCGGCAAGCTCCACGACCTGGCCAGCGCCGTGTGGGAGCTGCCGGAGGCCACGCGAGAGTACCGGACAGCCATGGCCAAGCTGGACACCGCCTTTTCCAAGGCCAATTTCTCCGCCGATGTGGCTGCCAGCACCTACCGCACCCTGTACCGAGTGGTGGGGGACACCGACCAGGCCACCGAGGCAGCCAACCTCATCGCCAACATGGCCAAGTCCCAGAAGGAGCTGCACCAGTGGACCACCATCCTGATCGGCGTCTTCGGCACCTATGGCGACTCCCTGCCGGTGGAATCCCTGGCGGAAACGGCGGCGGAGACGGCCAAGACCGGGACGGTGACGGGCAGTCTGGCGGACGCGCTGAACTGGTCCAGTGAGGCTGCGACCATGTTCAGCAAGTACATGAACAAGGATGTAAAGACGGCAGAGGACGCCTTCAATGTGGCGCTGTCCAAGTGCTCCAACGAGCAGGAGCGGCAGGCGCTCATCACGGAGACCCTGACCAAGCTGTACGGCGATGCGGCAGAGCAGTACCAGGAGACGGCGGGGGACATCCTGGCCGCCAACGACGCCACGGCGCGGCTGACTGAGGCACAGTCCCAGATGGGCGAGGCCATGGAACCGGCCAACACGGCGTGGCAGAATCTCAAGACCACCCTGATGGAGTCCTTCCTCCCCATCGCCATCCAGCGGGTGCAGGGACTGGCGGGGCACATTGATGCCCTGTCGGCGGCACTGTCTGGGGCCATCGGGTGGTGTCGGGAGCATCAGACGTTGCTGACCGGCATCGGTATCGGTTTGGGCGTGCTGACTACGGCCATTTTGGCCTATAACATCTCCCTCCACGCCACAGCGATCGCTACGGCGGTGGTGACGGCGGCGACTGGGGCGTTTGCGGCGGTGGTGGGCTTCTTGACTTCGCCCATCACGATAGCTATTGCCATCATCACGGCCTTGATCGCCATTGGGGTGGCGCTGTACAAAAATTGGGACACAGTGAGCGCCGCCCTGGGGTCGGCCATGGACTTTATCGGCGGCAAGATCGACGGGCTGCAACAGTGGTTCGCTGGCCTGTGGGCGTCCATCCAGCAGGCTGGCACGGAGATACTGGCCACCGTCAGCGGTGCCTTCGACGCCATTGGCACCACCCTCCAAGGCGTCTTCGAGACCATCCACACCGTGACCCTCAACGCGCTGGACGCCATCCGGAGCTTTTTGGACAGCACGTGGTATGCCTGGCAGGACTTCCAGGCCACGCTGGCCGGGCTGTGGAACAGCATCAAGGCCACGGCGGTGACTGTGTGGAACGCCATCAAGGGGGCGCTGCTGGGGATCGTGAATGGTATCCGGAACGGCATTACCACCGGCATCAATGCCGTGAAGAACACCGTCAGCGCCATTTGGCATGGCATCCAATCGGTGACGACCACCGTTTGGAATGGTATCAAGTCCGGGGTGGTCGGTGTGGTCACTGGCGTGAAGACCTCGGTGGGCAGCATCTTTAACGGCCTAAAAAATACGGTGTCCACCATTTGGAACGGCATCAAATCCGCTATCATCACGCCGGTCACGGCGGCCAAGGACAAGGTGGCGGGGGTCATCGATAAGATCAAGGGGCTGTTCCACTTCACCTGGAGCCTGCCCAAATTAAAGGTGCCCCACTTCGGCATCAGCCCTGCGGGCTGGAAGGTGGGCGACCTGCTCAAGGGCAGCATTCCCCATCTGTCCGTCAAGTGGGCGGCCAAGGGCGGCGTCATGCGCAATCCCACCCTGTTCGGCGGCGGAGAAGCCGGTGCCGAGGGCATTTTGCCGTTGGAGCGGAACACCTGGTGGATGGACAAGCTGGCGGACATCGTGACGGTGCGGATGGCAGGGCAGACCCAGGCCATCGACTACGACCGGCTGAAGGGGCTGGTGCGGGAGCTGGTGGATGGGATGACCCAGCCCATCTATTTCCGGGAACGGGAAGTGGGTCGGATGGTACGGGAGGTGCTGTAAGTGGACGTGGTATTTCAGAATCATGCGGGCAAGGCGCTGCCGCTGACCCGGTGGCCGCTGATGCTGCAGGACGCGGAGAAGCTGCTCAAGGTCTCCCGCAGCTACGCCAGTACGGAACGCCGGACGGAGGGTATCACCATCGACCGGTGGTTCAAGCGCAGCCAGGAGTTCAGCCTGACGGTGGCCGTCTTTGCCGACAGCGCCGGGGCGTTTTACGACCTGCTGGACGCGCTGGAAGCGGTCACGGTGGCGGACATCGCCGCCCGGAAGCCGGGACGGCTCTACGTGAACGAGCGGAGCTATCTGCCCGCCTACATCAGCGGGTGGGAGGTGAGCGAATGGGCAGAGGACGCCTGGGCGACTGATCTGACCTTGACCGTGCTCTCTCCCTATCCCTACTGGATGACCGAGACTACCCTGACCTATCTGCCGGTCAGCGCCGGGGCGTCGGAGCGCAAGGCGTATCCCTACCGGTATCCCTATCGGTACGGCAACAGCCTCATCCGCTCCACCCTCACCAACCCCGCCAACGCACCCTGCGGGTTCCGGATGGTGGTGTTCGGCCCTTGTGACCATCCCATCGTGTACATCAATGGCCACGCCTACGACGTGGCGGTGACGCTGACCGCCGACCAATATCTGACCATCGACAGCCGGGAGAAGACCATCGTGGTCACCGGTCTGGACGGCGGCAAGACCAACTGTCTCCACCTGCGGGAGCGGCAGAGCTATGTATTCCAGCCCATCCCCACGGGCACGGTGCCCATCACCCGCAGCGACAATTTTGGGGTGGACGTCACGCTGATCGAGGAGAGGAGTGAGCCGCGGTGGATTTGATCTATACCAACGCAGCCCTGGTGGATCAGGGCGTGCTCCAGGACTGTGTGCTGGACTTGGCCTTCGGGGCGGATGAGAACGACTTCGAGCTGGAAGTCCCGGCGGAGGGGGTGACCCTGGAGGCTGGGGCGCTGCTGTACATGGAGGGCACTGAGTACGGCGGGATGGTGGACGGGATGCGCTACACCTCCGCCGATGGGGTCAAGCGGTACACTGGCCGCACCTGGCACGGCATTTTGAACAGCAAGGTCATCCAGCCGGACGCGGGAGCGGACTACTACACCGTGTCCGGGGACGCCAACACCGTCCTGGCTGCGGTCCTCCAACGGCTGGCCTTGTCCGACCTCTTTGTGGCGGCTGACGGCTCAAGCGGACTATCTGTGTCCTACCAGTTCAATCGCTACTGCGGCGGCTACGATGGCCTGTGCGCCATGCTGACAAGTGTGGGCGGGAAGCTGCGGATGGAGGTGCTGGGGACGGGCCAGGTGCAGCTGTCTGCGGTGCCGGTCGCACGCTACGTGAAGGAAAACGAGTGGGACAGCGACCGGATGACCATCGACGCCACCCAGCTGTGGCACCCGGTGAACCACCTCATCTGCCTGGGCAAGGGGGACCTGCGGGAGCGGCAGGTGGTACATCTGTACGCCGACGCCAACGGGAACCTCTCCACCACCCAGACCAGCACGGGGCTGGCGGAGCGGGTGGCGGTGTATGACTACTCCAACGCGGAGAGCCTGGAGAGCTTGACCGCCAACGGGATGGCCAAGCTGGCGGAATACCAGGCCGGGGACAGCTGCAAGGCGTCTCTGGCGGACAGCGAGACGGTCTACGACATCGGCGACGTGGTGGGCGTCTGGGACAACGTGACGGGGCTGTCTGTGGAGACGAGCATCACGAAAAAGATCGTCACCATCTTCGGGGGCGTAGTGACGGTATCCTACAAGACAGGGAGTGATTGAATGGAAAACTATCTGGTGACCGGGTTCACCGGTCAGAACGTGACGGCCAGCCTGGATGCCCATATGCACGCCGCTCTGGTGGGGGCTGGCAGCTATGTGACGGCGGTGGGGAACCGGCTGGCGGCGTCCATCGTGGACACCAACACCATCCGATTGGCCGATGGGGCGCTGTTCTTGCAGGGGCTGTTCGCCTGTATCCCCACGGGGCAGTATGCCGATGTGGCCATCGCATCGGGGAGCCAGGGACAGAATCGTCTGGATCTGATCGGGTTCCAGTACACCAAAAACGTGGCCACCGGCCAGGAGACCGGCACCTTTGTGGCCATCAAGGGCACACCGGTGACCGGGACGCCCCAAGCGCCCGCTTACACGGCAGGGGACTGCTTGAGCGGAGATGTGTCGGCATTCCTGCCGCTGTATCTGGTGCGCTTGACCGGCCTCACCTTGGAGTCGGTCTCCCAGCATCCGGACTGGCAGCAGCTCAAGACCCTCTATGCAGATGAGACCACATTGGCTGCGCTGACCGCTGCCGTTACAGAACTCCGTGCCGACTGTGCGTCCTTGCGGCTCCAGCCGGGCAAGACCACGACGGTCACCAAAATGCACTGTGCCGGGATGCTCTCCGGCGCTGCCAAGACCATCAGCTTCTCTGTCCCGCTCTCGCGTCCGCTGCAATCCAACACCACGGTCACGCTGAGCAATCCCAGCCAGGCGACTATGCGGGTCAGACGTGCGGAAGGCGGGTATCTGTGCCAGGACATAGCGGTGGGCTCCGTGGGGGACATTGCGTGCTCCGCCACCGAAAACTGCATCAACATCAATATCTCAGCGTCCACGGCCTTTTCGGCTGCCAACAATACGCCGTTGGCGGTGGAGGTCTCGAATTTTACATTCACATTTACGTAAGGGGGATGATGAGATGAGCCAATTCACACAGGTCGTCACCGCCCTCTGTGCCCCCATCCTGACCGCCACCTGGGCGGCCATCTGGCGGATGTATCGGCGGTATCAGTCCACCCAGGACGGGATGAAATGCCTGCTCCGGGCGGAGATCATCCGGGACCACTCGCATTATATGGAGAAGGGGTATGTCCCTATCTACGCGATGGAGAATGTGCTGGAGAGCTACGCGGCCTATCACGCCCTGGGAGGAAACGGGACGATCACGAAGATGGTGGAGGAGCTGAAACGGCTCCCTACGCGAAAGGAGAATCACCATGAAGGATAAAACGATGAAAGAGTGGCTGTATCGCGCAGGCCGTACTGCGTTACAGGCGGCGGTGGGTGCTGTTGCGGCCAATCTGGTGGCTTGGGTCAACGGTGTTACTGATGTAGCAAGCGCCAAGACGGTGGCGATCAGTGCGGGGAGTGTGATCGTCAGTGCTGTGCTGGCGGCGCTGATGAACATGGACAAAGAGGAGGGCGAATGACATGAAGATCAGCGCGAAAGGGTTGGCCATGATAGAAGGCTTCGAGGGATGCTTACTGAAAGCATCTAACAAGCTGGATGGCGTATGGACGATTGGTTATGGCCAGACCGGCAGCTACTATGGCAAAAAGGTGGGCAAGGGCATGACCACGACGAAGGCTCTGGCACACGCCTGGCTGCGTGACCACAGCATCAAGACCTATGAGGCGGCGGTAGCGAAGGCGGTCAAGGTGCCTATCAATCAAAATCAGTTTGATGCCTTAGTGAGCTTTGCGTACAATGTGGGCATCGGCGCTATGGCAGGCTCCACCGCGGTGCGCAGGCTGAACCAAGGGGATTACACCGGCGCGGCGGACGCGCTGACTATGTGGACACGGTGCAACGGGAAAGTGCTGCCCGGATTGGTACGCCGCCGCAAGGAAGAACGGGCCTTGTTTCTGACGCCCGTAACACAGGTGAAAAATGCCGAGGATGAACTGCTGCGCAAGGGGGACACTGGCGCAGCCATCAAGCTGCTCCAGCACCGGCTCAATCTGGTGGGCAGTCAGCTGACGGAGGACGGTATCTGGGGTGTGCAGACGGACAGCGCTGTGAGGGGGTATCAGTATAAGGCTGGTCTGACGGTGGACGGCATCGTAGGCGCAAAAACCAAGGCGGCGCTCATCCGAGATGCAACCCTGGCTCGTGCAGCGGAAATCGGCGCGTACCTGGTCAAGCACAAGTGGCACTACCAGGATAAGACCTACCGCGCGAAATCCACCTTTGACGCGACGCGGAAGTTGGAACACCCCGGTGCTACCTGTTCCCACTACGTCTCGTGGATTTTGCAGGACGTGGGGTTGCTGGCGTCCGGCAAGCGCATCAGCCATGACGCTGGCCAGGTTACCGGAAAGGAACACCTCATCGGTTGTCAGGTCATTTCCGCCGGAAAGAAGACCTACGACAAGCTCACCGACCTGCGGCCGGGGGACGTGTGCGTGTGGGAGAGCAATCTGGCAATCTACGCAGGTGGTGGCAAGTGGTATGATGCGGGTGGGCCGTTTCGGGCGAATGCCAAGGATGGGCGGTATACCGACATCGGGCCTATTGCGCCTTATTACGATTGCACTCAGCTGGTTTATCATCTAATTCGAGCGAAGATTTAGATATCTAAAAAACATAGAATGCGGTGAAGCAAAAAGCTTCACCGCATTCTTATATAAAATTTCAAAATTGACAAAAAGCTCCTTGCTTTATATAATATAAACAAAAGCGGATATTGATAATACGGTAACTTTGCTGATTTTTCTATTGGATGAGGTTAAAACGATGATCAATATAACAAAGAATATCACTTTTTCAACACACGAATATGATTCGCTTAGAAGTGAAATGATTTCACGGATTGAAATTATTAACTCGCAATCAAACTTAGCAATTACAACAATTTTATCAACATGGACTGTTGGGTTCGCAATAATTTTCGCAATTAATGAATTTGAAATTAAATCATATGTTCTCTCATTGGCCAGTGTATGTATTTTTCTAATCCCTATTTTCTATTTCATTCCACTCTCAATAAAAAGTGGGGAAAATATCCGGCAAATTGCGTCGATATCTGCATATATTAGAGTATTTTACGACTATTTTTCTTTTAAACAGAAAAAAGAGATATTTAATTGGGAAACTTCAAATAATATCTACAGTTACATAAATGTCAATCGAGGCAAACCAAGTATATTAATGAGACTTTATAATGAGGAATATGTTGTGCTATCCATAACGTCATTAGGCTTATATATTTCTATGTCCATCTTTAGTTTGTATCATAGTTTGCCTGATAAAGTAATAGAACCATATTATACACTTTTTGTTATCTTCCTCTTTATATTCGCAATCGTTGGTATCGCTTCGATTTTTGTAATCCAAAAAGCATCTTGCATGAACAACTCAATGATGAAAAACACTATTTTTTACGTGAATGCCTATATTGATCGAGCAATAGAATTAAATCTTCTTTCCAAAGATAACAAACAACATATTCTAGATTTTCTAGATTCCTTTAGAGAGCATTGCGAATAAATTTGAAACTGAAACAAATAACAACCCTTCGGCGTAAACCGAGGGGTTGTTATTTTACAGACGATTCTCCGGAGCAGATTCTTCCGTCCCGATATCCGTCAAAACCGCCTTCACCTCATCATAAGGCATGGCGTACCGCTGGCTCAGGTAGCGCAGGGACGCGCCCAGCTCGCCGTCGGGGCCGCCGTACTGGGAGATGATGACAGACGCCAGCTTGGGGTTGGGTCGGCGGATGTTGATGGGGTACTGCAACTTCTTCTGATAGATAAACATTTAGCACTCCACCTCCTGTCCAGCCGTGCTCTCCCACGGCCATGGGCCGTCCAGCCACGTGTAACGGTCGTCCGCCGCCGCGTCTGTCTGCCGGATGGGGCCGTTGGCCTCCACGTAGGCGGCGTAGCAGCTTTCGGCCAGGGCGCTGTACTTCTGGAACAGGGCGAACGCCTCCTGGTCGTCCTGGTGGGTGTCCAGGTACAGCCCCAGCTCGTGGACCACAAACCCCAGGGCTTGCAGCTCGGTCAGGGGCGTCTTGGGCACCGCCGTGCCCACCGTCTTCAGGTGGAAGGGCAGGTTCAGGCCGGGGAACAGGGTGCCCTGGCTCAGGGCCTCTTGGGAACTGTACTTGGACGCGTTATTCTGTTGGAAGGGGACATAGGGGACCGCCAGCGGCGCGCAGTCGGGCATGGTGCCGAAGTCTCGGGGGCACGCCGCCGGCTGGTTGGGTTGTTTACAGCTCAATTCCATCGCTCCTTTCTATGGAAGAGAAAACCAGTCCTTCGACCGTTTTCCCTCCATTCTATGCCCGACCCGTCCCGGCGTGCGTCCGCGTCCCAGGAAAAGCCTTCTCATGGGGCGGTTTCTGTGCTACAATGAAAGAACGTCGCATAGGCTTGTTTCGGTGATGTGAAATGAACAAAGTGATGCGATTATTCCTTTTTTTACTCTTCTTTTTGACCTTATCCTACTGCCTCTACCAGCTGGCTCAGACCAGCACCGCCGCTTCCGCTGCCACCTGTGCCCGATACCCGCAACAGACGTTGATCTTGGACGCCGGCCACGGCGGGGAGGACGGGGGTGCGGTGTCGCTGTCCGGGGTGCCGGAGAGCGGCATCAACCTGTCCATCGTGCTGAAGGTGGATCAGCTGGCGGGTCTGTACGGCGTGCGCACCAAACTGACCCGGGACACGGACACCTCCATCGCGGACAGCTCCGCCAAGACCCTGCGGGAGAAGAAGCGCAGCGACCTGTACAACCGGGCGGCGCTGGTGAACGAGACGCCGGGTGCGGTGCTGCTCAGCGTCCACCAGAACAACCACTCGGCCAAATCCGCCAGCGGTGCGCAGGTGTTCTTCCACAACGATGATGAGAGCATCCTGTGGGCACAGCACACCCAGCTGTTATTGCGGGAGACCCTTGGCACCGACCCCAAGCGGGAGGCCACCAGGATAGCCAAAAAAGTCTACTTAATGAACCACATCAACTGCCGTGCCATCCTGGTGGAGTGCGGGTTCTTGTCCAACCCCAAGGAGGATCAGCTGCTGCAGCAGGAGGACTATCAGACCAAGCTGGCCATGGTGCTCATGAGCGCCTATCTGACCAGCTGACCAACGGAAGCGAGTGACACCGATGAAAGCAAAGACCATCTTTTTCTGTACCGAATGTGGCAACGAGTTCCCCAAATGGCAGGGACGCTGTCCCGCCTGCGGCAACTGGAACACCATCGTGGAGCAGCCGTCTGAGCGGGTGCGGGGCAGTGCCAAGCCCGCTGTAGGCGGCCTGCACAGCCGTCCCCAGGCCAAGCGGCTCAGCGAGATCGAGGACTCGGAGGAGCTGCGTTTCCAGACCGGCATGGGGGAGTTAGACCACGTGCTGGGTGGCGGTGCAGTTCAAGGATCCCTGGTGCTCATCGGCGGCGCGCCGGGCATCGGGAAATCCACGCTGATGTTGCAGATTTGTGACCATTTGTGTCAGTTTGCCACGGTTTTGTATGTCTCCGGTGAGGAATCTGCCCGACAGATCAAGCTCCGCGCCGACCGGCTGGACATCCGCTGCAAGGACCTTTATATCCTGGCGGAGAACAACCTAGAGGCCATTCTGGACGCGGTGGAAGAGGTCAAACCGCAGATTTTGATCGTGGACTCTATGCAGACCATCCTGACGGGCAAATCTGACTCCATGCCCGGCAGCATCGCCCAGGTGAAGCAGTGTACCATGGCGCTGATGGAGCTGGCCAAGGGGGCGGGGGTCACCGTGTTCGTCATCGGCCACATCAACAAGGAAGGTTCCATCGCCGGGCCCAAGGTGCTGGAGCACATGGTGGACTGCGTGCTGACCTTTGAGGGGGAGGCACACCAGTCCTATCGGATTTTGCGTGCGGTGAAGAACCGGTTCGGCGCCACCAACGAGATCGGCGTCTTTGAGATGCTGGACAAGGGCTTGGTAGAGGTGCCCAACCCGTCGGAAATGCTCCTGAGCGGACGCCCCACCGGCACGCCGGGCACCTGCGTGACTTGCGTGATGGAAGGGGTGCGGCCGGTGCTGGCGGAGGTCCAAGCGCTGGTGGCACCCTCCGGGTTTGCGTCGCCTCGGCGCACCAGCAACGGGGTGGACTACAACCGTGCCATGCTGCTGCTGGCAGTGCTGGAAAAAAGAGGTGGGTTCAACGTGGGTGGCCACGACGCCTACATCAACGTCATCGGCGGCCTGAGCCTGGGGGAACCGGCGGCGGACTTGGCCACCATCCTGGCGGTGGCGTCCAGCATGAGCGGCCGACCGGTGCCGGACGAGCTGGCGGCCATCGGGGAAGTGGGTCTGACCGGCGAGCTGCGGACGGTGAACGCTCTGGATCAGCGGCTAGCCGAGGTGCATCGGCTGGGGTTCACACAGTGTATGCTGCCGGCGCGGAACAGTCGGAAGCTGCCGGAGTTGCCAGGGCTGCGGCTGATTCCCGTGAAGAACATCCGAGAGGCGCTGGACTTGCTGCGGAACGGGATTTGACGCTCGGTGTTGACCGGGCGAGCGTGTTATATTATAATGTAGGGAAGCGTGGACGGTGAGCAGCCGTCCTTTTCCCGCTGTGGGAAAAAGTCAACAAAATCTGACGTTTTGGAAGGTTACACCTGGAAAGGGGAGGAATCTCATGGCCAACAACGGCGCTTTTATCGACAAGGGGACGCTTTTGGCGCAGCTGGAGTGGATGTGGGACGGCGGCACCCAGTACGACCGGTTTCGCACCCAGGCGGAGATCGACGCCTACAACGCCGCCCTCCGAGATGTGACCCAGCGTATCAAGACCATGCCCACTCGCTGCGTCACCAACAGCTGGACTGGCATCCAGCGGCGTTCGCCCAAGTGAGTCCGGCGGAATGATTCGCCACATAAAATAAAACCGTCTTTCTGTCACACTGATAGATGTTCTCAAACCAGGCTGTCAAATAGGACAATGCCTAGGGGAACGTAGGGACACGGCAAAAAGGCGGAGAAACAAAAGTCAACAAAATACGTGTTTTGTTTATCTTACGAATGAATTATAATTCAGTAAGTAAACAAAATATCTTATTTTGTTGTTGGCGACTGGCTTTTTGGGCGCGGAGCGGCCCGTTCCGCTATAGCGGAGCGCCCAAAAAGCCACAAAGCCATGTACTTTTATATCAGCGGGAGGCGCGTGCGGCCTGGCCTGGCGTCCTCCGAGCGCCCTATGGGACGAGGCACCGCCTGGCACCAAACCCGCAGGAACGCCGCGCCGAACCGCCAGAAAAGCACTAACAGAGTCCCATGGCCGGGCAGGCCATAAGCGCAGGACGAGCTTGCGAGCCTCCGGAGCGTTGGCCAGTGACCGGTGCCCGGCCGTGGGACGTCGATGAGGGCGGAGAGAGCACGCGCCACGAAGTGGGCGCGTGCGAGACGCGCGCGTACGCGGTCAGTTGCGTAGGCAACTGGCGCGGAGCGCCGCGCGCTCAGCCATTCTTGGCTGTGTGCGCGCTACTTGATAGTAGGACAGTATTACGTCACGGTCATGCTCCATGTTCGATGCTCGTTTTATTGCTCCTGTCCAAAAATCAGATGTTTGTTTCCCGTGCCGCGTGCGCCAATATCCCGATGGTTGGTGTGAGGAATTGATTGCAGACCGGCCAATATTTGCCAGTGAACCAGGGCTGGAGCCGTGTGGAAAATCTGAAAGTAAGGCGCGGCGCTCCGCGCGCCGTAAGGACAATTTGTCTCGCTCTGCTCGGCGTGCTGCTGCTGCGCTGCGGCGGTTATGTCATGCTGCGGAGCTGTCGTATTTTGTGACGCTGACCTTGGACGCTGATTGTGTCGACCGGTATGACGTGCGCTCCGTGGTCAATCAGATGTCGCGCTGGTGTGACAATCGTGTGCGCAGGAAAGGGTTGGTGTACATCCTGGTGCCTGAGCTGCACAAGGATGGTGCGCTGCATTTCCATGGGTTTTTCAACTCAGCTCTGCCGGTGGAAGATTCCGGTACGGTTGTACCTCCCGAAGGTGGTAGGCCGCGCAAGCCACGGAGCAAGCGGCAGCGCGATCAGTGGCTTGCTGGTGGTGGTCATGTGGTGTACAATCTGCCTGACTGGTCGCTGGGATTCACGACTGCGATTGAGCTGTATGGTGATTATGGCAAAGCTGTCAATTATATCCTGAAATATGTGACCAAACAGTCAGTTGATGGTAAAATTGGTGGTAGATGGTATTACCATGGAGGCGCATTCGCCGAACCGGTTACGCATTATCTCGACATTACGTTGACTGACCTGCTCCCAGAAGGGGGCACTGGATTCCCCCAGGATTACTATATATTTGAGATCCCTGCCGCCAATCTGGTGATGGCGCGGCGTGAATACTATGTAGGACGGTGATTGTTGTGTTAAATTCTGGTGCTTTCGTAAATAAGAGTGATTTGCTGGAATATCTTGAGAAGCGTCTGAGCTACTTCATCCTGGCGGGTGAGTATGAGTTAGAACCGAGTCTGCCTGAAAGTTCCAGGAAACGCCTGGTGCTCGAGTATCGCCAACTTCTGGAATGGGTGCGCAGGATGCCCACCCATTGTATGATGGCAGATATTGGTATAAAACGCCGCAAGCCGATGGATGATTCCGGTGACGGGTCGGACTATGTGTAACGCCAGGGGGCACGTCCCCTGGCGTTTTTTACCATCTTCGCACACCTCTCTCACGCTCTGGGAATTTTGAAAAATAATGGTTCGATTTTACTTTTTTCGGATTGACAATTCACGCCAGGTTTGGTAGGATAATACTTGCAGGACATGGAAAATTATTGCCGTTTTGTCTCTGTCTGTATTGATTCTATCATAGGCCAGGTGCCCGTGGGTCACACCCACGGGCATTTTCCTTAGGTGGTGATTGTGTGAAAACCGAGTATATTTTGAACGAGTCGATGGAGCGCGTCCTGGGCGTCCTCACCCCGTCAAACCGGCTGGTCATGCGCGTGGCTTTACATACTGGTCTGCGTGTTGGTGACGTCCTGGCGCTCCGTCCTGCGCAGCTGCGCAGGCAATTTTATGTCGTGGAATCCAAAACAGGGAAGCGGCGTCGGGTTAATCTGACCGATGAGCTGCTCGCTGATCTGCTTGTTCATGCCGGTTCCCAGTGGGTGTTCCCGCATCGGTGCGACCCGACGCGCCATCGGACGCGGCAGGCTGTTTGGTCTGATGTCAAGCGCGCTGCGCGCGCTTATCGCCTTCCGGCCAACGTCGCGCCTCATACGGCGCGCAAAATGTACGCCGTGGAGCTGATGAACCGCTATGGCGACATTGAGCGCGTCCGGCGCGCGCTCAACCATTCTTCTGCGTCCGTTACGGTGCTGTATGCCTGTGCCGATAAGCTGGTGCGGCAGGGGAGGCGTAAAAAAGGGCGTTCCTGGTGAAAACAGGAACGCCAGTGGGGGGAGCTGCCTTGGCTACTATTCGCCGTGGATGCCACTCCTGTCAAGGCTTTAAGCGTAGCGTGCCTTGACTGGTGTGGCATCTATGGCATACTTGTGGCCTGGCAGCCCTTCCCATTGACCGATGCGTTTCGGTCGTGGTATAATATCGCATTATCAATACAGAAAGGGACTTGATACTGTCTTTCCAAGTAGCGCGCGCGGCCGGCCGGGCTTGGTCGGCCGGCCAGGGCGCACGACGGTGCGCCCGTGCGCGCGCTCCGAGGCAGCGCCCAGCGACAGAGGCCGGCGGAGCCAGCGGCCGCCGGCGGATGAAACCCGGAGGCGGCCAGGGGCGGAGCGGCCGGCGGAGCGCCGACAACCACCGCAGCAAGCCGCAACAGCGGGGGAGCAACCGAGCGACAGAGAGGGCACAACCACGCCCACCGGCCGAGCCACGCACAGAGCCAGGCCAGGCCGCGCCGCCGGGAGCCTCCTTTTTCAAAACCCTTATTTATTGCTTTTTTTAATTGATATAAAAGTCAACAAAATAAAAATTTTGTTGACTTCGGGGCATCTGTCTACCATCATATAAAGGAACCTGAGCCTATGAGCACCATATCCAACGCACCCACCATCCTGAAGGACTTCTTGTCCTACCACGAGACGGTCAAGGCCCATTCGGCCAAAACCGTCGATGAATACTTCTTAGACCTGCGCACCTTCTTCCGATACCTGAAACGCAGCCGTGGTCTGGTCTCGCCAGACACCCCGTGGGACAGTATCTCCATCGCTGATGTAGATTTGGAGCTGGTGGGCTCTGTATCGCTGAGCGAGATCTACGACTATCTCATCTTCCTCAGCCGGGAGCGCCAGCTGAACACCGCGTCCCTCGCCCGGAAGATCGCCGCCATCCGCTCCTTCTACCGCTACCTGACCAGCAAAGCCCACCTGCTGGAGGAAAATCCGGTGCAGGAACTGGACTCGCCGCGGATGAAGAAAACGCTGCCGCGGTATCTGACCTTGGAAGAATCCCTGGCGCTGCTGGACGCGGTCCAGGGCAAAAACAAGGAACGGGATTACTGCATCCTGATGCTCTTCCTGAACTGCGGCCTGCGGATCTCCGAGCTGGTGAACCTGAACGTGTCCGACATCCAGGGCGATACCATCCGAGTGCTGGGCAAAGGCAACAAAGAACGCATCCTGTACTTGAACGACGGCTGCAAGGCCGCGTTGGAGTCCTATCTGACGGTGCGTGCTATGCTGTCGCTCCAGCATGAACCGGCGCTGTTCGTCTCTAACCGGCGGACACGCATCACCCGGGCTGGCGTCCACAAAATGGTAAAAAAATACTTGCTCACCGCCGGTCTGGACGCCAGCAAGTACTCCGCCCACAAGCTCCGCCACACGGCGGCCACGCTGATGCTGCAAAACGGCGTGGATGTGCGCACCCTCCAGGAGGTGCTGGGACACGACCACCTGAACACCACCCAGATCTACACCCACATCTCCAACGACGACCTACAGATCGCCGCCAAGGCCAATCCACTGGCAGATGCACGTCAGAAAAAAGGCAACTGAAAAGTTGCCTTTTTTACGCACTTAACAAGGCTTCGCCTGCTGAGCCTGTGCCACCATCCGGTCCAGCTGTTCTTTGGTCTGAATGGTCTCGTCCGGTATCAGATGTCGGGTACCGATGAGGTGCTCCAGGCACAAGATAGCGGCGTCGAAATACTCCGGCCCACCGGCGCAGCTGCAATAGGCGGTGAGGACGAAGGGCCGCACCCCTGCCTCGAAAAAGTCCGTGGCTGTCTCCAGCACGCAACACCCCAAGTCCAGTCCCGCCAAAAATACCTCCTCCGGGTACTTGTCCCCGTTGTCCTGGAGCAGGAATTTCCGCATGGTCTCGGTGTAGCCGGAATAGCCAATTTTCTCGTCTACGTAGTCCACGTGCTCCAAAATCTCCGGCGGGATGGTCTGTTCCGCCTCGGTCAGCAGCTTATCCCAGCCCATCAGACGGATGATGTTGCTGCCGGCGGTGTTCACGTAGCGGGTGGCGATGACGCGGTCGAACAGTTGTTCGTCTAACAGCTGGTGTATCTTTTGCAGCATCACCTGGTTGCCTGCGTTGTGCAGGAACCCGTTCTGTACGTCCACCAAGATCAACGTCCGTCTCATGCACACTTCCCTCTTCCCTTTTGAAATTCCATCCGTTTCCATCAGTTTGCCGCAGGCGGCTGGTTTTATGCACGAAAAAATCCACCAGGATACCTGGTGGATTTTTTTAGTCGTCAACCTCTACGTCCAAAATCTTGCCGGATTTAGCGTCAATCTCATATTCGTACTCATACTTTCCGTGCTCAAATTCTACCTGATAAATCATCACTCCGTCTTCGTCCTCAAGCTTGCAGGACAAGTCGCAGATGTCTGCCTGTTTCAGCCCCGCGTGGCGGAGTGCGATCTGGATGACATCCCCTCTAGGGAGGTAGCCGGTCATCACCGGGGCGGTGGTGTCCTGTTTGGGTTCGGCGGGTTGTGAAGTGCTGTCTTTGGTGGTCGTTTTGTCGTTCTTTGTGGCTGGTTTTGTTGCTTTTTCCGTGGTTTCCTTTGGCTTTTTCACGGTTTTGGTGGACGAATCGGACTTCTCTGCCGTTGTGACAGTCTGTTCCGACGGCTGCTCCGCCTGGCTGGTAGGCTGCTGCGCATCCTCCGTCGGCGGCAAGGGTTCCGTGCTGTCTGCACTGGAAGCATCCGCGCCTTCCGACGCGTCATCAGACTGAGCCGGCACTGCCGCGCTGGCAGTATGCTGCCCCAACGTAGGCGGTGTGGACTGACTGGCGCTGACGGGCTGGCTGGTGTGCTGTCCGTGAGCGGCGCACCCGGCCAGGCACAGGCAGAGGGCGACCATCAGCCCTCCCAATGTTTTTTTCATGTCTCTTCCTCCTGTCGGGCGGGAAAGGTGACGAGAAAACGACTGCCCTCTCCCGGCGTACTCTCTACTGAAATGCTTCCTCCGTGCTGGCGGATAATTTGGTCACACATGGCGAGACCCAACCCCAGACCGCCGGATTTCCGTGCGCGGGCGCCGTCCACCTGGTAGAAGCGCTGGAAGATGCGCTTCTGGTGCTCCGGCTCGATGCCCACGCCGTCGTCGGCCACGGTCAGGGTCACGGTGTCGTTCGGGCAGGTCAGGGTGACCAAAATCTCCGACTTGGCGTAGCGGACGGCGTTGTTGAGCAGGTTGATGACCAATCGTATCATCATATCCTGATGCACCTCTGCCGTCACCGGCTCCAGTTCCCATCGCAGGGTCAGGTGCTCCGGCAGCAGCTCCTGCTGATCCTCACAGATGACCTCCACCAGCTCGGTCAGGTCGGTCTCCTCCCGTGCCAGCTGGGTCTGACCCCGCTCCATCCGGCTCAGGGTCAACATTTCTTCCGTCATCCGGGACATCCGTTTCCCCTGCCGCTGGATGACCTCCAGGGCGGCGGTCTGCTCTGCCGTTTGCCCGGATTCCAAGGCGTACTGGCACTCGGCCAGGATGACCGCCGTGGGCGTCCGCAGCTCGTGGGAGACATCGGAGATGAACTGCTGCTCCGCCTGGAAGGAATCTTCCAACCGATCGAACATCCGGTTCAGCGTCCCGGCCAGGCGATACAGCTCGTCCCGCTCCCCGTTCACGGGAAGGCGCAGGGAGAGGTCTTGTCCTACAGAAATGCTGTCCGCCTGCTGGCGCAGTTCGTCCACCACCCGGAAGGCGTTGCGGGTGATGAGCCATCCGCCCAAAGCGGCCAGGATGACCAGTGTGGGCAGGGCGATGAGGATGACCCGCACCACGCTATCCAGGATGAACTGCGCGCCGGTGGCCTCGTAGATGCCACGGATCCACACGCCGCCTGATGCAAACTCCAACAGGTGGTCGTAGACGTAATAGGTGGTGTTCCCCTGCCGGACGGCCTGGAAGGCGCGGTTGGCGGCGTCGATTCCGTTTGGGAACTTTCTCGGCCAAGAACCGTCCAAAAATTGATAGTTTTCATCGTAAAAGAGCAGATAAATCCCATCTTCGTAGGTGTCCACCGGCTCCAAAAAGGTCACGTCCGTCCCGTCGTACACCAGCAGATCAGCGGCGTGGTTGACGGCATCCTCCAGGATTTTTTTCGCCTGCATCTCCTCCATGGAGTCGCTCATGACCAGCACCGCCGCCACCACCAGACCCACCAGCACCGCCAGCAAGGTGGTGTACCACAGGGTGACCCGGGTCTTGATGCTCAGCCGCTTCCGCTTCATGGCAGTTTCAGCACGTACCCGCTGCCGCGGATGGTGTGGATGAGCTTTACCGGGTGGTCTTTGTCGATCTTTCGCCGGAGGTAGCGGATGTAGACGTCCACGATGTTGGAGCTGCCCTCGTAGTCGAAGCCCCAAATGTTTTCCTCAATCTGGATGCGGGAGAGCACCACGCCCTTGTTGCGGATGAGGTATTCCAGCAGGGCGTACTCCTTGGCGGACAGTTTCAGCTCTACCCCGCCTCGCTCCACCCGTTTGCTGCGGATGTCCAGGGTCAGGTCGTCGATGGTGAACAGGTTGCTCCGCTCCCCGCCCCGTTTCCGGGTCATGACCCGGAGGCGTGCCAGCAGTTCGTCGAAGGCGAAGGGTTTCACCAGGTAATCGTCCGCGCCTGCGTCCAGGCCGGTCACCCGGTCGTCGATGCTGTCCCGGGCGGTGAGGAACAGCACCGGCGTGTGGTCTCCCTGGCGGCGGAGCTGCTCCACCACTTGCAGGCCGTTGCGCTTGGGCATCATGATGTCCAGTATCACCGCGTCGTATTCTACGCTGGCCAGATAGTCCAGCGCCTCCTCCCCGTCATAGCAGCCGTCTACGCAGTAGTCCTCGGAGCGGAGCTTTTTGCATAGGATTTCGTTCAAGTCCCGTTCGTCCTCCGCCACTAAAATGCGCATTTTTTTGTGCCCTCCTTTCCCGTTTGTTTGTATCAGTATACCATAGAAAGGATGAGAAGAACATGAGAACCGGGCTGGGTGGGCGGCAAAATTTTTTTCATTTTTCTCATGTGTTTCTCATTTTCTCCCGGTATCATAACGCCATCGAAACAAAACAACCGACGCAAAAACCAAACCGAAGGAGGAACCCGACATGAAGAAGAAGTTGTTTTCCAAGCTGGCCGCCGCCGCTCTGGCCGCCTCGATGGTCATCGGCACCGCCACCACTGCCCTGTCCACCTACGCCGCCAACCTGAATCAGGTGACTGGCCTGTCCGTAGTGGAACGGGATGACGACGAGCTGACCCTCAAGTGGAAAAAGGTCTCCGGTGCCGACGGCTATCTCCTCTACCGCTACAACACCAACACCAAGAAGTGGCAGAAGATCAAGACCACTTCCAAGACCCGCTACGAGGTGGAGCACCTGAAGGCAGGCACCAAGTACCACTTCACCGTCCGCGCCTATGACAAGACCAAGTCCGGCACCACCTACTACGGCCCCTACGCTGCCACCCTCACCACCTACACTGCACCCGATGAAGTGGACAACCTGAAGGTGACCAAGACCACCAAGACCAGCGTAAGCCTGAAGTGGAGCAAGGCCAAGGGCGCCAGCAAGTACCAGGTCTATCTGTATGACTCCGCCGCCAAGAAGTACGTCCGCAAGGCCACCGTCAGCGGCACCAGCGCCACCATCAGCGGCCTGAAATCCGGCACCACCTACAAGTTCAAGGTGCGCGCTTACAAAGCGGTCGGAAATACCAAGTATTATGGCGACTTCTCCGACAGCCGCAAGGCGAAAACCACTGGCAAGTCCACCACCACCCCCAGCACCAAGGGCTACATCGGCGCCGCCAAAGCCAAGAGCATCGCGCTGAAGCACGCTGCCCTGTCCGAGAGCAAGGTGCGCGGTCTGAAGGCGAAGCTGGACAAGGAAGACGGTATCATGGTCTACGAGGTGGAATTCCACTACGGCAACTATGAGTACGACTACGAGATCAACGCCAAGACCGGCGCCATCATCGACTACGAAAAGGAATGGGATGACTGAGAACGAACAATATCCTATCACATTTCGTCGAGCATAAAACGAAAAGGAGTGCCTTGAGCACTCCTTTTCCATTTGGGGGGATTCTTTGCTTAAAGGTGCTTTTTCAGCACGATTTGGATGAAATTCAGGTATTTTCCCCCGCCGGCGTTCATGCTTTTCCGGTCGCCGATGGCGTACTCGTTCTCCTGTTTCAGCCAATCCTGCCACACTTCCTCGTTGCTCTCCATCTCCGCCACGGACAAAATTTCGATGCCGTCGGTCTGGGAGATCATGTGCTGCCAATAGGCCACGTCGTGCATATATTCCAGCTGTTCCGGCGTCCAGGACAGGAGGAGTTCGGGGGGCAGGTGGTCATGGCAGTCCCGCTTCATGCCGGGGATGGCGAAGTAGAGGTAGCCGCCGGGCTTCACGTAGGGCAGCAGTTTCTGCCCCAAAAAGTCCGGGTCGCGGCCGAAGTAGTTGTAGGAATCCACGCTGACCACCGCGTCGAAAAAGGCCGGTTCGAAGGGCAGGCTCAGGGCGTCCGCCTTGACGGGGATGAGCTGTTCGCGGGTCAGACCCAACTGGTCAAAAAACGCCTGGTTTTCCGCCGGGTCGCTCCACAGGTCGCAGGCGTAGACCTGGAAGCCGTACTCCTGTGCCAGGAAGGCCGAGGTGATGCCCTGGCCGCTGCCCAGGTCGCAGACGACAGCGCCTGCCGGCGTCTGGTTGGACAGCATCAGCTCTTCGGTGAGCTTGATGGGGTTGGGGCCCATCATCTTCTCGGTAAACTGCTTGGTATCATATCGCTGACTGCGGATGTAGTTCATGTGTTTCACTCCTTTTGGTAAACATTCGTTCACTTCGTCTGCTATTATAGTAAACGCTCGTTCACTTGTCAACCCCCTTCCCACCCCAAACGCAAAAAAAGACCAGCCGACATCGAAAACGATGCCGGCTGGCGAAAATGAAAGGAATAGAGGAAGGTTCCAATGTTTACTGATGATAGGTGCTCAGGAAGTCACCGATGTCCTCGATAGCCTTCTTCAGCTCGTGTGCCTCAGGCAGCAGGACCAGACGGAAGTGGTCGGGTTCGGGCCAATCGAAGCCGCTGCCGGCCACCAGCAGGATGTGCTTCTCGTGGAGCAGATCCAGGGCGAACTTCCGGTCGTCGGTGATGCCGAACTGTTCGATGTCCAGCTTGGGGAAGACGTAGAACGCAGCCTGGTTGCGGACGAAGGTCAGGCCAGGGATCTTTTCCAGGGCGTCGCAGGCAGCCTTGCTCTGTTCGTACAGGCGGCCGCCGGGGCTCATCATCTGCTTGGTATAGGCGGAGTCCTCCAGGGCGGCGGGGATGACCAGCTGGGTCAGAGCGTTGCCGCACAGACGCATGGCGGCCAGAGCGGTCAGGGCTGCCTTGTAGTCCTTGGTCAGCTCGTCAGGGCCGCTGACGCACATCCAGCCGCAGCGGAAGCCGCAGACCACGTGGCTCTTGGACAGGCCGTTGAAGGTGATGACGGGCAGGTCGGGGCACAGGGAGGCGGTGGACACGTGAACGGCGTCGCCCAGCAGCAGACGGTCATAGATCTCGTCGCTGAAGATGAGCAGCTTGTTCTCGCGGGCCACTTCCACCAGTTCCTTCAGCAGCTCGGGGCCGTAGATGACGCCGGTGGGGTTGTTGGGGTTGATGATGAGGATGGCGCGGGTGCGCTCGGTGATGAGGCTCTTGATCTCCTCGGGGTCGGGCTGCCAGTTGTTCTCCTGGTGGCAGCGGTAGAACACCGGAGTGGCCTCGGCCAGATAGGCGGAGTTGGTCCACAGGGAGTAGCTGGGGGACGGGATCAAAATCTCGTCGCCGGGGTTGAGCAGAGCGGTCAGGCACATGGGAGCCAGTTCGCTGACGCCGTTGCCGATGTAGATATCGTCAGGAGTGAAGCTGGTGATGCCCTTGCTCTGTTCATAAGCCCAGATGGCCTCACGGGCGGCGGGCATACCTTTGAGGTCGCAGTAAGCAACGGCTTTATCCGCATTCTCCACCAGAGCATTGCGGACGGAGTCGGGCATCTTGAAACCAAAGGTTGCAGGATTGCCGGTATTCAGCTTCAAAATGGGGATACCGGCGGCGCTCATGCGGTTCGCTTCCTGGAAGATAGGACCACGGATATCAGAATGGACTTTTTTCATTCTGCCTGCACACATAATAGGATTCACAGAAGATTCCTCCTTATAAAAATTTGCAAGTTTTTCTTTCAACTCTATTATTCTAACGGATATTTCCCGTAAAATCTACCCCATTCGCAAAAAAATTTGCATAAATTTTTCTCTCCCGCGTCACAGTCAGCCGTGCAATCTCCATTCTTTTGGAGAATTCTCGCAATTTACCGCGCTAACATCCAATCATTGCCAGTTCACACCCGTCACTCCCCCGCCTTAAAGTTGTAAATGGGGCGGATGACCTTGGAGATTTCAGCGGTGGGCGTGATCTGTTCCACGATGGTCTCCATGCTCTTGTAGGCCATGGGGCACTCGTCCAGGGTTTCCGCTCGCACCGATGTGGTGTAGATGTCCCCCATGGCTTTACGGAACTGGGAGACGGTGAACTGCTGCCGTGCCGCCGCTCGGCTGAACAGACGGCCTGCGCCGTGGGGTGCGGAGCAGTTCCAATCCTCGTTGCCCTTGCCCACGCAGAGGAGACTGCCGTCCCGCATATTGATGGGGATGAGCAGGGTCTCCCCCGCCTGCGCCGAGACCGCGCCCTTGCGGAGGATGCGGTGCTCTACATCAATATAGTTGTGGATGGTGGTGAAAGGTTCCTCGGTGTCCCACTTCATCCCCTTCACCAGCTCCCGCACCATGGCCTTCCGGTTCAGCTCCGCGAACTGCTGCACCAGCTTCATATCGTGGAGGTAGTCCTCCAACAGGTCGCCGGTCACGTAGGCAAGCGCCTTGGGAATGTCGGTCAAAATCTGCTTCTTGGCGGCCTTCACCTGCTTGGAGATTTCTCGCTCCCGTCCCTGGGCTTTCAAGCTCTCGATGAGTGCCTCGATGGACTGCTTGTCCCGGCGGTTCAGCGCCTGATACCCGGCCTCCTGGTAGTAGTGGGACACCTGCAAGCCTAGGTGCCGGCTGCCGGAGTGGATGACCAGGTAGCGCTGCCCGGCGTCGTCCACGTCCAGCTCGATGAAGTGGTTGCCGCCGCCCAGGGTGCCGATGCTCTTGCAGGCGCGATCCAGGTTCACGGCGTGGGCGCAGCGGAGCTGGGTCAGGTCGATTTGGTCGTTGTAGGGGTGGTAGCTGTCCCGGACGGTGAGGCCAGACGGTATCTTGCTGTAGATGAGCTTGTCCAGCCGCGCAAGCTCCATCCGCTTGCCGGACACCGGCACCGTCTCCATGCCGCAACCGATATCCACCCCCACCAGGTTGGGCACCACCTTGTCCCCGATGGTCAGGGTGGTGCCGATGGTGCAGCCCACCCCGGCGTGGACGTCGGGCATGATGCGTATCTTGCTGCCCGCCGCGAAGGGTTGGTCGCAGAGGGTT
>CAKTQP010000023.1 GCA_934597165.1 uncultured Oscillospiraceae bacterium
CCGCAGGCGTAGTTTAATGGCAGAACCCCAGCTTCCCAAGCTGGCTACGAGGGTTCGATTCCCTTCGCCTGCTCCAATTAAAAAGTGCTGATTTCACGTTTAGTTGAGGTGAAATCAGCACTTTTCTTTTTATTTTGTTCTGAGATTGGAGTCGTCGATTTTGTGCGTTATGCGCAGTTCGGCATGGTTTGGCGTGTATTTGTATGTCAAAATGTATGTCACTTTTGAGAACGGAATTCCCTCCTGTTCCCCCCAAGCTGGCAAGCCCTCTTATTTTACATAACTTTCAAAGTGCGCCAGGATAACGGCACAGTTTTCCGATATATCAACACGTATCTGTATAATATTCCTCCTCACGCAAAAGAAAGGAGTGATTTTGTGGAGATACAAGAAAACATGGCCGCAGTCATTCACGCACTCAAAGAAAAACGAGGACAATCTCTGACCGAACTGTCCGAAGAGCTGGAGATCTCCCGTTCCGCCCTGCAAGAGTATTTGGCGGGAAACGGGAACCCAACCTTGGCGACGGTGGAGCACCTGGCCGAGCGGCTGGGCATCCCCTCCGTCGCTCTGGTTTCCGGGACCCTCCCCTCTGGACAGTTCGACGTTTTGATGACCTTGCTCGACAGCTTGAAATTGTTATCCGGTCTATCCGCTGACAAACGCCGCCGATTCACAGAGTTGCTGGGGGAAATGCTCACGCTTTGGGAAGGCGGCGAAGCCCATGAATGAAGAAGGAATTTTTGTAGATTTCCGCATCGCTGCTTCCTATCGTATCCCGATGCCTGTCGTCGCTCTCCGGCGTTATTCCGGGCGCGACGGCGTTTACACCTACCCGATCTGTCCCCGCTGCAACACAACGCTGCCCCGGGAATACCTATCCTTTTGCGACCGCTGCGGACAACGTTTGAATTGGAAGCGGCTGGGCAAAGCGACCATCCTTGATTGAATCTTACTTGAAAAAACGCCTGAGGCATTGCCTCAGGCGTTTCACTTTATAAATGTTGTGTTTTTTACAGTTTCAATTCTCATCACAGCGCTGGAGCACCTGCCGACATACGTCCGCATCATCATAGAACAAACAGCGATCCTGCGGCGACTGCATCTGCAATTCCCACATAAAATCCTCCAAGTCCTGATAACCACTGGTCATCGCCATGTCCTCCAGGTCATTGTCGAGGGTGCGCTCCACATCTACCTCATCAACGAGCAGATGCCACACCTTTTCCTTGTCTCCCCAAAAGTGGAAATCCCGACACCCAGCCTTTAGGAGTTGCTCTGCCCAAGTGCGGATCAAGCCTTCCTGATCAACATGGGAAACGAGAAAGAAACACGATTTTTTGAAACATTTTTGAGCCGGACAGACTGCTCCCGCCTCAAGTTTTACACTATGAATCACAGCCGTTCCCTTCTCTCTCGCCGCCACCGCCAGATCACCCCGAGCACCGCAAACGTCACCCGCGGCACCAAATAGCACCCCAGCGCAGCGGCCAGGTAGACCCCCCAGCTGGTGGCGTTGGGGCGCTGGAAGCGAGGCCACAGGAGCACGAAGAGGACGACGCCCACGGCGACGCTGACGATGCGACCAGGGGTGAGGACGTCGGCCAGGGTCTTGTGGTCGGGGATGACGTCCTCCAGGACGGTCACGTGGTTGGCGTAGGCCAGGGCACGGGCGTTCCTGGTCAGGTGGCTGTTGGTGACCACCATGGCCCGTTGGCAGCCGTACATGGCCATCCCTGCCACCGCCTCCTGGACGGCGGCGCCGGAGACCGGTTTGGAGTAATACTTGCACTGAACGGCGTAGGAAACCCCGTGTTTTTTGGCCACCAAGTCCACCCCCATATCCCCGGTCTTCCCAGTCTGGGTGACCTTTTGGTAGCCATTTTTATACAGATATTGCGCCACGTAACGCTCATAACCTGCCCCGTCCATCTCCCCATGGGAGAACTCCACGCCGATGGCTCTGCCTACCAGGTTCAAAAAACCACGCCCCAGCCAGGCCACCAGCCGGAAGGGTGCGCTGACCATCTTCCACACCGTTTTCATCCCAGCAAGAGCCGTCCCACTTCCGCCGGGTCAGCGGCGATCCAATCGGCCTGTGCTTCTTCTAATTCCTCCCGGGTGCCGTAGCCGCCGTAGAGGATGCCGATGCAGCGCAGGCCGTTTTTGTGGGCGCCCAGCACGTCCAGGTTCCGGTCGCCTACCATGACCGCCTGGGACAGGTCGGTGACGTGGAGCGCTTCCAGGGCGTCCTGGATGATGAGGTGCTTCTGGTTCCGAGTCTCGTCCATGCTGCCGCCGCAGACCAGGTCGAAGTACCGGCGCAGGTCGAAGTGCTCCAGCACCCGTTCCGCCAGCTGGTAAGGTTTCGAGGTGGCCACTGCCAGGGTCTTCCCTGCCGCCTTCAGGTCACGGAGCAGCGCGGGGATGCCGTCGTAGGGGCGGTTGTTGTAAATGCCCTTGTGGTTGTAGTCCTCCCGGAAATAGGCGATGGCCTGTTGGCACTGTTCCGGGGTGAAGCCGTAGAGGTTGGTGAAGGAGGTGGTCAGGGGCGGGCCGATGAAGGTGCGGCGCACCTTTTCCACGTCCGGTTCCGGGCGACCCATCCGCTCCAAGGCGTAGAGGACGGCCTCGATGATGCCGGGGCCGGAGTCGGTGAGGGTGCCGTCTAGGTCAAATAAAATGTACTGTGCCATCATATTTCCTTTCTGTTTCATAAATCCAATGCCTTCGGTACATACTGATTTTATGTCATTCAGGAGGTTTTGTAAATGGAATACGTCCAAGTGATTTTGGCTTCTCTCTTCTCCATCATCGCGCTCTTCCTCATCACCAAGCTGCTGGGCTACCGGCAGATGAATCAGCTGTCCATGTTCGACTATATCAACGGCATCACCATCGGCTCCATCGCCGCTGAGCTGGCAGCGTCCTGGGGGGAGGAGTTCTGGAAGTGGACCATCGCCCTGGTCATCTACGGCCTAGCCACCTTCCTGCTCTCCCTGGCCACCGACCGCTCCATCAAAGCCCGCCGCTTCATCGCCGGCAAGCCCATCCCGCTGTACGAGAACGGGCAGCTGCTGGACAAGAACTTCCGGCGTGCCAAGCTGGACTTGAACGAATTTTTGATGCAGTGCCGCCTGGCCGGTTACTTCGACCTGTCTCAGCTGGAAGCGGTGCTCTTCGAGTCCAACGGGATGCTCAGCATCCTCCCCGCCAGCCCCTACCGTCCTGCCACCCCCTTCGACCTGAACCGTGCCGTGGATCGGAGCAACATCCTGGTGGATGTCATCCTGGACGGCAAGGTGATGGAGGAAAATCTGGCGGTGACAGGCAAGGATCGACCGTGGCTGGAGCAGGTGTTGGCGGCACAGGGGTGCCAGGTTGGGGATGTGTTCCTGGCGCTGTACGACCCGACGGCGGAGGCAGTGCAGGTGTATCGTCGTGGTGGCGGGAAAGAGGACGACAAATTGGAATGAGATGGAATCGCCTCCCAGCGTTCCGGCTTCCTGGAAGCCGGAATAAAGTGCAATCTGAAAAAACTGACGACCGGTGCGTCCGTTTTTTCTCCTCTCAGCCCGCAAGTGCATTTCCACAGGAAAGGCGCGCAGTCGGGCTGCATCCTTCAGGGAAATGCTTGCATTTTCCTGAATATTGAAAAATACCGGCAGCGGAGACCGCTGCCGGTATCATTATTTGGGACAAGTTTGGATGCTCGTCAGAAGACCTCAGTCTTCTTCCTCTGCTTCCTTCAGCTTCATCAGCAGCTGGCCGGCAACAACGCTGTCGCCTGCTTCCACTTTGACTTCGCCCACAACGCCGTCGGCACGAGCGACCACGCTGGTCTCCATCTTCATGGCTTCGATGATGAGCAGGACGTCGTTTTCCTTCACTTCGTCGCCCTTCTTCACCAGCACCTTGCTGACTGCGCCGGGGATGGAAGCGCCAACCTGCATGGGATCGTCAGGATCGGCCTTTTCCACTGCGTGGACGGAAGCCTTGGCGTGCTTATCCTGGACGTTGATCTCACGGCGCATACCGTTCAGCTCGAACTGAACCACACGGGTGCCGTCTTCGTTGGCGTCGCCCAGACCCAGGTACTTGATGACCAGCGTCTTACCGTCTTCGATGTTGACGCGGTTGGTCTCGCCCACTGCCAGGCCATGGAAGTAGACATGGCTGCCCAGGCGGGTCAGGTAACCGTATTCAGCGCGGTTCTTGAAGTAGTCTTCCAGCACCTTCGGGTAGGTCAGCCAGGAGATGACGTCACGCTCGGAGGGCTCATGGCCGCAGACCTTGCGCAGGTGTTCCTTGGCAGCCTCGAAATCAGCGGGAGGCAGCAGGGAGCCGGGACGGACGGAGATAGGCTCTTCGCCCTTCAGGACGATCTTCTGCAGATCCTTGGGGAAGCCCCATGCGGGCTGACCCATCATGCCCTTGAAGTAGCTGACGACGGAGTCGGGATAGCTCAGAGCGGCGCCCTTTTCCACGATGTTCTCGGGGGTCAGGTCGTTCTGCACCATGAAGATGGCCAGGTCGCCGACCATCTTGGAGGACGGGGTGACCTTGACGATGTCGCCCAGCATATCGTTGACCTTCTTGTACATTTCCTTGACTTCCAGGAAACGGTGACCCAGGTTCAGGCTCTCCACCTGAGGCTTCAGGTTGGTGTACTGGCCGCCAGGAATTTCGTAACGATAAATATCGGTGACAGGAGTCTTCAGGTCGGACTCAAAGTCCACGTAACGCTCACGGACGTCTGCCCAGTAATCGGTCAGCTTCTGCAGATCCATCATGCTCAGGCCGGTGTCACGTTCCTGACCTTCCAGAGCGGCGACCACAGCGTTCATAGAGGGCTGGCTGGTCAGGGAGCTCATGGAGGAGATAGCCAGGTCGGCGATGTCCACGCCGGCTTCGGCTGCCATCAGGGTGGTGGCCACCTGGTTGCCGGTGGTGTCGTGGGTGTGCAGGTGGACGGGGATATCCAGGGCGTCCTTCAGGCCGGAGACCAGCACCTTTGCGGAGTAGGGCTTGAGCAGGCCGGACATATCCTTGATGGCGACGGAGTGGCAGCCCATCTTCTGCAGTTCCTTGGCCATGTCAACGTAGTACTTCAGGGTGTAGTTACGAGAAGTATCGGTGATCTCGCCGGTGTAGCAGATGGTGCCTTCCACGAACTTGTTCTGCTTCAGGGCTTCGTCGATGGCGACTTCCATGCTGGGCAGCCAGTTCAGGGAGTCGAAGATACGGAACACGTCGATGCCGCCCTCTGCGGACAGACGGACGAATTCACGGACGACGTTATCGGGATAGCTGGTGTAGCCCACGGTGTTGGAGCCGCGCAGCAGCATCTGGAAGGGGATGTTGGGGATCTCACGACGGAGCCAATCCAGACGTTCCCAGGGAGATTCGTTCAGGAAACGGTATGCCACGTCGAAGGTAGCGCCGCCCCACATTTCCAGGGAGAAGCAGTCTGCCAGGATCTTGGCCATAGCAGGTGCGCACTTGACCATATCGCGGGTACGCATACGGGTAGCCAGCAGGCTCTGATGTGCGTCACGGCAGGTGGTGTCGGTGACCAGCAGCTTCTTCTGATCCAGCACCCACTTGCTCAGGGCTTCGGGGCCGTTCTGATCCAGGAACTGCTTCAGGCCGGGCTTGGGATCCCCTTCGGGGACGTCAGGGAATCTGGGGCTCTCGTACAGCTTCTGACCTGCGGTGGGGTCATTGACGACGATGTTGCCGATGTATTCCAGCATCTTGTTGGAACGGTTCTGAGACTGGCTGATGGTGAACAGCTCGGGGGTATCGTCGATGAACTTGGTATAGCACTGGCCAGCCCGGAAGACGGGGTTGGACAGGATGTTGCTGACGAAGGAGATGTTGGTCTTGACGCCGCGGATTCTGGTCTCGCTCAGAGCACGCAGAGCCTTGCGGCAAGCGCCTTCGAAGGTGTTGTCCAGGGTGGTGATCTTGACCAGCAGGCTGTCGTAGTAGGGAGAGATCTCTGCGCCTACGTAGGTGTTGCCTGCGTCCAGACGGATGCCAAAGCCGCCGCTGGAACGGTAAGCGGTGATCTTACCGGTATCCGGTGCGAAGTTGTTGGCGGGGTCCTCGGTGGTGACACGGCACTGGATGGAGTAGCCGCGGGTGGTCACGTCAGCCTGGCTGGCGATGCCGATCTCGGGGTCGCTCAGGGGACGGCCTTCGGCGATCAGGATCTGGGAACGAACCAGGTCGATGCCGGTGACCATTTCGGTGACGGTATGTTCCACCTGGATACGGGGGTTCATCTCGATGAAGTAATGGTTGCCCTTGCTGTCCACCAGGAATTCCAGGGTGCCGGCGTTGACAAAGCCGACGGCCTTGGAGATCTTGATGGCGTCTGCATACAGAGCGTCACGGATGGACTGATCCACGGAGAAAGCGGGGGTGTATTCCACGACCTTCTGATAACGGCGCTGCAGGGAGCAGTCACGTTCGAAGAGGTGAACCACGTTGCCGTACTGGTCAGCCAGCACCTGGATCTCAATGTGCTTGGGACGTTCCAGGAACTTTTCGATGAAGATGTCGCCGTTGCCGAAGGCCTTCAGGGCTTCGCTGTGAACCATGTCATAGGCTGCCACGACTTCTTCGGGCTTGTCGCAGCGACGCATACCGCGGCCGCCGCCGCCAGCTGCTGCCTTGAGGATGATGGGGAAGCCAAACTCGATGGCCTTTGCCAGCGCTTCTTCGCCGTCCTTCAGGGGTTCGGTGCTGCCGGGGATGATGGGGACGCCGCAGCTGATGGCGATCTCTTTGGCCTTGAGCTTATCGCCCATCTGCTCCAGAACGTTGGAGGGGGGGCCGATGAAGATGATGCCGTTTTCTTCGCAGGCGCGGGCAAAGTCCGCATTTTCTGCCAGGAAGCCGTAGCCGGGATGGATGGCATCAACGCCGCGCTTTTTGGCCAGGTCGATGATCAGGTCAATGTTCAGATAGGCGCCAACGGGGCCCAGCTGCTCGCCAATCTGGTACGCCTCATCCGCCTTGGAACGGAAGGAGCTGTACACGTCTTCCTTGGAGTACATCGCGACGGTGTGCAGACCCAAGTCGGCACAGGCCCGGAAGATACGGATCGCGATCTCGCCTCGGTTGGCGACCAATACTTTTTTGATGTTCTTCTTACCCATTTGAATCATTTACTCCTTTTACCGACACGCCGTGCTCCGCAGATGGCGTGTTGAATAAAAAATTTAGTGGTACACTTATATTGTAACGCAGAGAAAAGACTTTTGCAATAGTCTATTGCAAACTTTTGCAATCATCGCACAACCAAATTGCTTCTGTGAATTTGTTCACTTCTGCCTATTTCGGTCTTTTCGCCGGGAATGTGCGGAAAAAATCCCGGAAACTCATTCCAGCCTCCGTTTTTCCCCTTTCTCGGTCTCCTCCGCGTCTACGGATATGATTGTCTGCCAAAACGGACCTGCAAACGGGGCGCAGGTCTGTCTGTGGCGGACACAAGGTGCCTCACAGAACCTTGGATAAAAATTCTTGGGTTCTGGGATTTTTCGGGTTGGAGAATAGCTCCTGGGGCGTCCCCTGCTCCACGATGCCGCCGCCGTCCATGAACAGGACGCGGGTGGCGACCTCACGGGCAAAGCCCATCTCGTGGGTGACCACGGCCATGGTCATGCCGTCTGCCGCCAACTCCTTCATGACCTCCAGCACTTCGCCCACCATCTCCGGATCCAATGCGGAAGTGGGTTCGTCAAAAAGCATCATCTTGGGCTTCATGGCCAGGGAACGGACGATGGCGATGCGCTGCTTCTGGCCGCCGGAGACCTGACCGGGGTAGCTGTCCGCCTTGTCCTCCAGTCCCACCCGGCGCAGCAGGCGCAGGGCTTCCTCCTTGGCTTCCTCCTCCTTCATCATGTGGGTGCGCACCGGCGCTAAGGTCAGGTTGTCCATGATGGTCAGGTGGGGGAACAGGTTGAAGTGCTGGAAGACCATGCCCATCTGCTGACGGATCTTGTTGATGTTCACGCCCTTGGCGGTGATGTCGGTGCCGTCGAAGATGATCTGACCCTTAGTGGGCTCTTCCAACAGGTTCATGCAGCGCAGGAAGGTGGATTTACCGGAACCGGAGGGGCCGATGATGACCACCTTTTCGCCGGGCTGGATGTGTTCGTTGATGTCGTGGAGGACCTCATGGTCTCCGAAACTCTTGTAGAGATGATTAACGGTAATCACTGCTGCGCAGCCTCCTTTCCACTTTGCCCATGATCCACTGGATGAAGAGCACCATGACGAGATAGATCAGTGCCACAGTGAACAGGGGGAAGAGGGCGTCGAAGGTGATACCGCGGATGATGTCGCCGCCGCGGGTGAGCTCGTTGAGGCCGATGTAGCCGCAGATGGAGGTCTCTTTGAGCAGGGTAATCATCTCATTGATGAGGGCGGGCAGGGCGCTCTTCATGGCCTGAGGCAGGATGATGTCCTTCATGGTGGTCACGTAGCTCATGCCCAGGGAGCGTCCCGCTTCCATCTGTCCCTTGTCCACGCCCATGATGCCCCCTCGGATGATCTCGGCCACGTAAGCGCCGGAGTTGACGCCGAAGGTGATGACGGCGACGGTGATCTTCTGAGCGGAGACCAGGATGACGAAGTTGATGATCAGCAGCTGCACTAGGGTGGGGGTGCCGCGGATGACGGTGATGTAGAGCCGACAGATGGCGTCGGCCAGTTTCAGGAAGAAGTTGCCGGGTGAACGGAACCACTTCGGGTTGGTCTGGTCATGGGTACAGCGCACCATGGCGATGAGGATACCCAGGATGAGGCCGAGGATCAACGCCAGCAGGGTGACGATGATGGTGATCTTCAGGCCGTCTGTGATGTAGGTCCAACGGTCTTTTTCGATGAAGTCCGCAATAAATTTCTGTTGCACTTCTGCAAACCAAGCATTCAAATGCTCATCCCCTCTTGTTAATCAGATAGGCATAATTATACACGAAAATGCACGGCAGGTAAAGAGTCCATCCGTCGATTCTCCATTTTTCGTGGTTTTCGCCAGAGGGGGAAATGCAAGCTCTTTTGTTTTTCTTTCATTTCAGGTCGGTTTGACCAAAAAAAGCGGAGCCGGCACACCGTCCCGCTCCGATTGGCATCTGTCTTTCGCTTGCGGAGGAACGCCATCACTGCCCTTTCCACAAGGTTCTGTGCATACAGCCCCTCCGCCCTTCGCCGCGACCGGAACAATCTCAGTGGGGAGAACGCCGTTTTTCCTTTTGCACACCCCGCTGTGCATCCCAGTTTTCTCCTGCCTTCCCTCCCCGCTTCTCAGACCGTTTTGTGGGATGACAACCAAATGGCAACCAAGTGACAACCAGATGTCAACCAAGTGGCAACCCAGGGGAGGATAGGGAAGGTAAGGTTAGGGGAGGTCAAGGGAGGAAAGGATAGTCGAGTGAAGTAGAGCGTAGCGTAGAACAGAGAAGAAAAGAAAAAAATAGTTCACTCTAGGAAAGCGAAGGAAACGAGGTGGGCGGCAAGTGGGCTTGTCCCCCACTTCCCTGTGGAAATCCCGTCTCGTTGGGGGTTGGGGAGAAAAGAAAGATTTGGTTTTCTTTTTTCCGCTCGACGGTGCCCCTCTCTCCTTTTGTTCGGCGGACGTAAAAAACGCCTCGGCGGGTGCGAGGCGTTTTGTTTTTATTTATCTCTGTAATGCGACCCACATTGGACAATCTTAATGGTATCGCCATCAATCCGATAGACAATTCGATTAGAAGAGTCGATTCTCCGACTCCAGTAGGCAGATAAATCACCACTCAGGCGTTCTGGCTTTCCAATCCCTTCATATCCATTGCGGTCGATGTCTTTCAGCAGCTGTAGAATTCGTTTCAGTGTTTTTCGATCCTGCTTTGTCCAATACTCAAAATCTTCCCATGCCTCATCAGTCCATGCTTTGATCATCAAAATCAACCTCATGAACCGTTCCGCCGGTGGCTTCCATCTGCGCAATGGACTTTCTCAGCCGAGCCATATTTTCTTCGGAATAGAACGGGTCTACGGAAACTTCAAAGGGAATCCGCTTTTCGCGCGTCATCTTTTTCGCCAAGATGATAATGGCCGCTGTCATCGACAACCCCAAATCATTGCAGACTGCATCAAATTCCCGCTTCAAATCTTCGTCCATTCTAACGCTAACTGTGGTTTGTGCCATATCACACACCCCTTTCTCAGTACATTATATGACATTGTATGCACATTGTCAACACATTATGTGTATCGCATGGTATTCCTCTTACTGCGCACAACAAACAAAAAAGCCGAGCGCAATGCACTCGGCTTTTTTGGTACGCGAGAAGGGATTCGAACCCCCGACCTTTTGGTTCGTAGCCAAACACTCTATCCAACTGAGCTACTCGCGCATGTCGTTGTTTCCTGACGACTTGCTTATAATAGCACAGTTCCAAAAGGAATGCAAGTGTTTTTTCGATTTTTTTCAAAAAACTTTTCGGCCGGGGGATTTCCCTGGAAAACCGCGCAGAAAACGGCTCACAGGCCATCCTCCTCGCTCTCTGTCCACGGCAGGTCGGCCTCTGCGTCGGCGGCGGCGCTCATAGCTTGCGCCAATGCCAGGTCTTCTGCGTCGCCGTCCTGGCGCAGCTTGCGCTCCTGCCAGGCTTCCTTGGTCATGAGCACCTCACGGGGTTTGGAGCCCTGGAAGGGGCCGACGATGCCGTCCTCTTCCATCTGATCCACCAGGCGGGCAGCTCTGGAATACCCCAGCTTCAGGCGGCGCTGGAGCATGGAGACCGACGCCATGCCGGTGTTGACGATGACCTCGACGGCGTCCTCGTACATCTCGTCCCGGTCGGAGTCCACGGTGGGCTCGCTGGCGGCTGCTTTGCCGCCCTTGCCGTTCTTCTCGTTGGCCTGGGCGTTGGCTTCCACCTGCTGGATGACCTCGTCGCTGTAATCCGCCTGGAAGTGTTCCTTGATGTACTCGGTGACGGCGGACACCTCTTCGTCGGCGATGAAGCAGCCCTGGACACGTCTGGGCTTGCCGCTGCCCACGGGGTAATAGAGCATATCCCCCTTGCCCACCAACTTCTCCGCCCCGGAGGTATCCAGGATGATACGGGACTCCAAGGAGGAGGCCACGGCGAAGGCAATTCTGGAGGGGATATTGGCCTTCATGAGGCCGGTGATGACGTCGGAGGAGGGACGCTGGGTGGCGATGATCAGGTGGACGCCGGCGGCACGACCCATCTGGGCGATGCGGCAGATGGATTCCTCCACCTCTTTGGCCGCCACCAGCATCAGGTCGGCCAGCTCGTCGATGACCACCACGATCTGGGGCAGCTTGGTCAGCGCCGGGTCGTCCTCTTCTGCGATGGCTTTGTTATAGGCGTTCAGGTCCCGCACGTGCCGCTCGGAGAACAGGCGGTAGCGCTTCATCATCTCCGTCACCGCCCACTGCAGGGCGCCGGCGGCCTTTTTCGGGTCGGTGACCACCGGGATGAGCAGGTGGGGGATGCCGTTGTAGATGCTCAGCTCCACCATCTTGGGGTCCACCATGATGAGACGCACCTCGTCGGGGGTGGCGCGATAGAGCAAGGAGATGATGAGGGAGTTGGTACAGACGCTCTTACCGGAACCGGTGGTACCGGCGATGAGCAGGTGGGGCAGCTTGGTGATGTCCCCTACCACGCACTTGCCCGAGATGTCCTTGCCCACAGCGAAGGCCACTTTGGAATCGTGGGTGCGGAATTCGTTGGACTCGATGACCTCCCGGATGGGGACGGGGACGGTGACCTTATTGGGCACCTCCACGCCCACCACCGAGTTCTTGCCCGGGATGGGCGCGATGCGGACGCTGACGGCACCCAGGCTCAGGGCGATGTCCCCGGCCAGGTTGGTGACTTTATTGAGCTTCACGCCCCGCTTCAGCTCCAGCTCGTACCGAGTGACCGACGGGCCCTGCTCGTAGTCGATGATCTGGGCCTCGATGCCGAAGGAACGGATGGTGTCCTGGAGCAGGTTCTGGGTCTCGATGACCTCGCTGGTCACCCCCTGGGCCTGCTGTTTGGGGGGCTTGTGGAGGAGGTAGCTGGGAGGATAGTAATACTTGCCCGGCTCCTCCAAGGCGGCGGAGGGCAATTCTACCGTCACTTCCGCCTCGTTCAGCGGGGTGCGTTCCCCGTCTTCCGGTTCGAAGTCCACGGCCGGCCCGGCGGGCATCCATTTCCGCTCCGGCTCCCGTTCCCCGGAGAGCACCTCCGCCGGGGTGGCGTGCTGGCGTTCCTGGAAGAAGGAACCGGACTGGGGGGTGAAGCAGGTCTTCTCCATGTCCTCGCTGAGCCAGTTGGCCTCCTCCCCGTACCAGGGGAAGTCCTCTTCCTCCGGCAGCGGTTTCGCCTGGGCGGGTACTTCCTCTGCCGCAAGTTCTTCGGCAGGTTCCGCTTCTGGCGCTTCGTCCGGCTGGACAGACTCGACGGGTTCCACAGGTCCGTCCTCCGGCAGGGTGGGTTCTTCCGGCGTCCAGATGGCGTCCAGCGGGGTCTCCTTGTCGGGGGTGGGCTCCTCCACCGCTTTTTGCTCCTTCATGGACTTCCAATCGGCGTCGCTGGCCATGGGGATGTCGATCTCCGTGGGGAACCGGGTGGGAGTGGGCTTGATGTCCAGCTTGGTGACGGTGACCGCCGGTTTCGGGTCGCCCACGGGGGGCAGCGGGTCAGGCTGCTTCTTAGGACGGCGAGGGGGCTTCTCGATGGGGTCGGTGTTCTGGATGTAGTCGTCGGGGGAATAGGCGGCACGTTCCGCCTTCTCCTTGGCCTTTTTCTTCTTCTCCCGGTAGCGCTGGGCGCGGTACTCGTTGAGCATATGCACCAGCTCCGTGGGGCCGATGCGCCGCAGTCCCAGGATGCAGCAGAGCAGCCCCAACAGGAGCAGGATCATAGCACCTACGCTGCTGAACACCTTGGTGAGCAGGATGGAGAGCATCCCGGACAGGGCACCGCCGGAGCTGAGGGCTGCGCCGGACTCCCAGAGGGCGGGAAAGACGCTGGTCTTCAGGGCGTAATCCCCCTCACGCAGCACCGTATGGATGGCAGCGCCCACAAAGAGGGGCACCAGGAGGCAGAGGACGATCTGCAAGCGCACTGGGCGTCCGAAGTGGCGGAAGAGCTTGACGGAGATGAGCAGGAGCATGACGGGCATGAGCCAGAAGCCGAAGCCGAACAGGCCCTTCTCTAAGGTGGCCAGGCCGTTGATGAAGATGGCGCTGGAGTTGAAGTAGCCCAGGGCGGAGAAGATGGCCAGGAGCAGGCAGATGACGGCTCCTACTTCTCGGTAGATGGGCGGTTTTTTGGGTGGTTTGGTCTTTCGTTTGGTGGTGGATTGGCTGCCGCTCTTGGGGGCGGCTTTTCCCTTGGCACTGGTGGGTTTCGCCTTTCCAGTGCCGGTCTTCTTTTGTGTTGCAGGCATAAAACCCCTCTTTCCTAGGATTCAAACACGGTTAGGCTCACTGCAGGATCTTGAAGATGAGCGCCAGGACGCCGACGCCCCAGCAGTAATAGGCGAAGTTGCCGAACTTGCCCTTGTCGGTGAGCAGGTTCACCAGGCGGATGGCGAAGTAGCCCACCACGGCGGCGATGACGGTGCCCACCAGGTAGATGGGGAGCAGACTCCAGTCGATGCCGGTCTGGATGGCGTCCTTCAGGGTGAGGATATTGGCGCCGAGGACGGCGGGGAGGCTGAGGAGGAAGGAGTAGCGGACGGCGAAGGTGCGGTCGAAGCCACGCATGAGGCCGGCGGCGATGGTGGTGCCGGAGCGGGAGAGACCGGGGACGGTGGCGATGGCCTGGCTGACGCCTACCAGGAGGACGTCCGCGATGGTGGCGTTCTTCTCGGTCTTCCGCCCCTTTGCCAGCCGGTCGGACAGGTAGAGCAGGCAGCCGGTGGCCAGGAGGGCGAAGGCGATGAAGTAGGTGTTGTTATAGAGCTGCTCCACTTTGTCCTTGATGGGCAGGATGAGGAACAGGGGCAGGGTGCCCAGGATGACCAGGAGCACCAGACGGCGTGCCGGTGGGGGTGTCTCGCCGGTGGGCTTGCCCAGGGCGGCGATGCCCCGGAAGAACTCCAGGATCATGTCGCGGATGTCCTTCCAATAGTAGATGAAGACGGAGATGAGGGTGCCCAAGTGCAAGAGCACATCGAAGAACAGTCCCCCGCTCTCTGCGCTGCGCAGGCCGAAGAAGTTCTGGAGCAGGGACAGGTGTCCGGAGCTGGAGATGGGCAAAAATTCCGCCACGCCCTGGACGAAGCCCAGGAAGGCTGACCATAGGTAATTCATAAAACAGTACCTCCTGTGAATGCGGTTGGTCGGGTGCTGGGTGGGGATGGGATCGGATGGAAAATCCGATAACATACCAGTGTTATAGTACCATAAATAGTTGCTGATTTCCACTCGATTTTCCCCTGTGCAGGAAACTTTATGTTTTTGCGCTGCTGGTCATGCCGGTCTTTTGGGGGATTGTCCGGGAAATATGAAAAAAGAACTTTTGCACGAAGCAAAAGTTCTTTTCAATGGAGGCGCCACCCAGATTTGAACTGGGGAATAAAGGTTTTGCAGACCTCTGCCTTACCTCTTGGCTATGGCGCCGTGTGGAAAGCAGAACCGGATTCGGTTCTGCTTTCATTTGTTTGGAGCGGAAGACGAGGCTCGAACTCGCTACCTCCACCTTGGCAAGGTGGCGCTCTACCAGATGAGCTACTCCCGCATAACCTCTCATGAAATGAGAGGTGGTGCCTCCGATCGGAGTCGAACCAATGACACGGGGATTTTCAGTCCCCTGCTCTACCAACTGAGCTACAGAGGCGTGTCTCTCAAGGACGGGTTTTATCTTACCACAGTTTGATTGGAAAGTCAACCATTATTTTTCGTTTTTTTCAACTTTTTCTGTCAAGAAAAGTGGAAAAAAGATGGCGACCCGGATCGGGCTCGAACCGACGACCTCTAGCGTGACAGGCTAGCGTTCTAACCAACTGAACTACCGGGCCATGTGGTGAAAAAGCTGTGTGGTGGGAGTAACAGGACTCGAACCTGTGACCCCATGCTTGTAAGGCATGTGCTCTAGCCAGCTGAGCTATACTCCCCTGTTCGCTCTCACAGACAGCGTAGTTTATTATAGCGAACAATGACGGATTTGTCAACCACTTTTTTCATTTTTACGCAATTTTTATCCCTGCTGGATGGACTGGATGAGCTGTTCCAGCTCGGCCTTGTCAAAGGTATACTCCTTATTACAGAAGTGGCAGCTCAGCTGAGCCTGTCCCTGCTCGTCGATCATCTTCTGCAGCTCGTCCACGCCCAGGCTGATGAGGGCGCGGCTGACCCGCTCCCGGCTGCAATAGCAGCGGTACTCGACGGGGGTAGTCTCCAGGACTTCCACTTCGAACTCGCCTAAAACCTTCTGCACCAGCTCCAAGGGAGTGACGCCCTCCTGGAAGGCGTGGGTGACGTAGCCCACCTGCTGGATGCCCCGCTCTACCTTATCAATCACAGCGTCATCGGCACCGGGCAGGAGCTGGATGAGGTAGCCGCCGGCGGCGCTGACGGACTGGTCTCTGTCCACCAGGACGCCCAGGGCGCAAGCGGTGGGGAACTGCTCGCTGGTGGCGAAGTAGGCGGTGATGTCCTCGGCGATCTCGCCGGTGACCAGGGGGATGCTGCCCACGTAGGGTTCCTTCAGGCCCAGATCCTTGATGACGGTCAGGCTGCCGTCGGTGCCCACGGCTGCACCTACATCCAGCTTGCCCTGGCTCTTGCGAGGGATGTCCACGAAGGGGTTGGTGACGTAGCCGCGGACGTTGCCCTCGGAGTCACTGACGCAGGTGATCATGCCCAGGGGGCCGCCGCCGCGGATTTGCAGGGTCAGGGAGTCGTTCTCCCCTTTCAGCTGGTTGCCCATCATGGACGCGCCCATGAGGGAGCGACCCAGGGCGGCAGTGGCCACCGGGAGGGTCTTGTGAATTTGGCGGGCGCGCTCTACCAGCTCCTTGCCGGTGATGGCAGAGGCCATGACGGCGCCGTCGGATGTGATGACACGTACGATCTGATCAGACATAGTGAAATACCTCCTATACATAGGGAAAGCGAGCCAACGGGCGCTGGCTCACTGGGTGTTGGATTGGAATCATGGGACGTAACCAGGCGGGATATGCTGTCCCCCTTCCCCGTTGACGCAGACGAAGGTCAAGCGCCGGTCGTCGGGGCGGGGCGGGCGTTCCTCCAGGCCGCCGTAGTAGGTGACGGACGCGAAACCGGCGTCCAGGAGCATCTGCTTCAAAGCCTCCGGCTCCCACGCCCGCTCGGTGTGTTCCTCCTGCTCTCGATACCAGCAGTCGCCGTCCCGCTCGAACAGGTCCATGCCGTAGGTGACCTGGGCGCTGTCCGGGTGGTACTCCGCCCGCCAGAGGCAGAAGACGTCCTCGGTCTCGTCTACGAAGAGCTGGCCGTCCAGGCTGCGCAGGTGGGCGGGGGCTAGGATGTCGAACAAGAAGTATCCGCCGGGCATGAGGAAGGTGTGTATCTTGTGGAAAGCGGCCTGCAAAATGGCCTCGTCGGTGACGTAATTCAGGCTGTCCAGGCTGGAGACGCAGGCGTCGATGGTGCCGAACAGGTCTAGCTTGTCCATGGACTGGTGCAGGAACACCGGCGGCTCGAAGTCCAGGTCGAAGGTCTTTTCCTGGGCTTCCGAGAGCATCTCGATGGACAGGTCGGTGCCGATCATGGAGTAGCCTGCCTGCGCCAAGAGGCAGGTCAAGGTGCCGGTACCGCAGGCCAAATCCAGGACGATTTTCACCGGTACTTCACTGCGCTGGAACCACTTCTGGTACCAGGCCACCCACTGGGTGTAGTCCACATCCCGGGTCAGGCCGTCGTAGTAGCGAGCCAGTTCTCCGTAGGCGCTCATGCGTCCTCCGACTTCTTTTTGCGGCCTGCTTTTCTCCCCTTCTCCGCCGTGGGCGGGACGCATTCATCCCCCAGCACGCGGGCGAAGACCTGGTGATAGCCCTCCACGCCGTAGTTCAGGGCGCGGTTGACCCGGCTGATGGTGGCGGAGCTGGCGCCGGTCTGCTCCAGGATTTCATTATAGATCATGCCCTTCTGGAGCAGGACGGCCACGTCGAACCGCTGTTCCATGGCACGCAGCTCGGACACGGTGCAGAGATCCTGGAAAAATCGGTAGCATTCGTCCAGATCCTTCAGCTCTAGGATCATTTTATATAAATTCATACTCGGCTCTTTGCCAAATACCTTAGACATATGTTTTACCTCCTGGGTACTGTTCCAAATCTGTCTTTCACTATTTTAACATTTTACTGCGTGAAAGTAAACCTATTTTTCAGAAAAAAACACACCCTTTTGTGTCTCAGTCATAGACTTTTTCAGGAGGGATGTGCATGAAGCTGGTATTGACGGAGGAAACTCGGGAACGGGAGCTGTGCGCACAGGAGGAAGTGCTGGTGCGCTGTCGGTGTGTGCTGCCGAAGTTGCAGCCCTTGTCGCCCCGCGCCCAACGGCGGTTGGAGCGGTACATAACGGAGCTGGAACGGCGGTGGAACGGTGCCTGTGAAGGCTGGCTGCTAGAGCAGGCGGCGGAGGGGGCGCGGCTGGCGCGGAGCAATGCGCTGCCCTTTGCGCCGCTGGAGGCGGTGTTAGACTTTGAGACCACGTGGCTGGACGACCGGTTTTGGAGCGTGCTGTGGCGGTGGCAGGTGACCTGGCAGGGGGAGGCGGTGCTGCTGCGGCGGTGGGGGCAGGTGTGGGATCTGGAACGCGGGATGCCCTGTCGGGTGGAGCGGTTTTTGCCGGAGGGGCGGAAGGAACGGCGGAAATTTTGGCGGCGTTTGAAGGAGGCGGCGCGGGCGGCGGGCGTCCGCGGGATGGGGTGGCGGCATGGGCGGGTGTGGTGTACCCTGGGCGAGGCGGAACTGGTCTGCGGGTGGGCGAGTCTTGCAAATCCTGCAACCGATTCCGACTTTTTCACGGTTTCCACCCCTTTTTCTGAGGAGACGCTGCAATTTTGTTGATTTTTACCTTGCATTTCCACCCTGTTTTCCGTATAATGTCATGTGGTTCTCCTGTGAACCACCGAAACGGACGTTTCCCATACGGAATAAAAGGAGTCTTGCATCATGGTAAAAGCAATCGTAGGCGCTAACTGGGGCGACGAAGGCAAGGGGAAGATCACGGATATGCTGGCAGAGCATTCCGACATCGTGGTCCGCTTTCAGGGCGGCGCCAATGCCGGTCACACCATCATCAACGATTATGGCCGCTTCGCCCTGCACATCCTGCCCTCCGGCTCTTTCTACTCCCATGTGACCAATGTCATCGGCAACGGCGTGGCACTGGACGTGAAGAAGCTGGTGGCCGAGCTGAAGGACATTCAGGCGCAGAACGCTCCCGCCCCCCATCTGATGATCTCGGAACGGGTGCAGCTGCTGATGCCTTATCACGTGCTGCAGGACGCTTATGAAGAAGAGCGGCTGGCTGGTCACTCCTTCGGCTCCACCAAGAGCGGCATCGCCCCCTTCTACTCGGACAAATACGCCAAAATCGGCATCCAGCTGTGCGACCTGTTCGACGAGAAACGGTTGATGGAACGGCTGACCGCCGCCTGTGAAGTGAAGAACGTGCTCTTCGAGCATCTGTACCACAAGCCCCCTGTGGACCCCAAGGCCATCTTCGATGAGCTGATGGAGCTGCGGGAACTGGTGCGTCCCTACGTGGGAGACACGGTGACCTTCCTGCACGAAGCGTTGAAGGAAGGCAAGACCGTGCTGCTGGAGGGGCAGTTGGGCTCCATGAAGGATCCCGACCTGGGCATCTACCCCATGACCACCTCTTCCCACACCCTGGCTGGCTTCGGCACCGTCGGTGCCTGCATCCCGCCCACGGAGATCAAGGATGTCATCGCGGTCACCAAGGCGTATTCCTCCTGCGTGGGCTCCAAGACCGAACCTTTCGTCAGCGAAGTGGAAGGCGAAGCCGGCGACGAGCTGCGGCGCAGAGGCGGCGACAAGGGCGAGTTCGGTGCCACCACCGGGCGTCCCCGTCGTGTGGGCTGGTTCGACACCGTGGCCACCAAGTACGGCTGCATGGTGCAGGGTGCCACCGAGGTGGCGCTGACCTGTCTGGACGTGCTGGGCTATCTGGATGAGATCCCCGTGTGCGTGGGCTATGAAATTGACGGCAAGGTGACCACCACCTTCCCGGTGCCCAACCAGCTGGTGAAGGCGAAGCCGGTGTTCGAGATGCTGCCCGGTTGGAAGTGCGACATTCGGGGCATCACCGAGTATGACGCCCTGCCGGAGAACGCCAAGCATTATGTTGACTTCCTGGAGTCCAAGATCGGCGTGCCCATCAAGATGGTGTCCACCGGCCCCAAGCGGCATGAGATGACCTATCGGAAGTGATCGGGTCGAAGGCGAAACAATCTTTGTGTTTTTTGAGAGGATGCGCCCCTGGCGTATCCTCTTTTTTGACAGGGAAACATCCCCATTTCGCCGGTTTTTTCGGCTGCTTTCCTAAAATTCCCTTGCATATGTTCAAAAACTCCCCACTGGTTCTTCCACTCATTGACTTTTTTGATTTTTCCAGTATAATATAATTCGTTCTAGTTGCAGGCAGGCGTTGTGTCGAGAGGGGACATGAGGCGCTGCCTTTCCCCTATCTAAATGACATAATAAGAGGATATTTTTGAATATGAGAGTTACGACTGAAACCATTCTGACCGCCCTGGCGCCCTTTGCTCCGGAGCTGATCGGGCCGGAGGAGGAGTCCATCGAGTATGGCTCCATCGGCAACACCCTGCTGCTGACCACCCCCGACCGGCTATACATTGTGCCCATGAGCCAGCTCATCTCCCACAAGAACAAGGTGCCGGCGGCGGCCATCATCTGCTATCGGGACAAGGACGCCCCCGCGGAGCTGAGCGCCACCCAGCGGACGAAGTACAAGAAGACGCCCCTCATCCTGCTCAACGAGGAGACCAATTTCGCCCCCGTGTGGGAGGCGCTGCAAGGGGAGCTGGTAGAGCCTTACGACTCGCTGCTGTTCCAGAACAAGCTACTGTCCCTGGCGCTGTCCTGTCACGACGTGACCGACCTGCTCACCGCAGCCACCGAGTGTACCGGTCTCCCCTTCTCCCTCCACAACACCGTCCCCAGCCTGTTCGCCTACTCCCGCGCCGGTGAGATGGTGGTGACCAACCCCATGGGGGCGGACGTGATGGAGACCTTCTGCACGCCGGACTTCCTGACCAACCTGCCGGACAACGCCCTGCTGGACTCGGTGCGTGAGCGGAACGGCCTGATGCGCGTGACCCTGCCCAACGGAGTGCAGAAGATCAGCGCCACCATCTACGTGCGGCAGCAGTTCTTTGGGATGCTCTGCGCCTACAGCTTTATGCGCCCCTACGTGCCCTCCGACCTGGACATGATCCAGCAGCTGCGGGGCATCGTGAGCCTGTTTTTGGAGAACCACAGCAACGACTATGTGGCCATCTCCAGCAACGAACGCTCCTTCATGCGCATCATGCTGGGCAACGAGTTCAGCGAGGAGGACGCCCAGGCACAGTGCAAGCGGTTTGACATCAAGCTGCCGGAGGAGATGACCTTGCTGGTGGTCACCAGCTCCGCCGTCTACCGCCACAACCAGGACGTGCCCTGCAACCTCATCCGCCGGTTCATGATACCGCTGCTCCAGACCAATCTGTGCATCATCTTTGAGCAGTATGTGGTGCTCCTGCTGGACGCCAAGCAGTATCAGCCCCACAGCGCCGAATTTTTGGATCTGATCCATGAGTCCATCCAGGAGCACAACCTCCAGGCCGCGTCCAGCAACGTGTTCTACAGTCCCAAGGACATCAAGACCCAATACGAGCTGGCCAAGCTGACCATCGACATCGGCGAGAGCAAGGATGCCAACAAGCACTACTATGTGTTCTCCGACTACCTGCTGGATCACATGATCCACCTGTGCAAGCCCTCCCCTGTCTTCAAGTGTCTCCAACACCCGGTGTTCATCGCGTTGGAGCGTTATGACGCCCAGTATCACACCGAGTATGTGAAGACGCTGATGTCCTATCTGCGCAACAACGGCGATCTGTCTGCCTGCGCGGCGGAGATGGACATCCACCACAACACGGTGAAGTATCTGATGAAGAACATGCGGGAGATCACCAACGTGGATTTCGACTCGCCCAGTATGTTCTCCTCCCTGTATGTGGCTATGCGGGCGATGGAGGCTTCCAAAGCGCTCGACTACTAATTGATAACACGAGAAAAACCCGTCCTCGGTGAGGACGGGTTTTTGTTTTGCGATTCAGTCGCTTGCTGGTCAAGCTTCCTTGAATTTCTCCAACATGGCTTCCGTTTCTTTTCTTTTGGCTTCCAGTTCTTCCTGCAGCATCATATCCTTGACCTTCATCAGGCGGATGGTGTTGTTGCGTTCGTTCTCATCCAGCTTCATGGAGATGTATTTGATGTTCTCCTCCATTTCGGGGATCATCACGTACTCCAGTGCGTTGACGCGGCGGCGGGTCTTTTCGATCTCTTCCGCCAGCAGCTGGGTGGTCTTTTCGATCTGGGCCAATTTCAGCATATCCTGGAACACCGAGGACAGGGCGTCCACTGCGCCGTCCAGCTCACAGGAGGTGGTGGCGAAGCTATAGGGATAGATGTCGCCGCTGCCCGGGTTCTGGGTGGAGAAGTGGTAGACAGGGGTGTCAACGGACATGATGTTCTTGAAGCTCATGTTCAGTTCCACGCTCTGCTTCGGGTAGATCAAGGACTGCTCCAGCATTTCGGAGGACATGAGGGCGGAGGCCACCGTAAAGGAACCGTGCGCCCGCATGAGCGCTTCTTCCACGCGGGTTCTCAGCGCCCGGTTTTCACGGATCATGTCCAGGAACTGCTTCATCAATTCGTCACGCTTGTCCTTCAGGAGCTTATGGCCTCGGACGGCTGTTTTGAGCTTCTTCTTCAGCCGGGTCAGCTCCATTCTGGTTGCGTTTACAGTGGTGGAAGGCATCTACGTATCCCTCCTTACTGTGCGTCTTTCTTCGGCATATACTTCTCGATCAGTTCCGGCTTGATGCGCTTCAGCTCTGCCTCAGGCAGGATGCTCAGTAGCTCCCAACCCAGATCGAGGGTCTCAAAGACGGAACGGTTCTCATCGGCGCCCTGTGCCACGTAGCGCTTTTCGAATTCGTCTGCGAACTTGGCGTACAGCAGGTCGTTCTCCGACAGAGCGGCTTCGCCCAGGATGGACATCAGTTCCTTGTTCTCCTTACCGGTTGCGTAGGCGGCGAAGATCTGGTTCATGGTGCCAGAGTGGTCTTCACGGGTCTTGCCTTCGCCGGTGCCCTTGTCCTTCAGTCGGGACAGGGAGGGGAGCACGTCCACGGGAGGCAGGATGCCCTTGCGGTACAGCTCACGGGAGAGGATGATCTGGCCTTCGGTGATATAGCCGGTCAGGTCGGGGATGGGATGGGTCTTGTCGTCTTCCGGCATGGTCAGGATGGGGATCATGGTGATGGAACCAGGCTCACCCAGGTGACGGCCAGCACGTTCGTACATGGTGGCCAAGTCGGTGTACAGGTAGCCGGGGTAGCCACGACGACCGGGGACTTCCTTCTTTGCGGCGGAGATTTCGCGCAAAGCTTCGGCGTAGTTGGTGATGTCGGTCAGGATGACCAGGACGTGCATACCCTTGTCGAATGCCAGGTATTCAGCGGCAGTCAGAGCCATACGGGGGGTGGAGATACGTTCGACGGCCGGGTCGTTTGCCAGGTTGATGAACAGGACGGTACGGTCGATGGCGCCGGTGCGGCGGAACTCTTCCACGAAGTATTCGGACTCTTCAAAGGTGATGCCGATGGCGGCGAAGACGACGGCGAAGTTGGATTCGCCACCGTCCAGAACCTTTGCCTGACGGGCGATCTGGGCGGCCAGCTGGTTATGGGGCAGGCCGGAGCCGGAGAAGATGGGCAGCTTCTGACCACGGACCAGGGTGTTCAGGCCGTCGATGGTGGAGATGCCAGTCTGGATGAATTCGTTGGGGTAGTCACGGGCGGCGGGGTTCATGGCCAGGCCGTTGATGTCCCGATGGGCTTCCGCCAGGATGGCGGGGCCATCGTCGATGGGGTCGCCCATGCCGGAGAAGACGCGGCCGAGCATATCGCCGGACACAGCCAGGTCCAGGGGACGGCCCAGGAAGCGGATCTTGGAGCTGCTCAGGTTGATGCCGGCGGACGGCTCGAAGAGCTGGACGACAGCCTTGTCGCCGTTGACTTCCAGGACCTTACCGCGGCGGATCTCGCCGTTGGGCAGTTCGATCTCACACAGTTCGTCGTAGGTGACACCGGAGACCCGGCGGACCACCATCAGAGGGCCGGAGATTTCTTCGATGGTACGATATTCTTTGATCATCAGTCATCTTCTCCTTTCTCTGCGATCGCGGTGATCTGCGCTTCCATGTCGGCAGCCAGCTTGGTGTAAGCGGCTTCGTACTGGTCAGCGGGGACGTTCTTGGCGCGGCCCATATCCACACGGGCTTCGATGTTGAACAGGTCGTTCAGGGAAGCGCCCTTGGCGATGGCGGCACGGCAGAGCTTGTCGTAGTCCAGGATGATGGTGAGCATCTGGAGCTGACGGCCGTGGTCGGAGTAGGAGTCGATGTCAGCGAAGGCGTTCTGCTGCAAAAAGTCCTCTCGGATGATACGGGCGGTCTCCAGGGTCAGCTGGTCACTGGGGGACAGGGAGTCCTTACCGACCAGCTGGACGATCTCGTTCAGGCTGGATTCTTCCTGGAGGATGGCCATGGCCTTGTCGCGGTTCTGGAAGAACTGCTTGCCCAGGTGTTCATCGTACCAGGGGCGGAGAGAATCCAGGTAGAGGGAGTAAGAGTTCAGCCAGTTGATGGCCGGGAAGTGACGGCGGGAAGCCAGGGAGGCGTCCAGGGACCAGAAGACCTTGACGATACGCATGGTGCCCTGGGAGACCGGTTCGGACAGGTCGCCGCCGGGAGGGGAGACTGCGCCGACAGCGGTCAGGGAGCCGTTGCGGGTGTCGCCGTTGCCGGAGATGCACTGGACCATGCCGGCACGTTCGTAGAACTGTGCCAGACGGGAGGCCAGGTATGCGGGGTAGCCTTCTTCGCCGGGCATTTCTTCCAGACGACCGGACATTTCACGCAGTGCCTCCGCCCAACGGGAGGTGGAGTCAGCGATGACGGCCACGTCGTAGCCCATGTCACGGAAGTATTCCGCGATGGTGATGCCGGTGTAGACGGAGGCTTCACGGGCGGCAACGGGCATATCCGAAGTGTTGGCGATGAGGATGGTACGCTTCATCAGAGATTCGCCGGTGCGGGGGTCCACCAGTTCGGGAAATTCCCGCAGAACGTCGGTCATTTCGTTGCCGCGTTCGCCGCAGCCGATGTAGACCACGATGTCCACGTCGGACCACTTTGCCAGCTGGTGCTGCACGACGGTCTTACCGGAGCCGAAGGGGCCGGGGACGGCGGCTGCACCGCCCTTGGCGATGGGGAACATGGTGTCGATGATGCGCTGGCCGGAGCAGAGGGGCACCTTAGGGGGGAACTTCTTGACGTAGGGGCGACCCACACGGACGGGCCACTTCTGCATCATGGTCAGTTCCTTCTTCTCGCCCTTATCGGTGTCGATGACGGCGATGGTCTCCAGGACGGTATATGCGCCGGACTGGATGTCAGCGATGGTGCCGGTGACGCCATGGGGGACCATGATCTTGTGGACGGTGGAGGAAGTCTCCTGGACGGTGCCGATGATGTCGCCGCCGGTGACCTGGTCGCCCACCTTGGCAGTGGGGACGAAGTCCCACTTCTTCTCCCGGTTCAGCGCGGGGACCTGGACGCCCCTTGCGATGGTGGCGCCGGAGACCTTCATGATCTCTTCCAGGGGACGCTGGATGCCGTCGTAAATATTTTCAAGCAGGCCGGGGCCAAGCTCAACGGACAGCGGAGCGCCGGTGGTGACCACTTCCGCGCCGGGGCCGATGCCGGAGGTCTCCTCATAGACCTGGATAGACGCGGAGTCACCGTTCATGTTCAGAATCTCGCCGATCAGGTGCTGTTCGCCTACTCGGACCACGTCTGCCATGTTGGCGTCCTGCATGCCGGTGGCGACCACCAGCGGGCCGGATACCTTAACGATTTTGCCCATTAGGTTTCATACCTTCTTTCCTATTTCAGGTTACAGAACAGCAGCAAATTTGCTGCATCATTACAGAATGTCTGCGCCGACAGCCCGTTCCACGGAATCGGTGATGTTCTTCATCCCGATGCCCAGGGAGCCGGATTTGCCGGGGATAAGGATGATGGCCGGGGTGACCATATCCTTATATTTCTTCACCTCATCCTGCATCTGCTCAGCAAACTGCTCGGTGAGGTAGATGATGGCGGTCTCGCCATCCCGGGCCAGCCGGTGGAGTGTCTTGCGCGCCTCCTCCGGCGTCTCCGCCGGATAGACGTCCAGCCCCAGGGTCTTGAACCCCAGCACACTCTCTCGGTCGCCCAACACTGCGATCTTATACATAAGCGTTACGCAACCTTTCCCGGATCACGTCGGCAGGCAGATCTGCCAGACGGCCCGTCAGAATGATCCGAATGGCGGTGAACTCGTTGTCCTTGGCGGACACGTAGCCCAGCATGGGCTGTTCACCGAAGGGGATATACTTGGCCTTCTGCATATAGGCGTTGAGCGCGTTGTCGCACGCCTTCTCGAAGGCGGTCAGGCTGCCGCCCTGGATGGCCTGGACGCCGGCCGCGGCCGCTTCCTCGAAGAGGGAGGAGAAATAGATGCTCTCCAACGGCTCTCCGTCCGCTGCCTTGACCACGGTGGCTGCCGGGATGGTGCCGCCAGGGAAGAGGACGGTGGCCAGGAAGTCTGCGTCCCGCCCCATCCGCAGCACGCGGACGACGCTGCGCAGGTTGGCAGCGTCCACCAGCATCTGGACGTAGCCCAGCAGGAACTGGGAGCCGGAGGCTTTGGCCAGCTGCTCCATCTCCTGGAAGTAGGCCTGATCCAGGATCATATCCGACCGCTGGGGGTCTCTCGTCTCGCCCAGGACGGCACGTGCTTCCACGATGGCGTCCGCCATGACCTTGGGCAGGTCGGTGAACTCGCTGCGCTTGACCGCTTCCGCCAGGGTCTCCGGCGCCACCCGGCCGGTGTCCACCAGCAGGCGTTCCGGATCCAGCCCCAGCGCTTCGCACTTGAGCATGGCCTTGGCGTTGTGGTAGTCATACTTGACCTTGAACACGTCCAGGATCTCCCCGTTGGGGGCCAGATCGTTCAGCGTCCCAAACAGCTCCTCCCTGGCCTGGGCCAGCATGGCGTCCACCGTGTCCACGTTCACGGCCTGCAGTTCGGGATAGCCGCACTCTGTGAGGACCTTGGCCGCTTCTTCCACGGTGCCGGCCTCCAGCATGCGATCCATCCGTTCCCGCTCCAGCAGGGAGTTCTCCATGGCACGGATCCTTGTGGAAAGATGCAGATAATCTGTATCTTTGATTCTTTTAGACAATTTTTAGTCCCTCCTTATGACAGGAGCGCGTCACGCGAAGAGCGCCTTGGTCACGTCGCCCACGATCTCGTTGCGGGCCATCCGTACCAGGGTCTCGAAGGTGCAGTTCACTTCCACGTCGCCGTCGCAGATGAGCAGGCCGCCCTGGAAGTCGCCCGCGTTGGGGGACAGGGTCAGCTCCGCCGTCTTGCCCGCCTTGGCCAGCAGGCCGTTGGCTTTGGCGGTGACTTTGCCGCCGAAGGTGGCGCGATCTGCCTGGGAGAAGATCAGCTGTTCCTTGCCGGAGACAGAGGCGCGGACAGCCAGATTGGCCAGTAAGTCCTCATACTCCCCTTCCGGCAGCTGGGTCAGCTTTTCATAGGCCAGCTGGAACGCCTCGTCCAGCAGTGCCTGCTTGGCTGCCAGCTCCTGCTTTTTGGCGTCCATCTGGGCGTTGCTGTTCAGGCGCTGACGCAGCTCCGCTGCGCTCTGCTGACCCTTTTCCAGGATCTCCGCCTCCGCCTGCTTTGCCTGTGCGGCATAACGGGCGTCGATCTCAGCAGCCTGGCTGTTCGCTTCTGCCAGCACTGCGTCGATCTCCTGCTGGGCATCCGCCTGGATCCGTGCAGTGATTTTTTCAATACCAGTCATTTGTTCCGATACTCCTTTCCGTATCTGTCGGGAAAGGTCTCGATTAGCCCGCCCAAGCCTGGGTCAGGAACAGGATCATCAGGAAGGAAGCCAGCAGGCAGAGGATGGCGTAGAATTCGACCATGATGGTCAGAACGATGCCCTTGGACATTTCTTCTGCACGCTTAGCGACCAGTGCGACACCGGAAGCGGCGCAGCGAGCCTGAGAGATAGCGGTGAAGTAGCCGCCCAGAGCCATGGGCAGGCAAGCCAGCAGAGCGGCCAGACCCTGTGCCACGTCCAGATCCATGGGGTTGCCGCCCAGGACGCCCAGACGGAGCATAGCGAAGAACCAGATGACCAGGCCGTACAGACCCTGGGTACCGGGCATGATCTGAAGGATCAGGCAGGCAGAGAACTTGCTGGGGTCTTCTGCCAGAACGCCGCTGGAAGCCTCGCCGACCATGCCGACGCCTTTACCAGAACCTACACAAGAGAGAGCAACGGCCAGAGATGCGCCGATGATTGCGATAGTAATGCCCATTTTATTTTTCCTCCTCAATAATGTCTACGTATTTCGTGTTGTATTTCAAGGGTTTAAAGGGGATGCCGCCTTCTTTGTAGAACTTCCCGAAGAATTCCAGGTACTGCAGACGGGCATCGTGGACATAGGTGCCGATCAGGTTGACACCGATGTTAAAGGTGTGTCCGATGAGGAAGACCACAAAGAACACGACGATGTTGCCGGGGAGCGCGGCGATGGTGTTGAAGACCATGCCGATGACGCTGCCGGCCAGCATCAGAGCCATCAGACGGGCATAAGAAAGGACATCAGACAGCCAGCTGGTGATGTCATAGAGAGAAGTGATACCACCCATGAGTTTTTTAATGATACCGCCCTCTTTATGCCGTCCTTGGGTCAGGATGAGGGACAGCGCACCCAGGATGAGGACCAGGGGGGTGTCGAAGAAGACCAGGACGGCGATGCCGGCGAAGAGAATCCACCAGGGCACCACGTCAAGGATGCCCTCCAGGGGTTCGTGATCCCGGAAGCCCATATAGATTCGGATGCACTGGCCGAAGATCAGGTGGACGCAGCCGACACAGATGGCGATGACCAGCACCTTCAAGGGGTCCCCCACCGGGTTGACCACAAGGCCGTCACAGAACTTGTCCAGCCATGCCGGGAACTGATCCTGGGTGATGCCCAAGAAGGTTTTTGAAAACTGGGTGATGGAGTCGCCGAAGAAACCGCCGGCGAAGATGCCGCAGAAGGTGATGCTGCCGCCCAGCCATCTGCCCAGGCTCATCATATAGCCCAAGGTATTCTTCGGCTTGTACTTCTTCTGGATGATGGTGCAGGCCAGGTAGATGATGATACCATAGGCCACGTCGGCGAACATGAAGCCGAAGAAGAAGATATACCAGAAGAACATGAGGGGGTTGGGGTCGATGCCGTCGTAGGCGGGCAGGGAGTACATCTCCGTGACCATATTGATGCCCCGCATCCACTTGGGGTTGGACAGCAGAGTCGGTACCGTATCCCCCTCCTGGGGATCGGTCAGCTCGTAGGCGCAGTCCAGACCGGTCAGTTCCTGTTCCAGCTTGTCCAGCTTGGGTTCCTCCACCCAGCCCTCCAGGAAGACGATGGTGCCGTCGGTCAGGAACCGATCCTTCACCACTTCCTTGGCTTCCTGCTGGGTCAGCTGGTCGATGGCCAATTTCAGCTCACTGCGCTGGTCGCCCAGTGCCTTGATCTGCTCGATGGCCGCTTCTCGCTTTGCGTTCACCTCTGCCAGCTTCTCATCCAGCTGGGCGATGTTCTGGGCTGCGTTGCCCTCCATCCCCTTGAACTTGACCACAGAGAAGCTGTAGGGTTTCAGGACGCTGGATGCTGCCGCGGCCGTCTCCTTCAACGCCAGCAGAACCACGTAATGCAGCTCCTTGCTGGAGTGGATGGCCACCAGCTCGCTCTCCGGCGCCTGTTCTGCCAGCTCGCCCCGGATGGTCTCCAAAGAGGCCGCGCCTGGCAGGGTGCCCAGGGTGATCTCCACGTGCTCCGTGGAGTCCAGATCCAACGGCTCGCTCATGGTCTCCCATGGCACCAAGCCGTCCCGGGCAGATCTGTACCGATTTTCCTCGGTGTACAGCTGAGAGATCTCCGCCACACAGTCGTTGATGGCCGCTGCCGCTGCCTGCGCCTTCTCCTGGCGGGCAGCGTCGAAGAAATCAGCTTCGGAAATGTCCGACCGTTTGGTGAACAGGCTGCCTTTCACGGGGGCGTACTTGTCCAGCGCCTTCAATGCGCTCTGCACCGCCGTGATCTGTGCCTTTACCGCGCCCTGAGCGCCGGTGTCCTTGGCCAGCAGAGCGGTCCATTCCGGATCAGTCAGACAATCCTCCGGTTCTGTCACTTCCACACAACCAACATGAAGCAGCCGAGCGAGCAGTTCGTCCCGTTGTTCCTCCAGGGCGATCGCACGCAGCCGCTTCATCTTGACGATTGCCATCAGGCATCCACCACCTTTCTGACAATCAGTGACGCCGCTTCTTCAAGCCGCTCTTTCGCGTTGGTCCGTAATGCAGCACAGTCCGCGTCGGCCTGCTGTTTGATCTTTGCCGCATCCTCCGCCGCGTCTTTCTCGGCCTGCGCCAGCAGTTCCTTTACCTTCGCGTCTGCTTGCTTCTTGGTGGTCGCCAGAGCTTCCTGGCCAGCCTTCTCCGCATCGGCTAACCGCTTCTTGGCTTCCAGGACAGCTTCTGCCTTCCGATCCTTGGACTGCTGTTCTGCCTGTGCCACCAGTTTGACTGCTTCCAGAGCCATCGTCTCACCGCCTTCCCTTTTGTAGATTTTCAACTAAAGCTGTTTGCTCAGTTAGGGTCTTATTATACCTCTTAATATACAAAAAATCAATCGGCGGAAAAAGACGATCCCTCCCGTTCGTCCTCTTCCGCCTTCCGCGCTCATTTTGTCCTTTTTTCCCGACTTTTTTCCGTGCAGGCCGCACCCGCGTTTTCTTGCACAACTCGCACTTTCCTCGATTTTTCAGACCCGTTTCGTCCAGTTTCATCCCATTTTTCATCTATCTGCCAACCTGAACTGCAATTTCATTTTTGCGTCTTTCGCTTTCGCGGTATCCATTTTTAGGAATATCTGGAGACTTCATTTTTTATTCACATTTTGCACGGAAGTGGTATATAAATTTTGTATACTTCTACCCTATCCTTTTTTCAAAGATTTTTCCGAAACCACCCGTTCCACCAGGATCCCGGACACCTCGTAGGCCACTTTTTCCACCACGTCCGAGCCGACCACCTTCCGATAGCGCCGGCTTTGCAGTCTCCCACGGACGCACACGCGATCGCCCACGTTCCACCAGCCCGCCCGGCGTGCCTGACCGCCCCAGGCGATGCAGGGTAAGTAATCCGCCTTCCCGCTGCCCCGGTTCACCGCCAGGAGCAGGTCGGCGATCTCCCGTCCCAGCGGCGTCCGCCGGTAGACCGGCTTGCGGCAGAGGTTGCCCACCAGGAGCACCCGATTGCTGTCCTCCTGAGCGGGCGCGGGAAAGAGCTCCTGCACCCGGACGGTGATGACCAGCTTGCTGCCCTGACCGGAGTGATTGTTGTAGGAGCGCACCTGCCCCACCAGCCCCACCCGGTCGCCGGGCTGGGCGTCCAGCTGTTCCAGGTGGCTGCGGGAGAGGATGATATTGAGCAGATCCTCCGCGCCGGAGAGGCGGAGGCAGCGGAGGGGGAAGGTGAAATAGTCCTCGCCGCCTGCGCTGTGGGAGTAGGTGGGTTCTTGGATGACCTCGCCGGATAGGGCGACGTAGTTGTTCTTTTGTTCTCTGACCATGGGAGTCCCTCCACATCTTATAGGTTGTCTTATGGGTATGTGGGGAACTCGAGAATTAGAACTGCTGAACAGGGGTCAAGCCGCGCAGCGCCAGTTAAGCTTTTTTCGCTTCCTTTTCTTCACGATAAGTGAGATTCCAAATCTATGATTTGGCTCAATCGAACTTACACAGAGTGA
>CAKTQP010000024.1 GCA_934597165.1 uncultured Oscillospiraceae bacterium
TTAAGGGCGGTCACAGCATATTCAGCAGGTTGATGAGTGTGTGAAGGGTATGCGTAGATCAACTGCTGAAATGCTGTTGAAAACCGTTGCGCAATGAAATGGGGAAAGTGGTTTTGAACATGGGTGGATGGGTCAGTTTTTGACCATCAATTTTTTCATGGCCGCTTCCAGGCCGGCCACGGTCAGATGGTACATATCAAACATGGAGGAGATCTGGTCGTAGGTTTCGCCCCATTCTCCGAAGAACCCGCCGATGGGACGGGAGTAGGGGTTGAGCCAGACGATGTGCTCATACCGCCGGAGCATGAGCTTCAGCCAGTCCAGGCCGCAGTAGCCCAGGTTGTTCCGGGTGGTCTCCAGGGGGTGGAAGTCCAGGTCGCTCTTCTCCATGGTGGCGTCGCCGACCATGATGACGCGGTAGTCTTTGTCGCACTCCCGCAGAACTTTCAAGGTGGAGACGGCGTATTCCTTTTCGATGGTGGGGCTGGTGTAGAGATATTCCTCAATGCAGTTGTGGAAATAGTACACCTTCAGATCCTTGAACCGGTTGGAGCGGCTGGCCGCCTGGAAGAGACGGCTGCACAGCTGGCTGTAGGGATCCATGGAACCGCCGCAGTCCATGAGCAGCAAGACCTTGATGGTGTTGCGCCGGGGCTTCTTGTAGCGGATCTGGAGGATGCCGCCCTTTTTGCTGGTCTGGTTGATGGTCTCGTCGATGTCGAACTCATCCTCTGCGCCGTTCTGAGTGGAGAACCGCTGGAGGATGCGGAAGGCCATCTGGAACTGTCGGATGTCCAGCACGTTGTCGTCACGGAAGTCCTTAAAGTTCCGTTCCCCCGCCACACGGCGAGCGGAACGCTTGCCGCCGGTGCCGCCGACCCGGATGCCGTTGTTGTTCAGGCCGTTGTTGCCGTAGGGGGAGATGCCCTGGGTGCCGATGAACTTGTTGCCGCCGTCGTGCTTCCGGTTCTGGTCTTTCAGGACCTTGCGGAACCGCCGCTCGATCTCGGTGCGGTCCATGTTCCGCATCTCTTCCGTGATGTCCTTCTCGCTGTAGTGCCGCAGGATGTGGTTGCCGGGGTCGTTGACCCAATCCATCATCTGCTGGGAGATGTGCTCCTGCACCTCTCCGTTCTCGTCGAACACCTTTTCATCGTGGAAGAACTCCAGAAAAGCCTGTCCGAATTTGTCATAGTCCGCTTCCGATTTGCACAGGATGGCCATGCACAGCTGATAGAACCCGGTCATCGTGGAGTCATGGAGTCCCAGTTCCATCGCTCGGCTCAGCGTCAGCCATTCCTTCATGGAAATGTCCAGACCTTTTGCACGCAGATAGTAGAAGAATGAGCTAAACATCCTCCATCACCTCATTTCAAACAGGATAAGTGAGTTAGTTGCCCAACCGATTGCGCAGGACCTCCAGGTCGCGGTCCTTTTTCAGGAGGACGCCGGCGAAGGGGATCTTCTTCAGGATGTCCTCCTGAGGGATGCCGCTGAGCATGAGAGCGTGGATCCAGTCCACCAGCTCGGAGGTGCTGGGCTTCTTTTCGATGTCGTCCATCTCGCGGATGCGGTAGAAGGCGTCCAGGGTCTGCTGGAGCAGTGCCTCATCCAGCTGGTCGAAGTGGACGCGGACGATCTCTTCCATTTGTGCTCGGTCGGGGAAACTGATATAATGGAAGATGCAGCGGCGCAGGAAGGCGCTGGGCAGTTCTTTCTCCGCGTTGGAGGTGATGATGACGATGGGGCGATGCTTTGCCTTGATGGTCTCACCGGTCTCGGGGATATAGAACTCCATCTTGTCCAGCTCCCACAGCAGGTCGTTGGGGAATTCCAGGTCAGCTTTGTCGATCTCGTCGATCAGCAGGACCACCTGTTCGTCGGCCATAAAGGCCTCGCCCAGCTTGCCCAGCTTGATATACTTGGCGATGTCGTCCACGCCGGCGTTGCCGAACTGGCTGTCGTACAGACGCTGCACCACGTCGTAGACGTACAGGCCGTCCTGTGCCTTGGTGGTGGACTTGATGTTCCAGATGATGAGCTTTTTGCCCAGGGCTTCCGCGATGGCCTCGGCCAGCATGGTCTTGCCGGTGCCCGGTTCGCCCTTGACCAGCAGGGGCTTTTCCAGTGCCATAGCGATGTTGACTGCACCCAGCAGATCTTCCGCAGCAATATAGTTGCTGGCGCCAGTAAATGTACCTTTCATAATATGACTTCCTTCCTATGATATAACGTGATTTTCCGTGTCAAAGAAACATAGATGCAAAGTTGATTCTAGCAGAAATAGGGGTGCTCCGCAATAGAATGGGAGGGGAATTGAAGATTTGCACCATCAGATCGTAGGGTTTCACAAAACCAGACTTTTTATTGTGCAGATCCCCAATAGGACAGGTACCTGAATGCCGCTCCCTTTTCGGTGTCTTTATTGTAGCACCGAACTATCCTGGGGGCAAGAATGCACTTTTTTGTAATGTACTAACCAAAAGGATACTTAGGAGGTTTTGATGATGGAACGAGAGAAGTATAATTGCCCGGTGGAGGCGGCCTTGAGCCAGTTTGGGGGGAAATACAAGGCCATCATCCTCTATCATCTCATCAAGGACGGGGTGCTGCGCTACAACGAGCTGCAAAAGGTCATCCCCAGAGCCACCCCCAAGATGCTCAGCCAGCAGCTCCGGGAGCTGGAGGCGGACGGGCTCATCAACCGGAAGGTCTACCCGGTGGTGCCGCCCAAGACGGAGTATTCCCTCACCGAGCGGGGGCAGACCTTAGCGCCCCTCATCAACGCCATGTACGATTGGGGACGGGCCTATATGTCCGGCACCTATATCATGGAGTGACCGGTTATTTCTGCACCATCAGCTGTTCCATGGCGTCCTCCAGCCCCTTCACGGTCAGGGGGTACATCTGGAACAGGTCGGTGATGATGTCGTAGGCCGCGCCCCAGGTGCCCATACAGGTGCCCTTTTTCCGCAGGATGGGGGTGAGCCAGACGGTGGAGCGGTAGCGTTTCAGAATGTAGTTGAGCCAGTCCTGACCGGAGAAGCCTTGATTGTTCCGGGTCACTTCGGCAGGGGGATAGATGAGCTCGTTCACGTCCATGGTGGCGTCACCCACGAAGATGACCTTATAGTCCTTGTCGCACTCCCGCAGCACCTTTTGGGTGGAGACCTCGTATTTCAGCCGCAGGGTGGGGTTGGTGTAGAGGTACTCGTCGATGCAGTTGTGGAAGTAGTAGATCTTCAGGTCTTTGAACCGGTTGGAACGACTCACTGCCTGGAACAGCCGGCTGCACAGGTCATGATAAGGAGTCATGGTGCCGCCGGAGTCGATGAACATCAGGACCTTGATGGCGTTGCGGCGGGGCTTTTTCTGACGGATCTGCAATAAGCCGCCCTTTTGGCAGGTGTCGTGGATGGTGCGCTGGATGTCCAGCTCCACTTCCGGCCCAAACTGGTCAGAGTAGAGACAGAGCCGCCGGAAGGCCATTTGGAACTGCCGGATGTTGAGGACATTGTCTTCCCGGAAATCCTTGAAGTTCCACAAGGGCAGGGCGTGACCAGGCTTTCGCCGGGGCTTGCGCACCACCTGGATGACGTCCGGATTTGCCTGGGGCAGGTCGTCTGGCCGGATGTCGTGGGAGCCGTCAAAGACCTCGCCTTCCAGCTGTGCCTGGGAGTCCTCGTAGATGGGGGTCCCCTCCTGCTCCTCCATGGCACGGCGACGCAGGGCTGCCAACTGGGCTTCCTCCTCCAGGGTGTGAGTGTACTGGAGGGGGTCAGGCCGATTGGGGCGCTGGAGCATGGCTAGGACGTCCTCGGGCAGGTCGTCCCGCAGCCTACCGGTGGCAGTGTAGAAGACGTCGTAGAAATATTCCTCAAAGGCTTGGTCGAACTTGTCGTACTCCGATTCCGATTTGCACAGGATCGCCCGGCACAGGTCGTAAAACCCTGTCAGGGAGGAACGATGCAGTCCCAGGGACAGGGCTTGCTGTACCGTCAGCCATTCGGTGGTGGATACGTCCAGGCCGTATTGCCGCAGAAGGTAGAAAAATTCATCAAACATGACCGGTCACCTCTCGTTGTGTCAACCTTCAAACTAAGGTTGATTCTAGCAGAAAAGCCGACCCGACGCAAGGGAACCGGAAGACAATTCCATTCCAACCGTCAGTTCTTCACCAGCAGCCGTTTCAGCGCCTGTTCCAGCCCCTGTACGGTCAGGGGATAGAGGGGGAACATGGCGGAGATGATGGCATAGGTCTGCCCCCACTCCCCGAACAGCCGTCCTTGGGCGTCTGGAAGGGGGTGAGCCAGACGGCGTAGGGATACTGCTTCAAAATGGCTCGGAGCCAGTCCTGACCGGAGAAGCCCTGGTTGTTCTGGGTGGTCTCCAACGGGTGGAAGGTCAGGTCGCTCATGTCCATGGCCGCGTCCCCCACCAAAATGACCTTGTACTCACTGCCGCACTCCCGCAGGACCTTCTGGGTGGAGACTGCATACTGCTCCTCCAAAGTGGGATTGGTATAAAGGTATTCCTCTACGCAGTTGTGGAAGAAATACGTTTTCAAATCTTTGAATCGGTTGGAACGGCTGGCGGCCTGGAAGAGCTGGCTGCACAGCTGGCTATACGGCCCCATCGACCCGCCGGAATCCATCAGGAGTAACACCTTGATGTTATTCTTGCGGGGTTTTTTGTACCGAATTTGCAGCAGGCCACCCTTTTGGCAGGTGTCGTGGATGGTCTTCGCTACATCTAATTCTTCCTCCACCCCAGCCTGCTCCGAGTAGCGGCAGAGCCGCCGGAAGGCCATTTGGAACTGCCGGATGCTCAGCACATTGTCCTCCCGGAAATCCTGGAACGTCCGCTGACCAGCCACCCGCAGGGCGGAACGGCTCATGGGCTTGCCGCCGACCCGGATGGCGTTGGGGTTGGAGCCGGAGTTGCCGAAGGGGGAGATGCCGTGGGTGCCCACGTAGTGGTAGCCGCCGTTGTGCTCGCTCCGCTGGGATTTCAAACGGTGCCGGAACTTCTTCTCAATGTCCTCACGCGTCCAACTGCGCATCTCGTCCGTGATGTCCTCCGCCGTCTTGCGGATGATGCGGGCGCCGTTGCGTCCGGGGTTGTTCACCCAGTCCAGGATCTGGGCGGAGATGTCATCCTTCCCGCTGGCTTCCACGTAGCGGATGACGTCCTGGAAGTAGTCCAGGAACGCCACTTCAAACTTGTCGTACTCGGTCTCTGACTTGCACAGGATGGCCCGGCTCAAGGTGAACAGGCCGTTGATGGAACAGTCGTGGAGCTGCATTTTCAACGCCTCCTGTAGGGTCAGCCACTCCTTGGTGGAGACGTCCAGGCCGTATTGGCGCAGGTGGTATAGGAAATCGTTAAACAAAGAAAATCACCTCGCTGAAAAGGTCACGGGGTCTGATCCTCCAATGCCTCGATGCGGTGGAACAGATCCCATTGGGTGGGCAGGTTGCCCTCTCCCAGCACTTGCTGTACCTCCTCCTGCAGCTTCTGCCAGACACCCAGACCGGCCATAAAGGCCTTGTTGCCGGTCTCGCTGAGCTGGATGGCACTGCTGCGGCGGCTGGCGCCGGGGGCGGGTTCCACCAGCTCCTTCTTCTCCAGGGTGTTCAGATTGCGGATGATGGTGGTGCGATCCAGGCTGGTGTACTGTGCCAGCTCGCTCTTGTTGCAGGAGTCCAGCTGCTGGATGCTGTTGAGCAGGAAGAACTGGTTCCCGGTCAGGCCGATGGGGGCGAAGGCGGCGTCATAGTACTTGGTCAGCGTGTTGGCCGCCCGGCGGTAGTTGATGCAGTAGCAGGGGGAGTGGACGGGTTGGATGTTTGCCATAGAGGGCGCTCCTTTCTCAGAATGGATCCATAGTGTGTATTAGCACGTGTGCATATGCACACTGTAGCAGGCGGAACGTGGTTTGTCAAGCATAAAATATCCGAGGGGATTAGATTGCGTTCGACAGAAAAACAGGTGTTGCTCAGACACACCATTCAAAAAACGGGAGATTTTTCACCGCTTGTCCGCGCCTTTGTGGGATATGCACTATGGATGAGATAACATAATATAATTATGAACACAAAATGAACAAAGAAAATCAAAAAAAGGGTTGACACAGATAGGGGGATGTGGTATATTACAGGTACAGAAAGGAAGCAGACAAAAACAGGCAAGAGAATCGGTCAGGTTGACTCCTGAAAGACCAGATCCACCGCCTACCGTCATCCTTCAGGATGGCACCCGCACTGCCCATTCTGAATGTAGAAATCAAGTTTAGGAGGATAGTCCATTGAACAACTGACAAACCACTGGCAGTCTTCATAGCGGCAGCTGTCGGTGAAGCGCAAATGAGTTTAGCCGTTGTTATAGTAAGTTCTCTCACAGCCTATCACGCATGATTCGGTAAGGAGGAGAGCCAAATGGCACTAGTTCTGAAGCTGATTTAAGTACCGGTGAGAAAGGGGATGGTTCCAAAGTACAACTCGTGATTCAAACCGACTATCAAAAGCCGGCAGACCAGTCGGAGCAATAGTTTTGAATGCCGGAGCGCACAGATTTTGAAAGGGTGAGTCCCATGATTCTGTATAAGGCCCCGATTCAGATCGACTAAGGAGGATAGTCCAATGACCTACTGAGTCCCCACGGATGATTTTTATGGCAGTCATTCACTGGGTGTAAGCAGAAGAAAGCCATAGACAAGTGAATCGCTTTCCGCAAGCAAAGGAGGAAGGCCCCAATGGAGATTATTCTGAAACTGATTTAAGAACAGGTTAGAAGGGGGATGGTTCCAAAGTGCAGACAACAGTCAGCCGACAAGGAGTTACGGTGGCTGGTCGGTGAAGTGTGACACTGAATTTAAGCATAATCTGAAAGGAGGCATGGACAACCATGAAACTCGACTTTAAGGCAGAACAGAAATGACCCGGTTCACCGCTGATAGCAGTTCGAACCGGGTCATTTCTTTTGTGTCTTTGAGTTGGAAAAACGCCCCGGCTGATGATGCCATCAACCGGGGTTTGTCCGTTATACCTCAGGCGGACGCTTCTTCTTCGGCAGCTTCCGCTTGTTGCCGTGGGCGTCCACAATGTACGTGTGCTCCAGCTGTCCCACCAAAGAAGCCTTCACTGCGTCGATATATATCCGGCGCAGCTTTGCCTGCTCCTCTTTTTCCTCCGCCGTCAAGCCCTCTGCCTTGGATTTCCGAGCCAGTTGGTTGATGCGGTCGATCTGTGCTTGCGTTACGGGCATATCCTTTGCCACTCCTTTATAAAATAGATTTGAACTTGTTAAATATAGCGCTCCACGGTGATGGACACCCGCCCCTTTCGGCTCAGTCCACCCACCTCCGCCAATCGGCATTTCCCCATGCCCCGGCAGGCCAGTACATCTCCCTCTGCCACCGCTTGGTCAGCGTGGGTACATTCCAGATGGTTCAGGGAAACCCGTCCGCTGGAGATGGCCTCGGTCATCTTCGCTCGGCTAGTGCCAAATCCGATGGCCGCCACAGCGTCCAGCCGGAGGGAAGAGACGGTGCCGTGGATGATCTTTTTGGCGATTAGTGGAACGGACAGCTCTGACAGCGGGATTTCAGACAGCTTCAGTTTGACCCGGCCAGCCTGGGTGAAGTTTTCCCGTAGGTAGGGCAGGATCTCCGGCAGAAGCAGAATATCACAGCTGTGCTCGGACACCAGCAGGTCGCCCACCGTCTCCCGACGGATACCCAGACCCATCAGTGCGCCCAAAATGTCCCGGTGTCCCAATGTGTCCCCTTCGTACCAGACCGCCCGCAGGGCGGCCAGCCCATAGGGTTCCGGCAGCTCGTCCTCCGGCTCCAGCCAGTCCGGCAGGAAGACGCACACTTGCCGCTCCGCTTCCGGGTAGCCGCCTTCAAACCGGTGGGAGGGGTGCCCCAGGGCGGCGATGAGCTGTTTGGCCAGGGCACACTCTCTGGGGGTCAAAAACGGAGTGCGGCAAGGCTCGCACTTGCGCACGGCGCCCACCGACTGATCCAGCACCCGGCGCAGCAGCAACCGTTCCTCCGGCGTGTGTCCCAGGTGATTGCAAAGTTCCGTCTCTCGTCCCATCGGCCTGCCCTCCTTGTCTGTCAGTCCCATTATTGTAACAAAGGGGAGTGGCGGCGTCAATGCAGGTTCGTGGCAGGATTTGTGCAGGTCGCCATTGTATTCCGATACAGAATCCGGTATAATCAAACCAATCTCGGCATCTGAAGAAAGGGGTTGTTCCCGTTGACCAAACAACGTCATATCTATCGCATCACCGCCGCCGTCCTGACCGCCGCCCTGCTCCTGCTGCCCGGCTGCGGCACCTTGGGGAGTGGCAGTGCGGTCTCTTCCGCACCCGCTCAGGTGGAGGTGGAGAAGGAGTACGCACGATTTCCGCGGTTCCAGGATCGCAAGGTGAACCAGGACAATCGGGTGCTCACCCTCACCAACTGGAAGAAAAGCCCCTTTCGCCTGGTCTACACCCTGTCCATCTGCGGGCAGACCATCTATGAGTCGCCGACGCTAGAGCCGGGAGAAAAGCTGGACTGGGATATTTTGGCCTATTGCAAGGAGAGCTGTGACTTGGATATCACCGCCACCGCCTTTTCCATGGAGGGGAAGGAGGAGAACAGCGTGACCCAGACCATCCATCTGACCCTGCCCAAGGCCAAAAAAGCCAAGAAAAAAACACAGAAAAAAGCGAATCAGCAGACCGACCAAGGGTCGGCTGCTGTGACGCAGACAGAGGGGAAGGATACACCGTGAAGAAAAATCATTCCGCCGCCCTGGCCGGTGTCACCGTCTATCGTCACCTGCTGCAATTACCGCCTCTGGCGGCTCTGACCAAGCTCTTCCGGGCGTTGGAGCAGCAGGACGGCGTGACTGCCCTGGAGGGGTATACAGAGACCTTTTATGCACTGACCCAGGAGGGGACGGATAGCTTAGCAGATTACCTGGTGGATCAGCTCCGCTATGGCGTCTCCTCTTACGCCCAGGCGGCCGCCCATGGACAAGCTGGCCCGGTGCTCACCCAGGCGGCAGAGCGGGATCTGGCCGTTTTTGCGGATTTGGCCGCTTTGGAACCGGCCTCAATCAAGGCAGAGCTAGCGTCTCTGGTGCCGGAGGATTGGCAGGACACCGTACAGACCTTGCCGGAGTGGGGACATGGCTCATTGCCGAACTTCGAGGCGCTGACCGCCTTCTATGAGACCCACGGCTGCGGTATCTTCTCTCGTTACCAGGCGTTCGTTTGGCAGGATGGTGCACTGCACCCGGTGAAGGAGCCGGATTTCGTTCCGGAGGATGCGTTCATTGGCTACGAGCGCCAGCGGGAGCAGGTGGTGGAGAACACCCGCCTGTTGGTCTCCGGACGGCAGGTCAACAACGTCCTGCTCTACGGCGTGTCTGGCACCGGGAAATCCGCCACCGTCAAGGGTCTGTTGGGGATGCCGGAGTTTGCCTCCCTGCGGCTCATCGAGGTGCCCAAGGAAGAGCTGTGCGACATCCCCAAACTGGTGCGGGATCTGGCACATCGTCCTCAGAAGTTCATCATCTTCATCGATGACCTGGCCTTTGACAAGGAAGACCGTACGTTCTCCTCCTTGAAGACCATCCTGGAGGGTGGCCTGGAGCCGCGTCCGGTGAATGTGGCCGTGTACTGCACCTCCAACCGCCGGCACCTGGTGCGGCAGAACTTCTCCGACCGGGACGGCGACGAGATCGACGCCAGCGAGACCATTCAGGACAAGACCTCTCTGGCCGACCGGTTTGGCCTGCGTATCCTGTTCTCCGAGCTGACCAAGCCTCAGTTCATTGAGATGGCGTTGGATATGGCACAGGCCAAAGGCATCCAGCTGGAACGGCAGGAGCTGCATCGCCTGGCCGTCCGTTGGGAGGCACGGCACACCAGCCGAAGCCCTCGTTCCGCGCTGCAATTTGTCTCCAGCTTGCAGGGACAAGGTTGATAATAGAAACAGGCACGTCCGTGGGACGTGCCTGTTTTTTGCGGAAAAGGGTGACTGCCTCACCGGGGGCAGTGAGGCAGTCTAGGAGAACGAACAATATAATCGATATTTGCTTTGGAAGATTACCCTACCTTCTGTCCTTCCTGGGCGACCAGGTGGTAGGGGAGGGCCACGAAGACGGTGCCGCCTACCATGTTGCCCAAGGTGACGAAGACCAGGTTCCATACGTAACCGGAGAGGGTGACGTCCTGGGTGGTGTTGAGCAGGGCGGTGCCGATGATGGTCATGTTGGCGATGCTGTGCTCAAAGCCACAGATCATGAAGATGAGGATGCACCAGACCACCATGATGAGCCGGGCGGCCTCATTTTTCAGCCGCACCGAGCACCAGACGGCCAGGCACACGCAGATGTTGCACAGGATACCACGGGCGAAAAGCGCCAGAGCACTCTGGCTGACCTTGCTCTGGGCGGTGGTGACAAAGAAACTGGCGATCGCCTCGTTGCCGGTGATGCCGGTGGCCTGGAAGATGAGGATGAGCACCCAAGAACCCAGCAGATTCCCCACGTAGCACACAAACCACAGGAGGGCGGTGTCTCGCCAGGAGACTGTGCGGTTCAGGGAAGCGGCGCCCAGCACCAGGTTGTTGCCGGTGAACAGCTCGCACCCGGCGACGATGACCAGACTCAGGGCGGCGGCAAAGACCAGGGAGACCAGGAATTTCACTGCGGTGGAGCCGGCGGCGGTGGCGAATCCGCCGATGCACATGGCGGCGAAGCTGCCCAGGGCGATGAACATCCCGGCCAGCATGGCGGACAGGAAGTAGCCAAAGGGGCGGCTGCGGAAAAAGTCCAGCTTCTTCCGGCCGTTCTCACAAATCGTCAAATAGTCCTCTCTGAACATGGTAACACACTCCATTTCTCTTGTGCTGCCCTTTCTTGTGTCCGCGAGCGGTGAACAAAAAAGGGCAACATGATCCAATCTCATGTTGCCCAGACGGTCGGCGATTTTGTCCATCCGTGACCTACACTGTGGTGCTCCACATAACCCGTCAGCAGGTCACGTTTTTTCAATTATATTACTACAATAGCATGATTTCGGGGGAAAAGTCAATGAAAAAAACTGGATTTTGTCAAATTTTCAAATCTACCCAATGCCCCTGCCGGAATCGCACGTAGGCCAGGATGAGGCGGCAAGCCTGGTCGGTGAGCACGCCCAGCCACACGCCGGTCAGTCCCCAGTGCAGACCCAGCACCAGCAGACAGGTGAAGGCGGTACGCACGACTGTGATGCTGGTGACCGAGGCGAAGAGGGTATACTTCACGTCGCCGGCGGCGCGGAGGCAGCCCATATAGATGACCGAGGAGATTTGGAAGAAGGTGATGAGGGTGGAGAAGCGCATGATCTCCACGCCGTACTCTACGATGTGGGGTTCGTCCGGGAAGTACAAGCCGTAGAACCAGCGGCCGAAGACCACGAAGAGGATGGCGAGGATGAGGGAGATGGTGATGCCGATGCGCTGGCACAGATGGCCATAGGTTTTGGCGATCTCCTTTTGCCCCTCACCTAAGCTGCGTCCGGTCAGCGCCACGGCTGCCACCTGCATCCCGTCGCCGAAGGCGAAACTGATGGTCAGCACGTTCATGCCCACTTGGTGGGCGGCCATGACATCGGTGCCCAGAGAGGCGGCCACCAGGGCGGTGGCGATGAAGCCCACGCGCATGAGCAGGTTTTCCACCAAAATGTTCCCGGACAGGTGGAACAGCTCTCGGACGGACTTCCAAGCGGGACGGATTTTGGCCTTGATGATGTGGGGCAGACTGACAAACCCGTCCGGATGACGCAGGGAGAAGATGCTCATGCCGCAGGCCACGACGGTGCCAAAGACCGTAGCGATGGCCGCACCGGCGATGCCCAGGGCGGGGAAACCGAAGTGGCCTTCGATGAGCAGGTAGTTGCCGCAGATGTTCAGGACACTGGAGGTGACGTTGGTGGTCATGGCGATGCGGGTGTTGCCGCTGCCCCGGAGGGCGGCGTTGATGGTCATGGAGACCACACCGAAAATGATGCCGCCCATGATGATACGGAAATAGGTCACGGCTGCCGCGTGGGTGTCCGGCTGGGAGCCGCACAGGTCGATGATGGGATTGGCCAAGGTGACGCAGAGGGTACTGATGACAGCGCAGACCAGGATGGACATGACCAGAGCGGTGATCATGACCTGGTTGGCGTCCTCCCGTCGTTTTTCCCCTAATCGCCGGGCGACCAGGGCGGACAGGGCCACATTGGTGGCGATGAAGAAGGCCAGACCCAGGAATTTAGGCTGGGTGGTCAGTCCCACGGCGGCTACAGCGTAGCTGCCTAGGTTGCTGACCATCTTCACGTCGATCATGCCAGCCAGGGCGATGAAAAAGCTCTCCAGCACGGCGGGCCACGCCATGCCCAGGGTGTTTTTCAGCAGCTCACGGGTGTTTGCCGCTGGCTGGCGCGGCAGTCGGTTTGCGTCTTCCATCCTGGATCTCCTCCTTTACGTCTTTGTAAATATCCATTTTTGACAACATAATATTACATTATATCATATCCTGTAGTATTTGCCAAACGCCCCTGCTTTTTTCTCCCGGCAGAGGGGAATCCACATTTCCAAGGGGTGAAATTTGTGCTATACTGGAATGGAACGAATATGCTCGATAAAAGGAGGAATGACCATGGCAATCAAATGTATCGCACTGGATCTGGACGGCACCACCCTGGACAAGGACGGAAAACTGCCGGAGGAAAATCGCAAGGCGATCGAAGAGGCCATCGCCCAGGGGATCGAGATTGTCATCGCCAGCGGCAGAGCCTATGACACCTTGCCCAAGGAAGTCCTGGACATCCGGGGCATCGGTTGGGCCATCACCAGCAACGGCGCCGCCGTCTACCGCCTGCCTCAGGGGGAAGCGGCCTTCCGTTCCACTTTGCCGCCGGAGGTGGCCAAGGAGCTGTTGGACTGCACGGCGGAGGAAAACGTCAATTACGAGACCTTTGTGGCAGGCCATGCCTACACGGACAAAAAGATGTATGACGACCCCATGGCCTACGGCTGCACCGAGTACGGCGCCAAGTATCTCCGTTCTACCCGGAAGCCGGTGCCGGATATCCGGGAATTCATCCTGGAGCACCACGCCGAGCTGGACAGCATCGAGCTGGTGACCCACGGCAAGGCGGAGCGGGATCGGCTGTGGAAGGTGCTGGAGAAGCGCTTCCCTGACCTGTACATCACCTCGTCCTTCTTCCACCTATTGGAGCTGTCCAGCCCCCACAGCGGCAAGCGCAACGCCCTGGGGTGGGTGCTGAACCAGCTGGGGCTGACGCCGGAGGAGACGATGGCCTTTGGCAACGCGGATAACGACATTGATATGATCCAGATGGCCGGTATCGGCGTGGCTGTGGCGGACGCGACGGAGAGTTGCCGGAAGGCGGCAGACCGGTGTACCGGGGCCAGCTATGAGAGCGGGGTTGCTCAGGCGCTCCGGGAACTGTTGCAGTGATTTTGAAATCGAGAGGGGATTTTTTCAAATGAAATTTGTCAGCATGAAGAAAGTACACGAGGGCAAGTTCCTCAGCCGTTATGACATCGTCTATGAGACCATTGACGGCGGCATGAAAAACTATGAAATGGTCAGCCGTGCCAAGGACCGGACGGAATTTGACCAGCTCCATGACCACAAGCCGGAAGCAGTCATCATGATCATGCACGACCCCAGCGGCGAAAAGCTGCTCATCAACCGGGAGTTCCGGCTGGCCATGGGCGAGTTCATCTACAACTTCCCCGCCGGTCTGGTGGACGAAGGGGAAGACCTGGACACCAGTGCTGCCCGCGAGCTGCGGGAGGAGACCGGCCTGAAGCTGGTGCGCATCGACGAGTGGATGAAGGAATCCTACAGCGCCGAGGGCATCTGCGACGAGATGGGCGTGGTCTGCGTGGGTGTGGCCGAAGGGGAACCTATCCCCAGTCCCGACCCGGTGGAAGAAATCCAGGCGGCCTGGTACACCAAGGAAGAGGTGCGGGAGCTGCTGCAGAAGGAGCGCTTCTCTGGACGTACGCAGCTGTATGCCTATATGTGGGCAAAAGAGTAAGCGGTCATGAAGAAGAAAGTGGTCGGCCGTGGGCTGATCGCGGCTCTCATCGCTATCGCCATCATCTTAGGTGTGCAGTATGGGATGGCGTGGCATACCTATCGCACGGCGTTGGATTTTCCGGAGGCGGCTCAGGCCAGTGTGGTGGTCTCGGTGCTGTACAGCGACCAGGGGGAGAGCGTGAAGCTGGACGAGAGCCAGCGGGAAGCGCTGTTCGCACAGCTGAAAGAGGAAGCCTCCTTTGGGGGCGTCGATAACCAGCAGGACAGTGATACCTCCACTACCCAGGAAGCGCGCGTCTACAGCATCAGTATTGCCTCTAAGGAGTCCTTTACTCTCATCATGGCGTCCAAAGATTCGGAGCAGAACTGCATCACGGGACGAGACACCGTGGTGAAGCTGAAGGAGCTGCCCAAAACGGTGGCGTTGCTGGATAGCTACTGCAAGACCAAATAGAGACCATATGAAAACAGCGTAGGAAATGATTCCTACGCTGTTTTTTTGAGCAATCAGTGTCCTCGGTGCTTCGCCTTGCGCTTTTCCTGGCGCTGAGCAAATCGGCGTTCCTGTTCTGCTTCCTTCTCCGCCCGGGAACGCTTTTTCCGAGCCTGTTTGCCCGCTTCCTGCTGGAGCTTCAAGGCTTGCTGTGCCTTGGTGCCTATGCCGGTGTGCTGTAGCTGCTTCTTGATCTCCCGCTGTGCCCGTTTGGGGTTGAGGCGTTTCCGTTCCGCTTGTTCCACCGGGACAGGCGGACTGAAGGGCAGATGCCGCCAGTGATCCAGCAGAAACTGATAGACCTCGTAATCCTTGGGTTCGGCACCGAAGGTGATCTTGCAGACGGTGCAGTGACCTGCCTCGATGCGCTGGTAAAGGGCAATCCAAAACGGCTCCTCGAAGCAGACGGTGATGGTGGCGCAGGCGTGTTCCATCGGAATTCCTCCTTTTGTGGGTGAAAATTTCACACGAAGAAGGGACAACCAAAGGAGGCAGGTTACTGATACCGCAAAACCTTGCGATACTCCCGGACTACCTACCGGGACGTGTTTTTATCTCCGTGATGTGGATAAATAGAGCAACGAGGCAGTTGTCATACAAAGACCAAGCCGCGCAGCGCCCTTAAATTTTTTGACAAGCTTTTTTATAAAAAAGCGGAAGCGTGGCGGCAGACGTGGCAGCACAGGTTCACGCAGATCGGCAGCTGAGCGATGTGGGTGGCTGCCGGCAGGATGGACACCGCCAGGGCAGTCACCGTGCCGCCCAGACCCTGGGGGCCGATGCCCAGCTTGTTGATGCGTTCCAGCAGGCGTTCCTCCATCTCCCGATACAGCGGGTCAGGGTTGTGCTCGTCCAGAGGACGCAGCAGGGCACGCTTGGCCAGGAGGGTACACTGTTCCGAGTTGCCGCCGATGCCGATGCCCACCACCACCGGGGGACAGGGGTTGGAACCGGCGTCCTCCACCGCCTGGATGATGGCGTTTTCCACCTCTTCCAGGGGCGTGGTGGGTTTGAGCATTTTCAGCGTGGTCATGTTCTCACTGCCGGCACCCTTAGGAGCCACTGTGATGGACATCTGGTCACCAGGCACCAGGCGCAGGTGGAGGACAGCCGGGGTGTTGTCTTCGGTGTTCACTCGCCGCAAGGGGTCGCTGACCATGGATTTGCGCAGGTAACCCTCAGTGTATCCGGCGGCCACACCGGCATTCACAGCGTCCTCTAAGGCACCGCCGGTGATGTGGCACTCCTGCCCCAGGTCGATGAACACCACCGCCATGCCGGTGTCCTGGCAGATGGGCAGGTTCCGCTCTCCGGCGTAGGTGTAGTTCTCCACCAGGTCGTGGAGGATGGACTGGCCAACCGGCGAACGCTCCTGGGTGCAGGCGGCACAGATGGCGCTGCGCACATCGTCGGGCAGCTGGCAGTTGGCTTCGATACACAGATCCCGCACCTTGGCGGTAATTTCAGCACAGGTGATCTCACGCATGATGCAAATCCTCCTCTTTGTACAGGGAAATAGGATGGGGGGTGCGGCCGATGAAGTGGGTCACGTAGCGGAAGCCGCACTGTCTCAGCAGTTCATGTCCTTCCGGGAAGGCACGTGCCACGTTTTCGGGGGAGTGGGCGTCTGCGCCCACGGTGACCAGCTCGCCGCCCAGCTCGTGATAGGCGCGCAGGATGCCCTCGTAGTCGGCGGCGGAGCCAGGGTGATACTTGCAGGTGTTCAGCTCGATGGCCTTGCCGGAGGCGATGACTGCCTTCAAAATCTCCCGGATGATGCCCTCATAGGGTGCCAGAGAGACGTCCTGCCCGTCCCGGTCCCGCATGTAGCGCAGAGGGTAGGGGATGTGTCCCAGGGTGTCGAACTTGCCCCACTGTGCCAGGCGGAGCATGGACTGAAAATAGTCGTCCAAGAACTGATGGCACATGGCAGGGGAGGTGAAATTGGCATAGTAGTAATCCTGGTATTGCAGGGCGGCAGAGCTGTTGTGGATAGAGCCGATGACCAGGTCGAGACCCGGTTCCGCGATGACCTGTTCGGCGGCGGAGAAATCCTCCGGGGCGTTGCCCACCTCGATGCCGAAGCCTAAGAAAATGCGGTCGCCCCAGGCGGCTTTGGCCTGAGCGTGGGCTTCACGGGCGGGCGTCCAATCGTAGGAGCGGACAAAGTTCCCGTGCTCGTCCACCACGTCATAGTGGTCGGTGAAACAGAGGGCGGAAAGTCCTGCCTGGACCGCTGCGGCGGCCATGTCGGGGCGGGGACTGTGGCTGTCAAAGGATACGCTGGAGTGCATATGCTGGTCTGCGTAAAACATGGGAAAAACCTCCAGTGAAAAAGTAGATTGATAAGCCCATTGTAACCGTTGCCGTGGGATTTGTCAAAAAAAGTGGACACCGAATCGGTTTGATTCGGTGTCCGGTAGGATTGGTAAGTCGGGCGTCCGTTTTTTCATGCCTTGGGTCATTGCGGACGCTCACTTGAAAACGAGATCAGAGATTATTTCCGTTTCCCCTTGTCAAAGAACCCCTTCTTGTGGGCTTCCTTGTGCTTCATGGCACTGTCGAAGGCACGCAGGGCGCTCTTTGCCTCGGCGCTCAGGTTGGTGGGCACCTGGATGCTCACCGTCACGTACTGGTCGCCGCGGCCGCTCTTGTTCAGGCGGGGGATGCCCTTGCCCTTCAGACGGAAGGTGGTGTCTCCCTGGGTGCCGGCGGGCAGGTTGTACTTGACCTTGCCGTCGATGGTGGGGATCTCCAGCTCGCCGCCCAATGCGGCGTCCACAAAGGAGACGGGGTGGGTGTAGTGTACGTCGAAGCCGTCACGGGTGAACATGGGATGGGGGGATACGGCGATGCTGATGATCAGGTCGCCGTTGGGGCCGCCATTCCGACCCACATGACCCTGACCGTGCATATTGATGGCCTGGCCGTTGTTGATGCCGGCGGGAACCTTCACATGGACGGTGGTACGACGGCGGACGAGACCACGGCCGCTGCACACCTTGCAGGGGTTCTTGATGATATGTCCATCGCCACCACATTCCGGGCACTCCTGCTGGGTCTGCATGACGCCGAAGGGGGTGCGCTGCTGGGTCTGGATGACACCGGTGCCGTGGCAGCGCTGGCAGGTCTGCACGCCGTTGGGGTCTGTGGTGCCCTTGCCCTGGCATTCCTTACAGGCTTCGATCCGCTCGATGGGAATGTCCTTCTCGCAGCCGAAAGCAGCCTCTTCAAAGGTCAGCCGCAGCACTTCCCGCAGGTTGGGGCCCTGCATGGGGGCGTTCCGGTCGGGACCGCCGCCGCCACCGAAGCCGCCGAACCCGCCGCCGCCAAAGACGGAGGAGAGGATGTCGCCGAAATCGAAGCCGCCAAAGCCGCCGCCGAATCCACCGGCGCCGAAGTTGGGGTCTAATCCGTCGAAGCCGAACTGGTCGTACTTGGCCTTCTTGTCCTCGTCGGACAATACTTCGTACGCTTCGTTGACTTCCTTAAATTTATTGGCGGCCTCATCGTCTCCCGGATTCATATCGGGATGATATTTCTTGGCGAGTTTTCGGTATGCTTTTTTGATCTGCTCAGGGGTCGCGTTCTTCTCTACACCGAGTACCTCGTAATAATCTCTCTTATTTGCATCTGCCATAAATTCACCTTCTTATCCAGGCGGCAGCTTCCCAAAGGGCTGCCTCAACGCTCTGAGACGGGCGGCGGAAAAAGCCTCCGCCGTCCGTCTGAAACCCCGCTGAGCCGCCGGTCAGGCGGCTCTGGAGCACGGGTATTTGTTCTGTTCTGTCAGGAGCAGACGGGCGATCGAAATTACTGCTGATCGTCGTCCACTACTTCGTAGTCGGCATCGTAGAAGTCCTTGCCGCCGTTTGCGTTGCCGCCAGCAGCGCCTGCACCTGCGGCGCCAGCACCAGCACCAGCTGCACCGGCAGCGCCTGCTGCGCCAGTTTCCTGATAGACGCGAGCGGAGATGCCCTGGAAGATGTCGCCCAGTTCAGCACTTGCGTTCTTGATGGCGTCGGAGTCGTTGCCCTTCAGCACTTCTTCCAGCTTCTTCTTGGCGTTGTCGATCTTGGTCAGCTCGTCGGGAGTGATCTTGTCGCCCAGTTCCTTCACGGCCTGGTCGCACTGATACAGCAGCTGGTCTGCGTTGTTGCGCAGATCCACTTCTTCCTTACGCTTTGCGTCTTCGGCAGCGAACTGTTCTGCTTCCTTCACAGCGCGGTCGATGTCTTCCTTGGACAGGTTGGAGGAAGAGGTGATGGTGATGTGCTGTTCATGGCCAGTGCCCTTATCCTGAGCGGAGACGTTGACGATACCGTTGGCGTCGATGTCGAAGGTGACTTCGATCTGAGGAACGCCACGACGTGCCGGAGCGATGCCGTCCAGCTGGAAGCGGCCCAGAGTCTTGTTGTAAGCTGCCATTTCACGTTCGCCCTGGAGGACATGGACTTCAACGGCAGGCTGGTTATCTGCAGCGGTGGAGAAGATCTGGCTCTTCTTCACGGGGATGGTGGTGTTACGGTCGATCAGCTTGGTGAACACACCGCCCATGGTCTCGATACCCAGGGACAGGGGGGTGACGTCCAGCAGCAGCAGACCCTTCACGTCGCCGCCCAGGACGCCGCCCTGGATGGCTGCGCCCACTGCGACGCATTCGTCGGGGTTGATGCCCTTGAAGCCTTCCTGGCCGGTGATCTGCTTGACTGCTTCCTGAACTGCGGGGATACGGGAGGAACCGCCCACCAGCAGGACCTTATGCAGGTCGCCGGGCTTCAGGCCAGCGTCGGACAGAGCCTGACGGACAGGACCCATGGTGGCCTGCACCAGGTGGCTGGTCAGTTCGTTGAACTTTGCACGGGTGATGGTCACGTCCAGATGCTTGGGGCCGGCGGCGTCAGCGGTGATATAAGGCAGGTTGACGTTGGAGGTGGTGACACCGGACAGCTCGATCTTTGCCTTTTCTGCTGCTTCCTTCAGACGCTGCATAGCGACCTTATCGGTGGTCAGGTCAATGCCGTTGGCCTTCTGGAATTCAGATGCCAGGTAATCCATGACGCACTTATCGAAGTCGTCGCCGCCCAGGCGGTTGTTACCAGCAGTAGCCAGAACTTCGATGACGCCGTCATCGATGTCCAGGATGGACACGTCGAAGGTGCCGCCGCCCAGGTCGTAGACCATGATCTTCTGGGCTTCTTCCTTATCGACACCGTAAGCCAGAGCGGCTGCGGTAGGCTCATTGATGATACGCTTGACTTCCAGACCGGCGATCTTGCCTGCGTCCTTGGTTGCCTGACGCTGAGCGTCGGTGAAGTAAGCGGGGACAGTGATGACTGCTTCGGAGACGGACTGGCCCAGATAAGCCTCAGCGTCGCCCTTCAGCTTTTGCAGGATCATAGCGCTGATCTCCTGAGGAGTGTACTGCTTACCGTCGATGGAGACCTTGTGGTCGGTGCCCATCTCACGCTTGATGGAGCTGATGGTGCGGTCGGGGTTGGTGATAGCCTGACGCTTTGCCACCTGGCCTACCATACGTTCGCCGTCCTTGGAAAATGCGACGACAGAGGGAGTGGTGCGGTTACCTTCCGCGTTGGGGATAACGACAGCTTCGCCGCCTTCCATAACGGCTACGCAGGAGTTAGTAGTACCCAGGTCAATACCAATAATCTTAGACATAATGTTGCCTCCTAATATAGAAAAGATAATTGTTAACAAAAGTTAGGTGTCCCGGTTGCGGGACGGGGTGGTCAGTTTGCAACCTGTACCATGGCGAACCGGATGACTTTTTCACCCATCATGAAGCCGGTCTGGAAACAGGCGGCCACGGTGTTCTCGCCAAAGTTCTCATCTTCGATGTGCATCACTGCATTGTGAAGATTGGGGTCAAAGGGCTGGCCAACGGCCTCGATGGGCTTGATGTCCAGGCTGGCCAACACGTCCAGCAGCTGGGTCATGGTCATCTCCACGCCCTTGAGGAACGCTTCGTCCTCGGTGCCCTGCTGCAGCGCCCGTTCCAGGTTGTCGTAAACAGGGAGGAATTTCAGGGCGGCGTCTGCCTTGGCGTTGGTGTAGGCGTCCGACTTTTCCTTGGTGGTGCGGCGCCGGAAGTTGTCGTACTCAGCAGCCAGGCGCAGGTAAGCGTCCTCCTGGTCCTTCAATGCCTTCTTGGCACGGGCCAGGGCGGCGGATGCTTTGCCTTCCGCTAAGCTGTCCTCGCCTTCGGCTGCGGTGGGTTCCGCTGCGGGAGCCTCCGTTTCTACGGTTTCTTCGATCACGGTCTCAGCCGGGGTCTCTTCCGCCGCAGTGGCTTCGGGCGCCATCTTGTCTTTTTCTTGATTCATTTCCATTTATGTCAGCCTCCTTGATCGTTGGAGTCGTTTTTACTTGCTTCAGGCGGGGGATTCAGCTCCAACGCCTTAGCGGGGGGAGCCAGGGAGTTGCCGGACATGCCGTTGAACAGCTTGCCCAGGTTATCCGCCAGGTAGGACAGCTTGGCGGTCACCTTGGCGTAATCCATTCGCGTTGGTCCCACCACACCGATGACGCCTTTCATGCCGTCGCCGATGTCGTAACTGGCCAGCACCACGCTGGTGTCCTTCAACTCTTCTGCCACATTCTCCGGTCCGATGAACACCTTCGGCCCCTCGTCCTCGCCCTCACTCATCATGGGGGCAGTCAGGTGAGCCAGATTGGGATCGTCGGCCAGATAGGTCAGCAGCTTGTGCGCTTTGTCTACGTCCTGGTATTCCGGGTGATTCAGGAGCTGACTGGCTCCTGCGGTGTGGATGCTGCTGTGTTCCAGGTCATCCAGCACCTCCATGGCGAAGGAAACCACCAGGGAGATCAGCCCGTAGGAACTGCCCGCCGCCTTTTCCGCCACCTGCATCAGATCCGGTGTGATCTCTTGCAAGGTCTTGCCGGTGAAGGAGGTGTTCAGCAGGGCGTTGAGCAGCTGCAGCTGAGGTTCTGTGATGTTGCTGGGCAGATGCACCAGCTTGTTCTTGACCACATTGGTGTTGGTCATGGCCACCACGATGAAGCTGTTAGGGTCAACCATCAGCAGGTCGTACCGGGAGATATAGATGCGATCCCGACCGGCGGTGAGGGCGAAGGCGGGGTAGTTGGTGAACTGGCTGACCAGCTTGCCGGCTTGGTCGATGACCCGATCCAACTCTCGCATCTTCAAATGCATCGCCTCGTTGATCCGCTCCGTCTCCTGCATGGACAGCTTGTGCTTTTCCATCAGCTCGTTCACGTAGAACCGGTAGCCGGCAGGGGAGGGGATGCGTCCGGCGGAGGTGTGGGGCTGTTCTAGGTACCCCATCTTCTCCAGGGTCGCCATCTCGTTCCGGATGGTGGCGGAGGAACAATCCAACTGGGCCAGGTCTGCGATGATCTTGGAGCCCACCGGCTCAGCCGTCTCAATGTAATGCTCCACTACCGCCCGGAGGATGCGTTTCCTACGTTCGGTCATGTTCATCTCATTCACCTGCCCTTTCTGCTGGATTAGCACTCAACCTCTCTAAGTGCTAAAGATAATATAGCACCATGCAATCCCAATGTCAATAGGTTCCCCATGTAAACTGTTTGTGAATTTCAGAGAAATCATACGATGAAAAAAATCCCTGCCGAAGTATCAGACAGGGATTTGGATTGCTAAGTTGTAGGTGCCTTCATCGACTCTGTTCCGCCAATGCCTGGCGGACGTCGGCAGAGAAGTAGAGGGTGCCCAGAGCACAGACCGGACCGTGGTCTCCTGCCAGAGACTGTGCCAGCGCCACGCCGTCCGGGATGGAGGGCGCTGCCTGTGCCTTGCCGCCCAGAGCGGTGATGCGTGCGGCCAGCTCTTCAGCGGGCATGGCGCGGGGGAGGTTGGCGCGGACGGTGACGAACTCCTTGGCCAGGGGCAGGATGGGGGTGAGGATGCCGGTCACGTCCTTGTCCGCCATGACGGAGATGAGGAAGGTGAACTTCTGACCGGGGAACCGATCCTGCAAGCTCTGAGCGGTGGCGCGCATCCCGTGAGGGTTGTGGCTGCCGTCCAGCAGGAAGGGCGGTTCGGTGCGCAGCAGCTCAAAGCGTCCTGGCCACTGGACTTTGCGCAGACCCTCTCGGATGGCGGCGTCGGAGATGTGCCAGCCGCGCTGATCCAACACTTTTAAGGTGGTGATGGCCACGGCGGCGTTGTAGGGCTGGTAGCTGCCCAGCAGGGGCAGTGCCAGGTTTTCCAGGTGCCCAAAGGAGAAGCGAGTGCCGCTCAGGTCGCTGGGCAGGGGAGTCAGCTGGCTGAAATCCACCGGGTAGAGGGGACAGCCCTGCTCCTTGCAGACGGCGGCGATGACCGCGTCCGCCTCCGGCACACCGCCGTAGGAGATGACCGGGGAGCCGGGTTTGATGATGCCTGCTTTGGCGCGAGCTACGTCTTGGATGGTGTCCCCCAGGACGGCGGTGTGATCCAGTCCCAGGGCGGTGATGACCGCCGCTTCCGGGGCGGGGATGACGTTGGTGGAGTCCAACGCGCCGCCCAGTCCTACCTCTAATACCACAATGTCACAATGGGCTTGGAGGAAGTAGAGGAAGCCCAGGGCGGTGATGAGTTCGAACTCCGTGGGGGAGTCGGTGAGGGTGTTGGCGATGGGGCGGATCTGATCCACCAGTGCCTCCAGGTCCTCGTCGGAGATAGGGACCCCGTTGACCTGCATCCGCTCATTGAACCGGTTGATGTAGGGGGAGGTGTACAGCCCAACCCGCCAGCCGGCGGCCTGGAGGCAGCTGGCGATACAGGCGGCGGTGCTGCCCTTGCCGTTGGTGCCGGCGATGTGGACGAAGCGGAGCTGCCGTTCCGGGTTGCCCAGGGCGCCCAACAGGGCGCGGGTGCGGCTCAGACCGGGCTTGCTGCCCTGCCATTTGACGGAGTGGATATAGGCCAGTGTTTCGGCGTAACTCATAAAACGATTCCTTCTTTCTTAGGCTTGCTCCGGCCACAGTCCCAGACGGCGGAAGACGCCGCTGCGGCAGAGGAAAAAGAGCACCAGGGTATCCAGCACAGCGATGACGCAGTACAGAGGCACGCGGACGGCCAGCAGCGCAGGCAGCGGGGTGCCGTAGAGGGTGCTCAGCCACCAAGTGGTCCAGAACATACTGCCCAGCACGAAGCCAGGGCCGGTGACCAGCAGGAGGCGGGGCAGGGTGAGGCGTTTCCAGACCAGGGGGCGCAGCAGTCCGGCCATGATGCCCAGCAGGGTGGGGGTGACGGTGAGGACAGGCAGCCAGCCCAGACCGGAGAGCAGGCCAGCCCCCAAAATATCGGATACCGCTCCCACCACAGCGCCAGCTACCGGGCCGAAGAGGAGACCGGCGGTGAGGATGGGGATGGCTTCAAAGGTGATTTTAATGCTGTTGGTGATCCAGATGACACAGAAACGCGCCAGGACGATCTCCATGGCGCAGAGCAAGGCCAGGGTGGCCAGGGTACGGGTGTGGGTGCGATTCATGAGAATGACCTCCTTATCATAACATGCGAAGATAGGCAAATGTAATAGGGGTTTGCAACGTTCCGAAAAAAAGACTGCGTACCGAGTCCATTTACCCGGTACGCAGTCCAAAGTTACATTTGAAATTGTCTCACATGGAAAGCCTGTTGTCGCTCCCTGTGCCAGCACTTTAGCGGACGACTTCCGCCTTCCCATAGGGCAGACCCTGGAGGAAGTTGCGGGCGTTCTCCAGCGTATCCGCTGCGATGGCCTGCAAGGCTTCTCTGGTGAAGAAGGCCTGGTGCGAGGTGACGACCACTTGGGGGAAGGACGTCAGACGGGCGACCACATCGTTGCTCAGGATGTCGTCGGAGTGGTCGGTGTAGACCACCTCGTCCTGTCCCTCGTAGACGTCCAGAGCCACAGCGTGGAACTTGCCAGCCCGTAGACCGGTGATGAGGGCGTTGGTGTCGATGAAGCCGCCGCGAGCGGTGTTCACCAGCATGACGCCATCCTTCATCATGGCGATGGCCTTGTCGTTGATCAGGTGATAGGTGCCGCCTTCGCCCATGATGAGGGGGCCGTGGACGGAGATCAGGTCAGACCGCTGGAACAGCTCCTCCTTGGAGACGTAGGTCAGCAGACCTTCCTCCTCCAGGGCCTTGTTGGGATAGGCGTCCCAGGCCAGGACGGTCATGCCATAGCCCTTGCAGATCCGAGCCATGCACTGGCCGATGCGGCCGGTGGTGACGATGCCAGCCACCTTGTTGTGCAGGTCGGTGCCCAACAGGCCGTTCAGGGCGAAGTTGTTGTCCTTCACCTTGTTGTATGCCTTGGCGATGCGGCGGTTGGCGGCCTGCAGGATGGCCATGGCGTGTTCGGCTACTGCATAGGGCGAATAGGCCGGGACACGCAGGACGGTGATGCCGCATTCCTTGGCGGCGTCCAAATCCACGTTGTTGAAACCGGCGCAGCGGAGCAGGATGAGGCGGATGCCGTTCTTTTTCATCTGTTCCACCACCGCGCGAGGCGCCTCGTCATTGACGAACATACACACCGCGTCAAAGCCGCGGCACAGGTGGACGGTCTCGGCGGTCAGGCGGCTGTCAAAATAGGTGATGTCGCAGTTATAAGCGCCCTCGCCCTTGTCCTTGGCCAGCTCTTCAAAGAAGATCTTGTCATAGGACTTGGTGCCGTAGAAGGCCACCTTCAACACATTCAGGTTGTTGTCCGTGGGGATGATATGGGCGAAGACCTCTTGCAGTCTTGCATAATCGTGCGCCTCTTCTTCGGGGGTGCCTTCGATCTTGATATTCAGGACGTCGCCCTTCTTGGCGCGCAAGGCGATGATGGCCAGCACGTCGGTGCCGGACGCGGACATTCCGTTGCTTTCAATGGTCACCGCACTCTTCAAAGCGGTGCACTCCGTGGCCAAGATGGCGGCAGGACGGGCGTGCAGACCCAAGGTTGCTTTACAAGTGTACCGGAATGCTTTCATGATAAATCCTCCTCTGATCCTTCGAGATTGGTATGTACCTTCTGGAAGATAAACCTTAAAACAGAATGTGTGATATAAGGTGGAAACGGACGGGGGAAAAATACCTTTCCCCGATTTCCGCCTACATCATAGTCCAATTTTCGAAAAAATCAATGGTGAATTTAGCTAGATTCACAGGAAAAAATTCTACAGGTAAAATAGGTGGGTAAATGGTGTGATTCAGCTCATGTATCCGATTTTCAAGGTACACAGCCGGTGGGACGCACAAGGCATCCTGACCGGAAACTGTGACAGAACGCTGCATAGAAAAGGAGGGGGCACAGCGAGAAAAAAGGATGCCATGGCGTGGAGCCAGACATCCCGAATCTGTTGTGCAGAACGATACCTCATTTGGTATGCGGCAGCGGGATGCGGCACACGCACTGTCGGGTGGGGGACCCATTCGCCCGGTGAGCAACTCCCCGTCTCACTGGTACTGGCGCGGCTGTTGGGATGATCCCAAGCAAACCGCAAACACACGTGCGCCTACTCTGCCTATTCAGTTATGGTCTTATTATAACCCTTTGGCTCGAATTTGCAAGTGGAATCTGCCCTCCTGTCAGGATTCAGTCATCTGTGCCGAAATCTCGCAGAAAACCAAACCCCTTCTTAGGTAGAATATCCCGTGGGACACGCAGCGGGCAGATACCCCGCCGCCGCGTGTCCCTATCTCATCGACGTTGCCGCAGGCGCTGTCCCGGATGTGGACTCGCTGGGGAGGAGTCGCTCCGCCGAATGAGTCGGGGACGGTAGCTGCCGCGCTGTCTGAGGGTAGTATGGCGCGTGGGACGGAAGGTATGCCTGTGCGGGGCTGGAAATGGGTGCTGTTGGATGGGTTTTCTGGTGAGATTGGAATAATTGTCCAAATAGACAGATATACTAACGGCAGAAAGGGGGCGACCCAATGACAGAATTGGTACTGCGGGCGCTGGGGCGGAAAAAAGAGGCTGCCAGCGGCCAGGAGGAAGAGCGTTCCGCCCTGATGGACGGGCTGGAGCACACCCGGCTGCTGATGCAGCAGGCGTATTTGCAGTTTGATACAGTGGAGGATCCGGACTTGGTGGAATCCGCTGTCTTTGAGATCAAAGCCCTTCAGGCCCGGTACACCTATCTCTTACGGCGGGTCAAAGCGCTGGGCGGCGGCAGATGAACGTGGAGACCCAGGTGCTCTGGGGGCTGGGGGTATTTGCCGGCCTCCTGTTCCTCATCATGCTCCGGAAGGTGCTGGTCAAGGCGGTCAAGCTGCTCCTGCGCACCGCCGCCGGCGCCGGGGTGCTGGCACTGCTGGCCCAGACCGGCGGGGCGCTGGGCGTCCAGCTGGGGGTGAACCTGTGCAACGCCCTGGTGCTGGGCGTGCTGGGCGCGCCGGGGTTCGGACTGCTGCTGATGCTGAATTGGTTGGTGCGGAGCGGATGAAAATTTGAAAAATGAAAATGAGGAAATGAGAGCATAGAAGAGAAAAATAGAGTTTGAGCAAGGTTTGGAAAAGATAAATTAAAAAAACGAAAAATCCGGTTGACAGGACGGGAAACACTATGTTATAACTATATACGCTGGTTTGCGCCAGGTACTTTTCGGCCGCAAACCGGCGTGTATTTTGTTTTAACGTAATTTGTTTCATAAGAACAATGGAGGTTTTGGATATGTCCACTTATATGGCAAAGAAGGGCGACCTGGAACGCAAATGGTACGTCCTGGATGCAGCTGGCAAGCCTCTGGGCAAGACCGCTGTCGCCGCCGCTGACCTGCTGCGCGGCAAGACCAAGCCCGAGTACACCCCCCACGTTGACTGCGGCGATTTCGTCATCGTCATCAATGCGGACAAGGCTGTGCTGACCGGCAACAAGCTGACTCAGAAGTTTTATCGTCACCACTCCGGCTGGACTGGCGGCCTGAAAGAGATTTCCTATGGCACCCTGATGCAGAAGCGTCCTGAATTCGCCGTCAAGCAGGCTGTCAAGGGTATGCTGCCCAAGAACAGCCTGGGCGCTGCCGCTCTGACCCGTCTGCGCGTCTATCGTGGTTCTGAACACGGCCATGCCGCTCAGAAGCCCATCGTCATGGAATAATATAGGGAGGGAAATGAATCATGTATAAGAGCAAGAAGCCTTACCTGTATGGCACTGGCCGCCGCAAGTCCTCCGTCGCTCGCGTTCGTCTGTACGAAGGCGGCACCGGCAAGATCACCATCAACGGCCGCGACATCGACGATTATTTCGGCCTGGATACCCTGAAGCTCATCACCCGTCAGCCCCTGGTCCTGACCGAGATGGTCGAGAAGGTTGACATCATCGCTACCGTCACCGGCGGCGGCGTCACCGGCCAGGCTGGCGCACTGCGTCACGGCATCTCCCGCGCCCTGCTGCTGGTCAACCCCGAATTCCGTCCCGTTCTGAAGAGAGCTGGTTACCTGACCCGCGA
>CAKTQP010000025.1 GCA_934597165.1 uncultured Oscillospiraceae bacterium
TATGAACTTACTTTGCGTCCTGTTCTGCCATGTAAGCGACCAGGTCGATGAGCTTGTTGGAATAACCCCATTCGTTGTCATACCATGCCACCAGCTTCACGAAGTCGTCGCCCAGCATGATGCCGGCCTTTTCGTCGAAGATGGAGGTGTTGTAGTCGCCGCGCAGGTCGCTGGAGACGATCTCATCGTTGTTGTACTCGATGATGCCCTTCATGGGACCTTCGGAAGCTTCCTTCACAGCAGCGCAGATGGCTTCATAGGTGGTGGGGGTCTTGAGCTTTGCAGTCAGGTCAACGACGGACACGTCGCTGGCGGGGATACGATAGCTCATACCGGTCAGCTTGCCCTTCAGTTCGGGGACGACCAGGCCGACGGCCTTGGCAGCACCGGTGGTGGAGGGGATGATGTTGTTGAAGACGCTGCGGCCGGTACGCCAGTCGTCGCCGCCGTTGCAGTCGACCGCCTTCTGCTTGGAGGTAGCAGCGTGGATGGTGGACATCAGGCCCTCTTCGATGCCGAACTTATCGTTGATGACCTTGGCCAGAGGAGCCAGGCAGTTGGTGGTGCAGGAGGCGTTGGAGACGATGGTCATGTCGCTGGTGTAGGTCTCGTTGTTGACGCCCATGACGAAGGTGGGGATGCCGTCGCCCTTGCCGGGTGCGGACAGGATGACCTTCTTCGCGCCGCCCACGAAGTGCTTTGCGCAGCCTTCTGCGGTACGGAACTTACCGGTGGATTCGATGACATATTCTACGCCCACGCTGGCCCAGTTGATGTTCTCAGGCTTATCCTCGCTGAACACCTTGATGTACTTGCCGTTAATCTCGATGCCGTCCTCGACAGCCTTGATCTCGCCCTGGAAACGGCCGAAGACGGTGTCGTACTTGAGCATATAGACCATACGGTCCAGGTTGGCGTTGCGGACGTTAATGGCACAGACTTGGAGACTGGTCTCTCTGGACTCCAGGCTGCGCAGAACCACTCTTGCGATACGGCCAAAGCCGTTGATGCCTACTTTAACAGATGCCATCTTGATCTACCTCTTTTACCAAAAATATTTTTCCTCACGAAAACGCGGACAGCCGGAACGGCCAGCTTTTTCCCTGTTTTCTTTCGTTTTCCCCTACATTGTAACAGCTTTTTGATAAAAGTCAATCACTTTATCATAAGTCCTTCCCCTATGTGAGGAAAATTCTCCCGGAAGTTGCATTTTTCCGCTCCCGCCTATTCTTTCTATGCGCCGCAGCCCCCTGTGAGAACCGGTACGGCGCAAAAAAACGCAGGCTGCCTCGACACAACCTGCGAAATTTTTGCCTGCCGGTCACTCCAGATAGGTGCCCGTCGGGTAGTTGTTGTACTGCTTGCGCACCTCCAGCACCGGCGTGCCGTCCTCCAGCTGATACGCCCGATCCACCTGATGCGCCACGCCTCTGCGCTCCATTTCTTCCAGGCAGTTCTGACGTTCTTTCAACGCCAGCGCCACCGCGTCCTGGTGGGGGATCTTCTCGCTGAGGGTAAAATGTATGGTCTGGGACAGACAAGCGTATTTCACTCGTTTCATAACTCAAAAATCTCCTGTTCCTTTTCTTCTGAGATACCCCCATTTTAGCACTCAGGCGCCGGCAAATGTAAGCACTTTTTTCTCCCAAATCACACATTTGTCCCTTCTGCGCAGGCTGTTGTCCGTCATTTTTGTGCAAAATTGCCGTGGTCAGGCCCTACTAATTTCCCCTCTTTTATGATATAATATGTGTGGAGAGATTCACGTTTCTGAGTCCCTCCACCACACCGCGTCCTTGACCGGGCGCAAAAAACACCGGTTTTCCTATCGGGAGGCCGACCATACTGATAAAAGGGGGACTTGTTCATGTTAAAAGAAGGCGATCTGATCATGCACGAAACCGCCGGTGTCTGCCGGGTCACCGGAGAGACCACACTGGACGGACTGACGGGCGTTTATTACATACTCTGCCCGCTGTACATGAAGGACGCGACGTTTTACACCCCCCGTGACAACGGTAAGGTGAAGATCCGTCCCATCATGAGCCGAGAGGACGCTCTGACCCTCATTGACGCGCTGCCCACGGTGGACTCCATCAAGTTTCAGAACTTCAACGACCAAAAGCAGCGCAGCAACGAGATCCTGAAATCCGGCGACAGCCTCCAGCTTGCCAGCCTGACCAAGAGCCTGTACGAGGAGCAGACCCGGCGCGCCAAGCGGGGCAAGAAATCCAGCCTCAACGACTCCGCCCTGCTGAAGAAGGCAGAGTTGCTGCTCTTCGGCGAGCTTGCCACGGCGTTGGAGATCGAACTGGATCAGGTTCACGATTACATCGCGGAAAAGCTCAGCGTCTGACCCACTGTCAGACCCCATCCACCACAGCATCCCTGCGGGACTCCGGCGCACGCCGTCCGCAGGGTTCTTTTTTTGCATTTTTTCCTGCTATCCGCCCCGTTCTGCCCTGATTTCCCCCTGCTGTACATTGAAAAAAAGAATTGAGCATGGTAGAATACTTACATTCTATCGTTAGGATGGATGATTGTGCTTTCCTAGCAGTCACCCGCATACTTTGTTTATCGTCTTCTGTGATAGAAAGGAGTATTTTTCGATATGGAAACAAAAACCCCTGCCAAGCCCAAGCAGCCGGGCGGCGGTTGGAAGAAACGGTTGGTCTTCGCCGCCGTGGTCTCCGCAGCGCTGACCTTTACCCTCTGCCTGTTTGGCCCCCTGGATCTGTTCTTCAACAACTACGAGGAGATCTGGTTCCATTTCCAGGACATCATCGGCGGCCTCGCCGTGGTGGCAGGTCTCTTCTTCCTCCTCACCACCCTCGTCGGCACCCTCCTGCGGGGCAAGCTCCATGACCTCTACATGGCGCTGATGTTCGGCGGCCTGTTGGGCACCTATGTCCAGGGCAGCTTTATGAACAAGGACTACGGCCTCCTCAACGGCACCTCCGTGGACTGGAGCGCCTACACCGGCTACGGCGTGGTGAACACCATCGTCTGGGCGGTGTGCATCCTGGTGCCCCTCATCGCCATGCTGATCTGGAAACAGAAGAAGGTACGCCCCGTGTTCCTCTTCCTCTCCTGTGCCCTCATCCTCATGCAGGGCGCGTCCCTGGTGGTCTCCTACATCAACTACCCCACCACCACCGAGAGCGTCACCCTGACCAACGACAAGCTCTTCGACCTGTCCAAGGACGAGAACACCATCATCTTCCTGGTGGACACTATGGACGGTGCCTTCGTGCAGGACATGATGGAGCGGCACCCGGAATACGCTGACCGTCTCCAGGGCTTTACCAACTACACCAACACCCTGGCCGCCGGCGCACGCACCCCCGTGGCCATGCCCCTTCTGTTCACCGGCATCCCCCGTCTGGAGCCGGGCGCCTATGCCGACTACCGGGACTCCGCCTGGAAGGACCCGGTGCTCTTCACCAATATGCGCAGCAACAACTTCGGCATCCACCTCTTCACCCAGCCCCGGTACATCTCCCCCACCGCCGACGAGTACATCGACAACCTGTCCATGTCCTCCAGCATTGTGGGCAACTACACCGGTCTGACCAAGAAGATGTACAAGCTCACCCTGTACAAGTACGTCCCCCACTTCCTCAAGTGGCGCTTCTGGATGGATACGGCGGAGTTTGACAAGTATCAGAAGCAGGACAAATACGTGGTGGACGACTCCAAGTTCTACCAGAATTACCTGAAGCACGACGGCTTCACCTACAACCTCACCGGCAAGGACTTCCGCCTCTACCACATGCGCGGCCCCCACAAGCCCTACAACCTGAACCCCGACGGCAGCCACAGCAAGACGGAGACGTCGGAGAAGGATCAGATCGACGGCATCTTCAACATCATCTTCAACATGATGGACGACATGAAGGAGAACGGCGTGTACGACAAGGCCAACATCTTCATCATGGCCGACCACGGCGAGAATGACCTGGCACAGTGGAGCGCCCTGCTCTACAAGCCCGCCGGTTCCACCGGCAAGTACGCCGAGAGCACCGCCCCCGTCTCCGCCTTTGACGTGACCTCCACCCTCAACGAGATCGCCGGCGGCGACCCCAAGGACATCGCATCCGGCCGCACCCTCTCCGACATCAAGGAAGGCGAAAAGCGCACCCGCAGCTTCTACTGCACCAGCGGCAGCAACGCCACCCTGAACACCGACGAGTACCAGACCGAGAGCACCGCGTCTGACGCGGACAGCATGAAGCTGTACAAGCAGTACCCCCTCCAGGACGCCTCTACCGCCGCTGAGCCTTACATCCTGGGCAACAAGCTCTCCTTCCGCCTGAACGAAGCCACTGCCAACATCTACTGCACCGAGGGCTTCCGTTCCCCCGACGGCGGCACCACCAGCATCGAAGGGCACCACGCCCAGATGGTCATCCCCATCGACACCCCGCCTAAGGACGGCAACCTGGTGGTCACCCTGACCCGCCGTGACATCCTGGTGGACGGCGACATGACCATCACCGCCAACGGCGAGACGGTCTACGAGGAGAAGGGCATGACCCCCAAGAGCTACAGCTCCCACGACCTGCAGTTCACCGTCCCGGTCAGCGCCCTCAAGGACGACACCCTGACCCTGGACTTCACCTTCTCCGCCATTCCCAAAAGTGAGGACAACAAGGACGCCGGCAAGCGCAAGCGCACCATCCGGGTCTCCAATCTCGTCATCACCGCAGAGGAATAAAAGGAGGCACTTATGAGCACGATTATGAACGGCCTAGGCGCCATCCTAGGCTACGTCATGTATTTCTGTTACCACATCCTAGGCAATTACGCCCTGGCCATCCTGCTCTTCACCCTGCTGACCAAGGTGATCCTGCTGCCGGTGGCCATCTGGGTGCAGAACAACGGCATCAAGATCGTCCACCTGACCCCGGAGCTGAACCGGATCAAGGCCAACCACTTCGGGGACAAAGACCGCATCGCCGAGGAGACCCAGAAGCTGTACAAGCGGGAGAAGTACAACGCCTTTGCAAACCTCATCCCCACCTTCGTCCAGCTTGTATTGCTCATCGGCCTCATCCAGGTCATCTACCACCCCCTGAACCACATCTTCCACGCCGACGGCACCCTCATCGACGCCATGGTGCAGCTGACCGGTCAGCTCACCGGCTGTGACGTGGAATCCAGCTCCGTGCAGCTGACGGTGGTGCAGGCCATCCAGACCGGCCAGTACACCGACGCCTTCCAGGCGCTGCCCGGCATGACCGCTGACCTGATGACCCGCATCCAGGCATTAGACCTGAACCTGTTCGGCCTGAACCTGGGCGACGTGCCCATCACCGCCGGCGGCGCCACCCTGTTGGTGCCCATCCTGGCAGGTCTCGCCGCCTTCACCCTCTGCCTGAGCCAGAACAAGATGAACCCCCTCCAGGCGGAGCAGGGCATGGCCGGCCAGCTGAGCACCACCATCCTGTCGGTGGGCATCGCCCTCTTCCTGGGCTTCTTCGTCCCCGCCGGGGTGGGTCTGTACTGGATCTTCTCCAACCTGTTCACCATTTTGCAGCAGTTCCTGCTGAACATCATCATCGACCCCAAAAAGCACATCGACTACGAGGCGCTGGAGGAGAGCAAAAAAGCCCTGGCGGAACTGGACAACCTGGGCGGCAAAAAGAAACCCTTCTCCCACGACCCCAACGCCAAGCGGGAGAAGGCGGACTACAAGCGCTTCTTCTCCATCGTCAACAAGCACATCGTGTTCTACTCGGAAAAGAGCGGCTTCTACAAGTACTTCCAGGACACCATCGAGTACCTGCTCAAACACTCCAACGTGACCATCCACTACATCACCAGCGACCCGGACGACCAGATCTTCGCCCTGGCCGAGAAAGAGCCCCGCATCAAGCCCTACTACATCGGCGAAAAGCGCCTCATCACCCTGATGATGAAGATGGAAGCGGACATCGTCTGCATGACCATGCCGGACATCGAGACCTTCCACATCAAGCGCAGCTACATCAAAAAGGACATCGAGTACGTCTACCTGTTCCACGGCTTCGCCAGCACCCACATGGTGCTCCGGGAGACCGCATTTGACCACTACGACACCATCTTCTGCTCCGGCCCCGTCCAGATAAAGGAGATCCGGGCACGAGAAGCGCTGAAGGGTCTCCCCCCCAAGCGCCTCATCGACACCGGCTACGGCGTCATCGAGCACCTGCGCACCGCCTACGAGCAGATGGAGCAGGTACACCACGACCGACCCCAGATTTTGATCGCCCCCTCCTGGCAGAAGGACAACATCCTGGAGTCCTGCATCGACCCGCTCCTGAGCCAGCTCCTGGCCGATGACCGGTACAACGTCATCGTCCGCCCCCACCCCGAATGGATCAAACGCTTCCCCCAGAAGAAGGAAGCCTTCGAACAGCGGCACCAGGCGGAGCTGGCGGCTGGCAAGTTTGAGTTCCAGACCGACTTTTCCTCTGGCGATACCGTCTACCAGTCCGACCTGGTCATCACCGACTGGTCCTCCATCGCTATGGAATTCTCCTTCACCACCTGCAAGCCCTCCCTGTTCATCAACACCCCCATGAAGGTCATGAACCCCAACTACCGGGAACTGAACCTGGAGCCCCTGGATCTCTCTCTGAGAGACCAGCTGGGACGGAGCGTGGAGCTGGACGCCGTGGGCAGCACCGCCGGACAGGCGGTGGCCGACCTGTTGGCGGACGCGGAAGGATACCGGGAGCGCATTGGCAAGCTGGTCTACGAATTGATGCCCAACTTCGGCCACAGCGGTGAGATCGGCGGCAAGTATCTCCTGCACTCCCTTCAGGAGAAGATCAAGAACCGGAAGGATGATTGACCCTTGCCCCACTCCCCAGCGAGATAGAGATAAAGGAGGCATGTTTCATGGTAACCTATAAAGAATTTGAGATCCTCAACTACCTGACACGGTTCCAGGGCAACACCAACGGCGCCTTCCTAGCCTACCTGGAGCAGCACCTGCACTACCCCGTCTTCAACTCCCCCAAGGAGACCTTGACCATCCTGGCCGAGCTGCAAAAGAAGGGGTACCTGGACGACCTGACCGTCACCGAGTTCGCCCTCCAGGAGCTGGAGCCCTACCGGGTGAAGAACGCAGTCATCCTGGCGGCGGAGAGCGCCGAGCCCACCGCCCGCACCCTCCACACCATGCCCAAAGGGCTTTTTAAGAAAAACGGCGAGACCCTCATCGAGCGCCTCATCCTCCAGCTCCAGGAGGTGGGCATCCAGGACATCCACGTGGTGGTAGGCTCTATGAAGGAGCAGTATTTCTTCCTGGAGGAGCAGTACGGCGTCACCTTAGACGTGACCCCCCGCCCCCGGAAGAACAGCGTCTGTTCCCTCTACGCCGTGGCAGACCAGTTGGATAACACCTACGTCTGCCCCTGCGACACCTACTTCCCCGACAACCCCTTCCACCCCTACGAGTACCGTGCCTTCCACGCCACCGTCCACCTGGACAACGCCGTCCAGGCCATGTTGGTGCGCAAAAACGACTCCGGCCGCATCACCCGCATCGACGGCGGCAACCAGGGCATGAGCGGCGAATGCCTCTCCGGCCACGCCTACTTCGACCGCACCTTCTCCACCCGCCTGCGCCGCTACCTGGAGAACGAGATCGACAGCTTCGGCGCCGACACCCTCCCCTGGCAGTGCCTGGTGGACGGCCACATCGAGAATTTGGACTTGTACGTCCGTCCCTACCACGACGGCGCCATCCTCCCCTTCCGCTCCATCCAGAGCCTGGAGAACATCGACGGCCTGTTCGTGGACAACGCCAGCCGGAAGATCATGGAGAAGCTGTGCGACGTGCTCCACTGCCAGCCGGAGAACGTCCAGAACCTGACCATCCTGCCGGAGCGGGGCGAGAACCTGTACTTCGCCTTCACCGTCCGGGGACAGAACTACCTCTTCCGCTACCCCAGCCAGCCCAGCGCCACTGGCGCCCGGAAGAAGGAGTACCGTGCCCAGCAGATGGCCGTGGAGTCCGGCGTGGACACCCTGTGCGTCTATAGCGACGAGGAGGGCTGCAAGATCGCCCAGGTGGCGCCGGATATGCAGCCCCTGGACGATCTGTATGGCAAGGACCCGGAGTTCATGGCTGAGCTTGCCCGCACCATCCGCCTCTTCCACGACGCCGGCCGGAACATGACCGATCAGAAGGACTTCCTCACCGACCCCATCGCCGAGGCAGACCAACTCCTGCTCCGCGCCGCCCCCACCAAGGGTGACCTGCTCCGCCGGTTCCGCCGGGAGCACAGCCGCATCGTCCGCCTGTTCCAGTACACGGAGCGGGACGGCATCGACAAGGTCATGTGCCACAACAGCATCAGCCGGGACAGCTGCCTGTACACCGGAGACGGGGTGGATCTGATCCATTGGGAGCGGGCCGGTTTCGGCGACCCGGCCTATGATTTCGGCCAGCTCCTGAGCGAGTACGACCTGGACAGCCCCGCCATCGACGCCATCTTGGAAGCCTACTTAGGCCGTCCCGCCACCGACCTGGAGCGGCTGCACTGGGTGGCCTACGTGGCCATCCACCATTGGTGCGCCTTCTGCTGGACCCTGTACCAGGAGAGCGTAGGCGAGGATACGGGCACCAAAATGCTGCACTACTACCGCACCGCACGGCAGGCGCTGGACTACGCCCTGCCCCGGTACGAGACCTATTATAAAGTCCACTGAGCTTCCGACGGGAAACGGGAGCACCACACACAAAGGAGTATTTGAAATGAAAAAAGCACTGAAACTCTGTGGCCTGACCACCTGCTGCGCCATCATGCTCTCCAGCTACGCCTGCGCCTACATCGACCCCTCCGTCATGACCTATACCATCCAGGCCATCGCCGGTGTGGTCATCGCTGTGGGCGCTGTAGCGGGCATCTATTGGCGGAAGGCCAAGAAGAAGGTCAACGAGAAGCTGGGACTGGATGAGAACCGCAACAAGGAAGTGGAATCCGACGTCCTGGAGATCAAAGAGGACGACGTAGAGCCCCAGACCAACGTGACCTCCAGCGTGAAAGAGCCGGAGGAATAAGCCCCCTAGACAACGAGAAAGAGAGACGGTCAGAGATGACCGCCTCTCTTTTTTTCGCGCTGAACCAAAGCCCTACCCATAAAAAAGAGGGAGAACCCCCCGGTTCTCCCTCCGTATGACAGCATTCCCAAAGGAGCACCCCTCTCTTGCCCCTCAGAAACACACACACGATCGATATAATATGTGTAATATCGCCGATCAGGAAGCCTTTCTAGCCACCACAGCCTCAGCAGCTCTGGTGTACTTCAGCGGCTCTTCATCGCTCTGACGGATGAATGCATCCTGCAGGCCACGGGCGTCCAGCATCCCCTTGATCTCTGCCAGGCTCAGCTCATAATCCACGCCAGCCACCTTGGGGCCGTTCTGTGCGCCGATGAACACCACCAGTGCGTCCTGGTCGGCGTCCTTGATGCCAGCGCTCATGGACTGGATCTCCTGGCTGACCTGCTGGCTATACTTTCTGTTGGCTGCGCTCACTTCGAACACGTCCTGGAAGCCCATCATGCGGAACGCGCTGGTCAGACCGTTCTGACGCACCACGCTGCTCAGCTCGTCGGACAGACCGGGAGCCAGCAGAGCCGTGACGCTGCGGCCGTTGCCGATGCTGCGGATGACCTGATACAGGCTGCTCTGCTCCTGGGCAGCGTCCTGGGGACACTGTTCCACGCAAGCGGACTGCTCTGCCTGGGGCTCGTTGATACCCATCAGGGAGAGAACCCACTGCGGCAGCCACTGGAATGCTTCCTTGCTCACCCGCTGATAAGCCAGTGCGGCGACTTCTTCATAAACCTTACCCATAGCGGAAACCTTACCCGGCATCATCGTTCTTGCGTACAACATGTTAATCTCTCCTTATCGTATTTTGTATGATGTTTGTTTGTTGATTTTGCCGAAACAGTTTGTTTCCGCCTTTTTGAAGTCTCCTTCATTTTTCTTGCAAACCTGTCATTTCGCCGTTTTGTGGTGGTTTTTTCGGGTTCCGTTCTTTTCCACAAAAACACAGGTCTGCTTTTCAGCACTTTCACTGTTCCGAAGCGTTATTTGCAGCTCTTCGTTGGCTGTGATTAGGATTCTAGCACCTTTTTCCCCGGTTGTCAATAGAAAAGTAAAGAACTTTTTCATATGTTTTTTCTATCAAAACTAATAAACGGTGCATGATAAAAATTGCAATCTTGCAAAAACGCAGCCTCGATTCTCCAATTTCCGTATTCCATCCCGTCATTTTACAAATTCTTTTCGTCACTTTGACAACCCTTTCACAAACCCCTTCCCATCCGTTCCTTTCCGCGCACACACGCCCCCAAAACGACCGTCCCACCGGCGACACCGCCCAAAATCCTCCATTTGTGCTGGGACAGCGCCAGCGCAAAAATTTTTTCGCCCAACCATAAAAAAAGAACGCTGGATGACCAGCGTTCCCCATATCTACCTTATCTCTGCTTTGTCCTGACGAAATCTCCTTCCGAAAAACAACCTGGAGGCAGTCGCTCCCGAAGGCCGTCCCACCCAGGGGACTCTTCCGCGCTATGCTTCTATTTCAAAAAGAAAGCGATGAGAACCTCATGTGAAATCCCCATCGCTTTCATTGACTACGTTCCTTATTCAATTTGGCATCCTCCAAAGCTGCCCGCACCTCACGCGTGGGCTTTCACCTTCGCCACAGTCATCTCTCTGGCGTGCATCCGCTCTTCCATGAGCTCGGTAATCAACAGACCGATCTGACCGACGATGACCATACCCGGCAACATAACTGACATCAAAATACCTGCGTGCAACATTGTAATCTCTCCTTACTGAATTTATCCTTTGGTTTGCTTTGTTCACTTCGCCGAATCACAGCCGCGTTCCCATTTTGAAACCTACTCTCCATTTCTTGCAAATCACAGCAAATCACGCATTCTGTCCTTCACCGGCACACACATCCGTGTTTTGCTCTTTTCTACAAATCCACGCCGCTGTTTTTCAGCACTTTTACGGTTCGCCAGCTCTTTTCAACTGACTATGGTAGGATTGTAGCACTCACACGCCCACTTGTCAATACGACAGAAACAACTTTTCTATGGGACTTTTTCATAAAAACAGTGCCGTTTTGCAAGTATAAACTATATATCCTGCATTTCTGCAAGAAAAGACGGCAGAACCCGCCGGTTCTGCCGTCTCATTTTGACTCATTTTCGTCAGTTCGCCAACTTTTTCACAAAGCGCTTCACGATATACTCGTTTGCCTCCCGCTCTTCCACGTCAGGCAGCGGCGCCAGCGACCCGTCACCGCACTTCCGCTCCAGCGCCTGCCGCAGGAGCAGGTCGCAGACCTGAGGATTCTTAGGCAGCAGCGGCCCGTGGAGATAGGTGCCCACCACGTTCTTGTAGCGCACCCCTTCGTGCCCATCCTGCCCGTTGTTGCCGTAGCCGAAGAGCACCTTCCCCAAGGGCTGGTTGTCGTTGATATACGTCCGCCCGCCGTGGTTCTCAAAGCCCACGATGGGAGTATCCAGCTCCGGACTGTCCAGCACCACATTGGAGATGAGCCGGGGACTGCCCTGTTCCGTGTACAAGTCCACCAGCGACAGCCCTTCCATGCGCCCCTGATCGGTGTCGTAGTAGTGCCCCAGCAGCTGATAGCCGCCGCACACCGCGATGACCGTGCCGCCGTCCTCTACATAGGCCTTGAAATCCTTCTGAATGCCTTGCAGCTTCTGGCAGACGATCATCTGCTCCCGGTCGGAGCCGCCGCCCAGCAGCACGATGTCCAGTTCCTGGAAGGGGATGCTGTCCTCCAGCATGAACTCCCGCACTTCCGCCTCCATGCCGCGCCATTCCAGCCGCTTCCGCAGGCACTGAATGTTCCCCCGGTCGCCGTACAGGTTCAACAGGTCGGGGTACAGATGTCCGATGGTCAGTTTCATGCCTCTCCCTCCTTCTGCTCCGCCATCTGCATCAACGCCCGCCGGGTGGGGTCAAGGGCGGTGTAGTTCACCAGCACATACAGGTTCCCGCAGCCGTCCTGGAGACGCTTTTCGATGGCCGTCTTGATGTTCTCCTCCAGCATGGAGGGGATGTCCGTGTACTTCAGCCGCAGGCGCATATCCTGGGCCCGGATGCCGCTGGCGGTGATGGAACGAATTTGTTTCGCCGCCAGCCGGTCAAAGTCCACGTCCCACAGCCAGGACACGTCCGCCCCGTCCTGGGCGTTGTCGTTGATGGCGATGATGAGGTCCTTTTCCGTATCGTCCTCGAAGACCACCGACAGGTTCTGGTTGAAGCCGGTGGGGTTCTTGGCCAGGCTCAAGAACACCGGACAACCGTCGATGACGAACCGCTCGTTCCGCCCATTCTCGGTCTGGAAGCTGGTCAAAACCTCCTGGAAATGGGGCAGCGGGATGTCCGCACTGGCCGCAGCCGCATAGACCGCCAAAATGTTGTAAATGTTATAAAAACCACGGAAACTAGAGGTCACCGCCTGCCCATTGATGGCGAAAGATAACCCGTTCTTCATCTCCACCTGAGAGCCGTTGAAGTCGATTTTCGGCCGGGTGAACCCGCACTTGGGACAACGATAGCTGCCCAGCTGGCTGTAGTGGTAGAAGTCGTAGTGGAGCCGGGTGCCGCACTGCTTGCAGAAGGTGCCCTCCCGAATCTCATGGTTGTCTGGCTTGTCGAAGACCTGTTCCTGAACGCCGTAGGTCACATAGGGGTGTCCGCTGTTGACGGCCAAGGAAGCGGCAAGGGCGTCGTCGGCGTTGACCACCAAAGTCATGTCGGGCGCCAGCTCGATGCCCTGATGGAGCAGGTCCATGGTGATGTCCAGCTCGCCGTACCGATCCAGCTGATCCCGGAACAGATTGGTCAGCACCATGGTGTCCGGCTGGAAGAATTTCAGCACCCGCCGGGCAGACGCCTCGTCCACTTCCAGGCAGGCGTATTCCGCGTCAAACTTCCCCACCCAGTTGGCCGCCAGCACCAGGGCGGTGGCCACGCCGGGGAGCATATTGGAACCGGTGTGGTTGCACACCACCGTGTGCCCCTCCCGCTCCAGAGCGGCGCAGAGGAGGTTGTTGGTGGTGGTCTTGCCGTTGGTGCCGCAGACCACGAAGGTGTGCTTGTGGATGCCGCCGATGAGATGGCGGATGATGGCCGGGTCAATTTTTAATGCCACGCGGCCGGGGAAGGTCTCCCCATGGGTGCCCTTCAACTTACAGGCCAGCCGAGCAGCCTTGGCCGCCCAGATGGCAAGGATGGTTCGTATCTTCACGTTCTTTTCCCTCTTATCTGGTTCAAATTCCGCCCCAACAGGAGCGTTCGGTTCTCCTAGCAGTTTACCAGGAAAGCGGTGGCATTGCACGAAGAAATTTTTAATTTTTCGAGAATGGGAAAAAAACCACCCAGGGCAGTGCCCTGAGTGGCTCAATCTGCAAGTAAAAAGTCTCACAGAGTTCCGGCAGGATGCCGGAATAAAGTCAAATCTGAAAAAACTGGCGGCGCAAGGTGAATTGCCCAAAGTGCAAGAGAGGGTGGCCTGGGCCATGTACGTCAGTTTTTTCTCTTCTCAGACGGGTAAGTGCCGCAGCGTTAAGCAAAATGTGCCAGTGGCACATTTTGTAGCGTAGGCTCCGGCTGTTTTACAGGCGGAGAACTTATCGACGCAGTGAGTGCATGCACCCGGCTGCAATCTCCATAAAATGCTCGCATTTTATGGAAGCAACGCTTACAGATAGGTCACAATGTCAGAAGCGGGCTTCCGCGGCGGCATCTTGTTGTCCCCTGCGGGATAGCCGATGGCGATCATGCCGGTGACGGTCTGACCTTCGGGCAGGTCGATGAGCTTTGCCAGGATGTCCTCGTCAAAGACGCCCATGATGACCGTGCCCAGACCCATGTCCTTGGCTGCCAGGCACAGAGTCTGTGCGGAGATGCCGGCGTCATACATAGCCCAGGTGTCACCCTTAGAGGTGTCCACACTGCCGTCGGGGCTGTGGCCGGAGATGCTGTTGATGGTGCTCTGGATGAGCAGGACGGGGCAGCGGGAAATGGTCTTCTGGTTCAGCGCGAACCCCAGAACGGCTTCGTCGGCGATCTTCGCCTTCAGCTCGGCGCTCTCCACCACGGTGTAGCGGACGGACTGGGTGTTCTTCCAAGAGGGGGCGTAGGTGACGGCGTCAAAGATGGCGTCCAGGACTTCTCTGGTCACCGGCTGGTCAGAATATTTCCGCACACTGCGGCGGGTCTTGATGCACTGTAATGCTTCCATATCGTTCATTCCTTTCTTACGTCCACTGGATCATTCGGGGAAAATCTCTACGCTCAATATAGCCATTCCTGTCAGAAAAGTCAACCTATTTTCCCCCATTTGCCCTCGTTCTTTTTTTCCGGCACAGTGCTGTCTTTTCCCCCTTTCCCTTGTTCATTTCTCCAAAAATGCGGACGGAGGGAAAGTACCTATTGACTTCCACCTGTGTTTAGGCATTATAATAGGATGGAATTTATTGATGATGGGTTACCGATTTTCCCCTTGACCCACTGATTTTTCTATTTTTTGATTCTATTTGTATGGAGGTGCCCTTATGAGCCGTACCGTTTTAATCCTCTCTTCCAGCCCCCGCATCGGCGGCAACAGTGACCAACTCTGCGATTCTCTGGCATCGGGTGTCGCATCCGCTGGCAACAAAGTCATCCAGCTCCACGTCAGTCAGATGAAGATCTCCCCCTGCATTGCCTGCGAGCACTGTCACGAGAAGAGCGAAGGCGTGTGTGTCTTCCAGGACGACATGGAAAAGATCTGGGAAGCCATGGAGCAGGCCGATTCCCTGGTCCTTGCCTCGCCCATCTACTTCTTCGACTGCTGCGCCCAGCTGAAAGTGGTCATCGACCGCCTCTACTCCCGTTACGAGCAGATGCACCTGGAGACCGGCGCCATGCTCCTGACCTGCGCGGCGGATGAGAACGTGGCAGAGTCTGCCAAGATCATGTTCCGCAAGCTGGCCGAGTGCATGGGCTTTGAGAACAAGGGCATCATCTGCGCCACCAACGTCTGGGCAGCCGGCGAGATCAGCAACCGCACCGTCCTGCGGGACGCCTACAACCTGGGCAAGCTGCTGTAAGACAAGCCCACCCCAACCAACGCAAAAAAGCATCCGACTTCGGATGCTTTTTCTTTTTGCTCATCCCCGGCTCCAGTCCATCTGATACGCCCAAGCGCCGGTCTCCGGTTCTATCTCCGCTGCGGTAATGGCGAACTGATGCCGCTGATAGAGGCGCAAGGCGGACGGGTTCTCCTGATAGACGAACAGACGCAGCCTGTCCCGCCGCTCCTGTGCTTTCCGGAGCAGCGCACTGCCCACCCCAGCGCCCCGATGGGCCCGGGCGACGAACACCCCCGCCACCAACTCCTCCATTAGCCCGATAAACCCCACCACCTGGCCATGCACTTCCGCCACGTACACCTCTGCCTGCGGCAGCAGCTGTGCTGTCAAAGGGTAGTTCCGCCGCCAGTAGTCAGCGGAGACAAAGGGATGGGCGTCCAGATTTCCCTGGAGCCAGATGGACAGGATGGTGTCCAGGTCTTGTGGGTGATAGGTACGGATCATGATGTGTTCCTCCAATCGATAGGAAGTCTCAGCGCTCCACCCAAGATGGTGGCAGCGCCTGAAAAATAGTACCACCCCAGGCTCACTTGTGCAAAGGGAGCTGTCGCCGCAAGGCGACTGAGGGATTGACGGACTTGTCAGGCGAATCAAAAGAACCACGCAACGCAGAGATAGGCGTTGTGTGGTTCTTCTATTGTAATATACTACGTAGAAGGGAGAACCCCCGGCGAGGGTTCTCCCTCTTTTCAGCAGAGCTGAAAATTCACCCTTTCCTGCGCTTCTTTGCGCATGGGGTATTTCGGCATCTGCGGATGCCGACCAGGGGCCTTGCCCCTGGACCCCACTTCCTTTTCTTCAGAGAAGCAAAAGGAAGCGAAAAGAAGCTAAATGGCGCTGCGCGGCTTGTCTCTCGGAAACATTTGCGTCAAAACAGGGTTTCGTAAGCCGTCTTCCCATTCACCTGCTCCGTCACCGCACCCAACGCGCTGGTATCCCCCAACAGGGTCACGCCGCAGAGGACGTCGTCCAGGAAGAAGTACTGCTTCAGGTTCCCCCGCACCGGGTCCTTGAACTCCACGGTACGGAAGGGCAGGTCACCGGCGGTGGTGCCGATGGTATACAGGCCAGCACCGGCCACGTCCATGCTCATGCCATAGATCTCGTCGGCGAAGGTCAGGTCGTCACCGGCGGCGTTTGCGCCAGCCACTTCCCCCTGTCGGGAGGCTTCCGGCCACAGGGCGTAGTTCTTGCCGCCGAACTCCACGCAGTCCCCAGCGCCATAGACGTCGGGCAAGCTGGTCTCCATCTTCTCGTTGACCAGCACCGCCTTGCCCATGTCCGCCCCTACTTCCGCCGCCAGGGCGCCGTTGGCACGGACGCCGCAGGAGACGATGACCACGTCGGCAGACAGCTGGGTGCCGTCCTTCAAGTACAAGGTCTCGCCGTCGAACCGCTCGGTCTCCACGCCAGTCAGGACGGTGATGCCCTGGTCTTCCAGCAGCTGGGTGAGCATGGCGGAGGCAGTCTCGTTCAGGTTCTTCATCATCAGCGCCGGAGCCGCTTCCAGAACGGTCACCTGGCAGCCGAATTTCTTCAGATCCCAAGCGGCCTCCAGACCGACCACGCCGCCGCCGATGACCACCGCCTGTTTCCGGTGGGTCAGGAATTCGTTCACGTCCTGGATGTCCTTCAGGGTGCGGATGGTCTTCACCTTGGGGTGGTCGCTGCCCTGGAAGGGGGGCACGAAGAAGTGGGAACCCAGGGCGTAGATGCACTTGTCATAGTCGTACACCGTTCCGTCCTCCATGGTCACCTGTTTCGCTGTGGGATTCAGAGCGGTGATCTTTTTGCCGAAGTCCAGCTGAATGTTCCGTTCCGCATACCACTGTGCGTCATACAGCGTGAAGAACTGTGCCTTGGCCGCCGCATCCGTCCCGTCAAACATATGTTTGGACAGCTGGGGTCGCTTATAGGGCAGCTCGTCTTCCTCGGAAATCAGGGTGATTTTGCCCGTCTCATCCCGTTCCCGGATGGCCTTAGCCGCGTTGACTGCGGCGGTACCGGCACCCAGGATGACATAGCGCTGGTCGGTGTTGTGTTTGACCACTTCACTCTCCTCGGTCACCGGGGTAAAATGCTCCGGCCCCACGCCGCAGACAGGGCACTTGTCCAGGGAAGCGTCGAACACCTCGCCGCAGACATCGCACCGCACCTTGCCCGTGGTCTGCACCGGCACCTGGACGAAGCACTCAGGCCCCACGCCACACACCGGACAGACCTCCTCGGAGGCGTCAAAGACCTCCTGACAGACGGTGCAGCGGACTTTGCCGACGAACTTGGGCACCACCGGTTCAAAATACTCCGAACCGACGCCGCACACCGGGCAGTTCTCCACATCGCCGTCGAACTCGGCCTTGCAGATGGTACAGCGCACCTTGCCTGCCGGCTTCTTCTGGTCAACGGGCACAAAATGTTCCGGCCCCACGTTGCAGAAGGGACACACCGGCTCATCGGCGGAGAACACCGCCTGACACACGTCGCAGCGCACCTGCGCCGTCACCGGCTGACCGTCCACGGGGACGAAGTGCTCCGGCCCCACACAGCACACGGGACAGACCGGCTCGGATGCAGGAAATACCGCCTGGCACACGTCGCACTTGACCATGGGCACGTCCGCTTCCTCCACCGGCACATAGTATTCCGGCCCCACGTTGCACACCGGGCACACCGGTTCGGTGGCATCAAATTCCGCCTGGCAGATGGAGCACTTGACCTTGCCGGACTTGGCTTCCACCTCTACCGGCTCAAAATAGTCAGGGCCGACGCCGCACAGGGGACATACGTTCAGGGATTCCTCAAAAATCTCACCACAGAGCTTACATTTCACCATAAGACGACCTCCTCTACTGTCGTTGGGATGGGAACACGGCCTGCACCGGCCGCGGTGTTGTTGTTTTCTGATGCTATTATCCCATAAACCGTCGTCCTTGTCAAGAACAATTCCTAATAAGCTGTCAGATTTTATGCGTCCTCCCCTTCAAACCGGTGGAACCGCTTCCGCTGATAGGTCAGCTTCCCCCGTTCCCCCTCGGTCAGCTGCTGGAACTGCCCCTCGCTCACTTGCAGCTCCAACCGCTGGTCGCCTTCCAAGGCGAAGGTGGCATAATAGGTGGTGTGATGGCTCTTGGCCATCAGGGGCACCCCGTTCATACTCTGCTGATGGGCGCTGTGGTGGACGGCGATGCGCTTGGCCTTCACTTTTGCGTCCACCGTCACGATGGGCGCGGCGTCATTGGCCTTTTTCTCCTGCATCCCCTTGAGGGTCAGATACACGATCATCCCCAAAATAATGACAGTGATGAGGATAAAAAATCCCGGCACCAGCACATGGATGGCATTTTCCATAGTCTCGTTCTCCTTTCTGAACCTAACGCTAGTTTCGCCCAACTCTGGCGGGTCTTACACCCCACGCTCCCGGTCGAATTTCAAAAACCGCTTCCGCTGGAAGGTGAGCTTCCCCCGGTCGCCCTCGGCCAGCTGACCATACTCGTAGTCGCTGACCTGCAATTCCAGCCGGTCGCCGCTCTCCACCTCGAAGGTGGCATAGTAGCTGGTGTGATAGGTGCCGGAGCTTGTCATGTGACCGTCTCCGTCGTAGGTGGGGGAGGTGTGGTAGGTGTCCATCCGCTTGGTCTTCACCAGTGCATCCACCGTCAGCACGGGAGCGGCGTCGTTGGCGCGCTTTTCCTTGATGCTATTGACGATGACATAGATGAACACCCCGATGACCAGGCAGAAGACCAGCCCAAAGAGGACGGGAAAGACGGAATCCATGACATCAAACATATCGAACATAAGGTGTGACCTCCTTCTATTTCTGCCGCCATTATACCATGGATTGCAGGGCATTCGGAACCACCCTGCAAATTTATTTCGGGAAACCGTCGCATTTCCCCCGTTTTTTTGGTATCATGAATAGCAAGTAGAACGATTGACCATATTTTAGGAGGAACTCCCCATGCGAAAACCCCTCTCCCTCTTTCTCACCCTGACCATCCTCTGTGCCGCCCTCACCGGCTGCACCTTCCGCAGCGGCAGCACCAGCGCCGCCAGCACCTCCGCCGCCACGCCGGACGGCCCCACCCTCCGCCTGGGCGTCTACCTGCCCCAGGATGACCCGGTGGCGGAAGCGGTCTACGCCGGTGCGGAGTACGCCCTGCTGGAGCGCCCCTCCATTGAGCTGGACGGCGTGACCTATTCGGTGGAGCTGTACTGGCCCAGCGCCGAGGATGACGCCAGCCTGGCCAAAAAGCTGGCAGACTCCGGCTGTGCCGCCATTCTGGGCGGCCTGGACAGCGACGCCTGCGCAGCCGCCGCCGGAACCTTCCGGGAGGCGTCCCTGCCCATGCTCTCCCTGGCCGCCGACGACGGCAAGATGACCCGGAAGAACGACCTCTTCTTCTCCTTCGCCCCCTCCGTCCAGCGAGAGGGGCGAGACCTGGCCGCTTGGGCGCTGGAGCAGGAGCTGACCCGTGGCGCGGTCATCGACTGCATCACCGACCCCTACACGGTGGACATCGCCGCCGAGTTCGCCCGCGGGCTGGAGCGCGAGGGGAAGATCGTGGCCACCGAGGTGGTCACCCCCGATCAGACCGACTTCACGGAGGTGCTCAACGCCATCAAAAAAGCGGACGCCCAAGTGGTCTGCGCCCCTCTGGGGCTGGAGCAGGGGATCGCCCTGCTCAACCAGGCGGGCACGTTGGGACTGGACGTCCAGTGGGTGTCCGGGAGCCGGTGGAGCCAAGACGAGCTGGTGCGCCAGACCGGCGTGAACTGCGAGGGGGTCGTCCTTCCCTCCGCCTACTCCGCGGGACGGGACGAAGCTTTTGAGACCTGGGCGAGCACAAACCTGTCCAGCCAGAGCAGCTGGCCGTGGGCGGCCATGGGGCACGACTGCTATGCCTTCCTCCTGGACGCCATCCAGCAGGCCGGCCCCCAGGACGGCAGCGCCATCGCCCAAGCCCTCCAGCGGGTCAGCCGGACGGACGGCCTGTGTGACACCACCACCGTGGATCTCCGCGGCGGGGTGGGCTGGAACAGCTTGGGTCGTATCACTGTGAAAAAAGGGGCATTTCAGCTGATGTGACCCACCAGCGAACCCCTTTGAGACATCTTTTTGAAAGGAAGCGATTTCATGTCATTATTGGAATTGGTCGTCAACCCCAACCCCGGCCGGAAGCTCCTGCCGGACTGCTGCAACCCAGAGACCTTCGCCGATGTGCGAGCCTTCCACCGCACCTTGCCCGGGTACCAGCCCACCCCGCTGGTGGCGCTGCCCGATCTGGCCAAGGAGCTGGGGGTGAAGGGGGTCTACATCAAGGATGAGTCCAAGCGCTTTGGCCTCAACGCCTTCAAAGCCCTGGGCGCTTCCTACGCCATCCACAAGCTCTTCCCTGACGGCAACGTGGGACTGACCGTCACCGCCACCGACGGCAACCACGGCAAGGGCATGGCCTGGTCCACCCACCGCCTGGGCGGTCATGCCGTGGTCTTCATGCCCGCCGGCACTGTCGAAAGCCGCGTGGAAGCCATCCGCGCCATCGGCGACACCGAAGTCACCGTCACCGACCTGAACTATGACGGCACCGTGGCCACCGCCGCCGCCTACGCCAAGGAGCACGGCGGACACCTGGTGCAGGACACCGCTTTCGAAGGCTATGAAGAAGTCCCCCAGAACATCACCCTAGGCTACTCCACCATGGCCGCAGAAGCCCTGGAAGAACTGGCCGCCCTGGGCGTGGGCGAACCCACCCACACCTTCCTCCAGGCCGGTGTCGGCTCCATGGCCGGCGGCGTGGCCGCTTACTTGGCGGAGACTTGCAAAAATCCTCCCGCCATGGCCGTGGTGGAGGCATGGGAGTCCGCCTGCGTGCTGGAATCCATCCGCCAGGGCAAGCTGGTCACCATTGAGGGTCACACCCAGACCTCCATGGCCGGTCTCAACTGCGGCACTCCCAACCCCCAGGTCATGCCCATCCTCCAGGAGTGGGCGGAGTTCTATCTCCGCTGCCAGGACGAAGTGACCTTCCGCGCCATGCGCCGCCTGGCACACCCCGGTGCGCACGAGACCGCTGTGGTCTCCGGCGAGTCCGGCGCTTCCGGCATGGGCGCCTTCCTGGCGGTCATGGACAACCCGGACTACCGCAAAGCCATGGGCTTCGACGAAAACTCCGTCGTCCTCCTGTTCAGCACCGAAGGGGACACCGACCCCGGTCATTACAAAGAAGTCGTGTCCGACTGACCGTTCAGCACCAACCGCGCCGCGCCGTATAACCCCGCATCGTTGCCCAGGCTGGCAAACTCCAGTATGGTGTCAGCAGCAGCGTGAAAAACGCTGTCATCAAAGGTGTCCCGCACCGCGTTGAGCAAGAACCGCCCGGCGGCAGCCACGCCGCCGCCGATCAAAATCCCATCCACATCCACCAAGCAGGCCGCATAGCTCAGGGCAAGACCCAGCAGGCGGCCTGCTTCTTTCAGCACCCCCTGCGCATCCTGGTTGCCCAACTCCGCCAGGTCGCTGACGTCCTTAGCGCTCTCCACCCGCAGCCCAGTCGCCTGCGCCATCCGCACGATGCCGCCAGCGGAAGCGTACTGCTCCAAGCACCCCCGCTTGCCGCAGGAACAAAGCTGCGTCTCGTTGGGATTCACCGTCATGTGCCCGATCTCCCCGGCGCTCCCATGGGCACCAGCCAACACGTCCCCGTGGAGCACCAGACCGCCGCCCACTCCGGTGCCCAAGGTCACCAGCAGCAGACTGTCCATCTCCCGTCCAGCCCCCTGCCAGCACTCGCCCAGGGCAGCCGCGTTGGCGTCATTGGCCACCCGCACCGGCACACCGTCCAGCAGCTCGGAGAGCTCCTCCGCCACCGGCACAACGCCCCAGCCCAGGTTCACGCACCGGTTCACCGTGCCGTCTTTCTGCACCGGCCCCGGCACGCCCAGACCAACGCCGGAAATCTGGTTCAAAGGGATGTCCTGCCGCCGGATCCACTTAGAAATCTGCGGCAAAATGTGCGCCCCGTGGTCACTGGTGTCCGTGGGGATACTGCCCCGGCGGAGCAGGCTGCCGTGGCTGTCGAAAAGCCCCAGTTTGATGGTGGTGCCGCCTACGTCCACCCCGTAGGCCAAAGCGTTCTCGTTCATGCAGAACCCTCCTTGTTTGGAATTGTTCCCATTATAGCACAGACCGTGCCGCAGGCAGACATTTCCACTGGGGAAACCTGCGCTTTTTTTGAACATTCCCCCTTTTTTTGACCAATTTTGTGTGCTACAATGGATAAGAAATCTACTTCTGTCTATCAAAAACTTTACAGAAAAAGGATGAGGAGTTTATTATGACCAATGAAGAACTGCGACAGTTGCAGCTGACCGCCTGCGACGTGCGCAAATGCGTCCTGACTGCCACCCACAGCGCCAAGTCCGGCCACCCCGGCGGCAGTCTCTCCGCGGCCGACCTGTTCACCTACCTGTACTTCCACGAGCTGCGCATCGACCCCAAGAACCCCAAGTGGGAAGACCGGGATCGTTTCGTCCTCTCCAAGGGCCACACCGCCCCCGGCCTGTACGGCGCACTGGCCCTCCGCGGCTACTTCCCCGTGGAGGATCTGACCACCCTCCGCCACATCGACAGCTACCTCCAGGGTCACCCCAACATGAACACCGTCCCCGGCATCGATATGTCCACCGGCTCTCTGGGTCAGGGCATCTCCACCGCTGTGGGCATGGCCAAGGGTGCAAAATACCTGGGCAAGGACGTGAATGTCTACTGCCTGCTGGGCGACGGCGAGATCGCCGAAGGCCAGGTGTGGGAGGCTTCCCTGTTCGCCGCCCACTACAAGCTGGACAACTTCTGCGCCATCGTGGACGTGAACGGCCTTCAGATCGACGGCCGCACCGCGGACGTGATGAACACCGAACCCCTGGCGGACAAGTTCGCCGCTTTCGGCTACGACGTGACCGAGATCGACGGCCACGACTTCACCCAGATGGAAGCCGCCTTTGCCAAATTCCACGCCAACGCCGGCACCGGCAAGCCCACCATGATCCTCATGCACACCACCAAAGGCAAGGGCGTGAGCTACATGGAAGACCAGGCAGGCTGGCACGGCAAGGCACCCAACGATGACGAATACGCACAGGGCATCCAGGAGCTGGACGCCCTGAGAGCAGAACTGGAGGCGAAGTGAGATGGCTGACGTAAAGAAAATCGCGACTCGTGAGAGCTACGGCAACGCCCTGAAAGCCCTGGGCGGGGAAGTGACCGACCTGGTGGTGCTGGACGCCGACCTGGCGGGCGCTACCAAGACCAACACCTTCCAGAAAGCATACCCCGACCGTTTCTTCGACTGCGGCATCGCCGAAGCCAACATGGTGGGCGCAGCAGCCGGTCTGGCCACCATGGGACTGGTACCCTTTGCCTCCACCTTTGCCATGTTCGCCGCCGGTCGTGCCTATGAGCAGATCCGCAACACCATCGGCTATCCCCACCTGAACGTGAAGATCGGCGCCACCCACGGCGGCATCTCCGTAGGCGAAGACGGTGCGTCCCACCAGTGCTGCGAGGACTTCGGCCTCATGCGCACCATCCCCGGCATGACCGTCCTGTGTCCCGCCGACGACGTGGAAGCCACCGCTATGGTTCGCGCTGCTTACGAGCACGTGGGTCCCGTCTATATGCGCTTTGCCCGCCTGGCCACCCCCGTCTTCCATGACCCAGACCACTACACCTTCCAGATCGGCAAGGGCGAAGTGCTCCGGGACGGCACCGACGTGGCCATCATCGCCACCGGCCTGATGGTCTACGAGGCACTGGAAGCGGCCAAGGCACTGGAAGCCGACGGCATCTCCGCTCGAGTCATCAACATGGCCACCATCAAGCCCCTGGACGAAGCCCTGGTGCTCCAGGCAGCCAAGGAGTGCGGCAAGATCGTCACCGCCGAAGAGCACAACATCATCGGCGGCCTGGGCGAAGCGGTCTGCGCCTGTGTGGCAGAGCAGTGCCCCGTCCCCGTCAAGCGCATCGGCGTCCAGGACACTTTTGGCCACTCCGGCCCCGCGGTGGATCTGCTCAAGCAGTTCGGTCTGTGCGCAGACAACATCGCAGCTGTGACCCGCACTTTTGTCGGTAAGTAATCCCTAACCGTAAAATTCTACACCCGGATGGCCTGAAACCCGTGCCATTCGGGTGTTTTTTCGCCTCGTCCGTCTTGCTATTTTGCCAGAAAAATGATATGCTCTATGATAGAAGATACTGCACTCCCACGTCCGATGGAATGCAGCGTTTTCTATGCTAGGAGGCACTGTTATGATCACCGCACATCCCCATTTCTATCTCCCCAACCTCTACACCTTCCAGAACAAGAACACCTTCTACGGCAGTTTAGACGAGCTGCGCTTCCGGGTGGCCTATCAGGAGGACGAGGAGGCGGGGAAGCAGTTCCACGTCTGCACCTGGCCGGGCCCTTATTGCCTGGCGGAGAGCGAAGTGACAGCGGAGGCGGTCTTCCCTCTGGACGAAGAGGGCTACCAGGAGGTGCTGGCGTGGTTGGACGCCGCGTATCAGCAAGTACATCCCCAGTCATGACCGTGCCCGCCACAACTGACCTGTCCGAGTCCGGACAGGATACCCAAATTAGGAGCGTGATTTTTACTCAATGGACAGTAGCTCAATCGGCATAATCGTTGCGCTGGTATTGCTGGTCATCGCCTCAGCGTACTTCTCCGCCACCGAGACCGCCTTTTCCTCTCTGAACAAGATCAGACTGCGGAATATGGCGGACGACGGCAACCGCAAGGCCGAGGCCACCCTGCGCCTGGCTGAAGATTTTGACCGACTGCTCTCCACCCTTTTGGTGGGCAATAATATTGTCAACATCACCGCCGCCACCCTGGGCACCTTGTTCTTCACCAAGCTCAGCCCGGAGTATGGCGCCACCATCTCCACCGTGGTCCTGACCTTGGTCATCCTCACCTTCGGGGAGATCAGCCCCAAGACCATCGCCAAGGAACACGCGGAAGCCTGGGCCATGACGTCCACCCCCTTCCTGCGGGTGCTCTCCACCGTCCTGCGTCCCCTGACCATCCTCTTCAGCTTGCTCCAGAAGGGCATCGGCAAATTGTTCCACGCCAGCGGCGACCGGGGCATCACCGAAGATGAGCTGATCACCATGGTCTCCACCGCTGAAGACGAAGGGGGCCTGGATCAGAACGAAAGCCGCCTCATCCGTTCCGCCATCGAGTTCGGCGACATGGAGGTGGAGGAGATCCTGACGCCCCGGGTGGACATCGTGTCCATCTCCGACCAGGCCAGCGCCAAGGAGCTGGATGAGCTCATCTCGTCCAACCGCTTCTCCCGCATCCCCGTCTGGCACGACAGCATCGACACCATCATCGGCATGATCCACGAGAAGGACTTCCACGAGGCCGAGCTGGGGGACAACGACAGTTGGAAACACCTCATCTCCCCGGTCATCTACGTCACCACCACCTCCCCCGTGGCCGACCTGCTGTACGAAATGCAGCGGCGGAAAATGCATATGTCCGTGGTGGTGGACGAGTACGGCGGCACCGAAGGTCTGGTGACCTTGGAGGACATCCTGGAAGAACTGGTGGGCGAGATCTGGGACGAACACGACGAAGTGGTGGAACGCATCCGGAAACAGGAGGACGGTTCCTACCTCATCTCCTGCTCCGCCAGCATCGACGACGTGTTCCAGCTCTTCGACCTGCGGATGGACGACGATATGACCACCCTCTCCGCCTGGGTCATCGACTCCCTGGGGCACATCCCCAAGATCGGCGACCAGTTCACCTACGAAAACTTGCAGGTGACCGTGACCAAGCTCCAGCGGATGCGCGTCCTAGAAATCCGCGTGGACGTGCTGCCGGAAGCGGCGGAGGACGAGGAACAGGAATGACCTGTGCCCATTGATTTTGTGTAACGAAAAGGACACCCAAATGGGTGTCCTTTTTTGCGTCACGAGGCAGATGTTATCAAAATACAAGCCCCGCAGGGCTCATGAAAGTTTTGCGGAGCTTTTTCAAAAGCGACTAGGGTCCAGGGGTGAAACCCCTGGTCGCTGACCGCAGTCAGCGACGCAGCGTTAAGAAAACTTGCCAGCGGCAAGTTTTTAGCGTAGGCCATGCCTGTTTTACAGGCATGGTGCGTAGGTTTTTGCTGATTTATAAGGGTGAATTTTCGTCGTAGACGAAAAGAGGGAGAACCCCGCAGCGTTGAGAAAACCTGCCGGGGGCAGGTTTTTAGCGTAGGCCCCGCCTGGTACCAGGCGGGGGGACGGTTCGGGTAGGAGTAGAGGGAGATGATTTTACTTCTGCATCCCCCGGGGGTTCTCCCTTCTCGTAGCGCATAACGAAAAATGTCCGTCATTCCTCCGTCACGTGCACATGATTGTTGATATGATCCATACAGTAGCACCGATACCCCGCGCACTTGGAACAGTACCGGAACTCCAGATTGGGATAGTCCGTATCCGTCCGGCCGCAGACACAGCACTTGTGCAGATAGCCTGTCCGCTGCTGCGCCTGTTTGGCTGCCTGCTTGAAGTGGATGGTCTGACGGGAGTTCTTGTGCTGGAACTGCTGCTTCTTCCACCGCAGCGCCTCCAGGAGACTGTCGCCGAAGAAGATGAGGTAGTTGAGAATGGCCAAAATGGGCAGCAGCGCCATCATGTACTGATGCTTCCCCACCATCCGCAATACCTGGTACAGCAGGAAGATGCCATCCAGATAGGCCAGCCACTTCACCCGCACCGGGATGACGTAGCACATGAGCACCTGCATATCCGGAAACAGGGACGCAAAGGCCAGGAACAGGGACAGGTTGGTGTAGTACATGCTGGTGGTCACCGCCATGCTCAGCCCGTTCAAGGTGGCCAGGAACCCCACCACAATGGCCAGCAGGATGCCGGACAGATAGAAGATGTTGAACCGAGGCGTCCCCCACTGCTCCTCCATGCGGGAGCCAATGAAGTAGTAGAAATAAGTGCTGATGGCAAAGAAGAAAATGTTGCTGCTGGCCTCCGGCACGAAAATGAACGTGACCACCCGCCAAATCTGCCTCTGGAAGATGTACGCAGGCACAAAGGACAGGATGCCGCTGAAGGTGCCCCGACTGAGCAGATCCATAATGTAAACAGCTACATTGCCAATGACCACCCAGAGGATGAGATTTGGGATGCCGAACCGTGGATGGCTGTAGCAGAAGCGATCGATCGCTTGGTTGATTTTTTTCACGAACATGACCTCCAAAACAGTGCTTGATGTTATTGTAGCCGGACGAAGGGGAAAAGTCCACAGGATTTTGTAAATACTTGCAGAATG
>CAKTQP010000026.1 GCA_934597165.1 uncultured Oscillospiraceae bacterium
TAGGTCTGATCCTCGAAGATTTCTTCGTCATCCACGCCGTCAGTGTAAGTGACGGTGTAGGTTTCGGCAGGAGGCAGCTGCGCACAGGTGACTTTGAAGGTGACAGGAAGCGTACCGCTCTTCACTCTCACGCTATCCTTGTCGTAGTTGCTGTCGAACTCCACCACGATGGTCTGAGTCTCTGCCTCTCCGGCAGCAAGCTGATGTGTCTCACCTGTATCCTTATTGTACCGGTCAAGATACTTCTTTGCTTCAACCGTGATGGTGGAGGTGAACTTGCCGTCCTTGTCCCCCAAAGTAATAGCGGAGTAACCGCCCACCGATGTATCGTATTCCTTAACGGTGTGGCTGTCGCCGTTGACACATTCCACCTTGATGTCGCTCAACAGCTCCTTTATCAAGTGCTTGCTTTTTGCTTCCCACTGTGCGGTATAGGTAACGTTCTCGGTGACGGTTTCGGCTACTTCAGGCGCCCAGCCCTTGAAGATATAGCCATCATGCGTGGGGGCGACACCGTTGTTGTACGCAGGGGTCACCGTGCCGCTTTCCAGGTTGCTGTGAACCTCATCCGCGAAATAGGTTCCGCCTCTGCCGTCGGTGTAGGTGACGGTGTACTGCTCGGAAGGAGTGGTGCCGCCTGCCTCCGGCGTCATGGTCAGGTCGGTGAGGACCCACATGGTGCCGTCGGAACCGTCGCTCGTATCGCCTTTATAGCGCTGATAATTCACGAATTTACCGTTGATTTTCAGCTTGGTGTCGGGTCCGAATACATAAGTGGTATTTTCACTTTCGACATAGCCCACAGCCACCACATACACACCATAATGATAGGTCTTTCCGGCTTCAAAAGCGGTGATTTTATTTTTATAAATTCCGCTTCCCCACTCCGGCTCTGTAGAAATCAGGCCGGTATTGCTGTCCAGCTCCCACCATTCACCACGGTATACGTAGTTTACACCGTCGGGCACCTTGCCGGTGAACACCGGCTTGTCGCCGTCCTTGAAGCTGACGGTGACATCGTTGATCTCCACTACATCAATGACGGTCACAGTAGGCAGGGTGATCGTTTTAATGGCAGGGATATACATGGAACCGCCGACGAAAGGTGCGGACACTTTTTTTCCATTCACGGTAATGACAGTTTCACTGCTGAAGGAATACCCGTCTTTCGGCTTCAGCATAAGGGAATACACATACTTCTTGCCGCTTTCAAATTCCGTGATGGTCGGCAGAGAACCGTGGGAGCCGTTGTCGGAATACCAAGCGGCAACGGGTTCGTTGCCGTCAAACTGCTGCCAGCATTCATAGGCAATCTCATATTTGTCCATATCTTCAATGGCTACCCATGCCATTGCCTGCGGTGCATCGCCGGGCTGATAATTGAATTTTGCATTCTCAATCGTCGCCGTAGCGATGGTACTTTCCGCCTGACTGTTTTCCTGCACGATCAGGTCATAGGTGTAGTCATATGTCTGATATTCGTAAACATCGGTAAGTTCCGTGAAAACACCGGTCGCATCCGGGTGCTCATTGAAATACTGCTTTGCCGCTTCTAAATCCGTGCTAAAGTCAACCAGATCACCGGATGCGGGAGTGAAAGTGTAAAACTCTGCACTTTCAGTATGGTCACGCTTCGTCTGCCCGGTCCCGTCTTTGCGTGTAACAGTTCCCCTGGCTGTATACGGTGCTTCAATCTCGGTCTGGAGATTTGCAAGTGCAGCCTGCAACGTACCTACACCGCCTTTTAGAAACTCTTCCGTGCTTTTATGGACTTGTGTTGTTTCGACCACCGTGCCATCCGAATCTTTAATGGAAACATTGGCGGTTACATTGACTTGCGTGTGATATGCATGCTTGTTGTCAGTAGAACTCGTTACTCCTTCCGGAAGAAAATCCAGCTCGGTGGCAAACGCCGACATCGGCGCCAGCGACAGCACCATGCACAGCGTGAGCAGGGTTGCCAGCAGCCTGTTTTTTATGGTTGTGGTTTGCATAGTTTGCTTTTTCTCCTTTCCGCGGCTTTGACCGCAATAAAAACGCTTTTGGAGGCTTGTCTCCATTTTTTTGGTACCCTACAACACCTCCTCATGATACAATCCTCAATATACTTAAACACGATCATTATATCATGGAAGGGAGTGTAATTCCGTGCAGTTTCCGAAGTGGCAATGGACTCTTTTGGCAATCGGTCTCGTGTCTCGCGTTTCTTTGGCGTGGAAATACGGCATCATGGTATCCAACGAACGGCAGCGGAGCAGCGCTCCTGTTGGTCGGTCACAAAAGCAAAAGGGAGAGGCTTCATAAGGAAGCCTCTCCCTTGGGTCTCTTTTTTGCAATTTATACCGTCACAGGCTCCTTCGCAGCCTGCGCTTCCTTTGCAGCCTCCTGTGCTGCCCGCCGTTTGACCATGGCCTTGCCGTTGGCCAGCATCAGCTTGATGCGGTTTTCCTGGTTGATCTTGGTGGCGCTGGGGTCGTAGTCGATGGCGACAATATTGGAGTCGGGGTAGTCATCCTTCAGGCGGCGCACCATGCCCTTGCCCACAATGTGGTTGGGCAGGCAGCCGAAGGGCTGGGCGCAGACGATGTTGGGAGTGCCCGAGTGGATGAGCTCCAGCATCTCCGCCGTCAGCAGCCACCCTTCCCCCATCTTGCACCCTTCGCCCAGGTAGCCGTGCACCAGCCGGTGCAGGTCCTCGAAGGTGCCGGGAGCTTTGAAGTAGTGGGAGTTGTTCAGGGCGTCGATCATGTCCCGCTGACAGTGCTCCACGTAGCCCTTAAAAATTTGGCACACCTTCTTTTTGATCCACTTGCCGCCGTAGATGTTCACATCCACCTCACGGTTGAAGATTTTGAAGATGAGGAAGTCCGTCAGGCCGGGCACCACCGGTTCCGCCCCCTCGCTGAGGAGGAACTTTTCCAGCTGGTTGTTGCCCAGGGAGGAGAATTTCACATAGATCTCACCGACCACGCCCACGCGGACTTTGGAGCCGAAATGCTCAACGGGAACCGCCTTGAACTCGTCGCAAATTTCTTTGAACCCTTCCTGCATCTGCTTCCGGCTCATGCCCTTGCCCTGCTGGAACCGGTCGATGAGCCGATTCTTCCAGGTCTCCACCAGCGCATCGGTCTCGCCGGCGTTGACCTCGTAGGGACGCACCTGATTGGCCACGTTCATGATGAGGTCGCCGTACATCATGGCGTAGATGAGTCGGCGGAGGAGAGAGATGGTCAGATGGAAGCCGGGGTTCTTCTCCAGGCCGAAGCTGACGGAGATGACGGGGATGTAGCCCATCCCGGCCTTTTCCAGGGCCTTGCGGAGCAGGTGGATGTAGTTGGACGCACGGCAGCCGCCGCCGGTCTGGGTGATGAACAGAGCCACCTTGTGGGGGTCGTAGCCCCCGTGCTTGATGGCGTCCAGGAACTGGCCGATGACCAGCAGGGCGGGATAGCAGGTGTCGTTGTGGACGTACTTCAGCCCTTCGTCCACCACCGCCTGTCCCTCGTTGTTCAGCTGCACCACGTTGTAGCCTTCCAGCTGGAGCATCTTTTGGAACATCCCGAAGTGGATGGGGAGCATCTGGGGCATCAGGATGGTGTATTCTTTCTTCATCTCCTTGGTGAACAGGAGACGACCAGTCTTGTCATATACTAACTCTGCCATAGGCGTTCTTTCCTTTCCGGGCAGTTGTGCATTCTCGCGTCAACCCTGACTTTCCCGTGCTTTCCGGGCTTCGATGGCGGCGATCAGGCTGCGGATTCGGATTTTGACCGCACCCAGGTTGCTGATGTCGTCGATCTTCAGCTGGGTGTACAGCTTCCCGCCGTCCTCCAGGATGGTGCGCATCTCGTCGGTGGTGATGGCGTCCACGCCGCAGCCGAAGCTGACCAGCTGGATCAGCTCCATGTCCGGCTGGGTGCAGACGTAGCGAGCAGCGTTGTACATCCGCGCGTGATACGTCCACTGGTTCAGCACCTTCCGAGGCGCCTTGTCCATGTGATAGGCCACGCTGTCCTCGGTGATGAGCACGAACCCGAACCCGGTCACCAGCTCGTTGATGCCGTGGTTGACCTCCGGGTCGGTGTGGTAGGGACGGCCAGCCACCACCATGATGGGCAGGTCCCGCTCCCGGGCGTAGGCGATGTACTCGTCTGCCGTCTTGCGCAGGTCGTTCTTGAAGGCGTCGTAGGCGTCGTAGGCGGCCTTGACCGCGGCAGCGGTCTCCCGCTTGGGGATGTTGAATTCCTCCATAAAGTAGGTCTCCGCCCGCTTCTTGAAGTCGTGGGGACGATGAAGGCCAAAGTAGGGGTGGAGGAACCGGGCGTCCTTCAGCTGCGGCAGGTTGGCGGCGATCAGGTCGGGGTAGTAGGCCACCACCGGACAGTTGTAGTTGTTGTCGCTGACGCCCTCATCGAAGTTGTAGCTCATGCAGGGGTAGAAGATGGTGTCCACCCCGTCCTCTAACAGGCTCAGCACGTGGCCATGGACCAGCTTGGCTGGGTAGCACACCGTATCCGACGGGATGGTGCGCTGCCCCTTGATGTACAGCTTTCGGCTGGATTCCGGAGACAGCACCACTTCAAAATTAAGCTTGGTGAAGAAGGCGTACCAGAAGGGCAGGTTTTCGTAGGCGTTCAGCCCAAAGGGGATGCCGATCTTGCCCCGGATGCCGTTGCCTTCCCCCTTGCCCTCCATGGCGCGGAGCTTTTCGTATTTGTACCGCATCAGGTCGGGCAGGGGATGCTTCTCTCCGCCCAGAGGCTTGGAACAACGGTTGCCGGAGATGAACCGACGGCCGCCGTCGAAGGTATTTACCGTCAGGCTGCAATGGTTGGTGCAGCCGTTGCAGGTCAGGGGCTTGGCGGTGTGCTGGAAATGTGCCAGCTCTTCCGCCGTCAGGATGGTGCTCTTCTCCAGCGCCAGCTTCTTGGCCGCCAGCGCCGCGCCGAACGCGCCCATGATACCGGCGATGGTGGGACGGATGACGTTCCGATGCAACTCCTGTTCAAAGGCGCGGAGCACCGCGTCATTGTGGAAGGTGCCGCCCTGGACGACGATGTGCTGCCCCAGGTCGTCGGCGGAAGCCATGCGGAGCACCTTGTAGATGGCGTTCTTCACGATGGAGATGGACAGACCCGCCGAAATGTCCTCCACGCTGGCGCCGTCCTTCTGAGCCTGCTTCACGGAGGAGTTCATGAACACGGTGCAGCGGCTGCCCAGGTTCACGGGGTGCTTGGCGAACAGACCCAGCTTTGCAAAGTCGGCGATGTCATAGCCCAACGCCCGGGCGAAGGTCTCGATAAAGGAGCCGCAGCCGGAGGAACAGGCTTCGTTGAGCATGATGGAGTCCACCGCGCCGTTGCGAATTTTGAAGCACTTCATATCCTGGCCGCCGATGTCGATGATGAAATCCACGTCCGGGTTGAAGTGAGCGGCGGCGTTGTAGTGGGCCACCGTTTCCACCAGACCCAGGTCACAGCGGAAGGCGTTTTTGATGAGATCCTCGCCGTAGCCGGTGACGGCGCTGCCCCGGATGGTGATGCGGTCGCCGCAGAGCTGATAAATTTTATCCAGCTGCTCCTTGACGATGGACACCGGGTTGCCCATGTTGGAGTGATAATAGGTGTAGAGCAGACCGCCGTCCGGGGCGATGAGGGCCAGTTTCGTGGTGGTAGAACCGGCGTCGATGCCCAGATAGGCGTCGCCGGTGTAGGCGGCGATGTCCACCTCCGGCGGATGCTGGCTGTTGTGGCGGGCGCAGAAGGCGTCGTACTCCGCCTGGCTCTCGAACAGGGGAGGGGCGGTGTCCAAGCTGGTGACGGCGGAGCGGCTCTCCTCCAGCTTTTTCAGCTGGTCGTCAAACAGGTGGGCGTCATAATCCGAGGCACACAGCGCTGCGCCGATGGCGGCAAAGCAGTCGCCGTCCTCCGGGAAGATGGCGTGCTCCTCATCCAGCTGCAAGGTCTCCACAAACCGTTCCCGCAGTCCCATCAGGAAGTGCAGGGGGCCGCCCAAAAAGACGATCTTTCCCTTCAGCTCCCGCCCCTGGGTCAGACCGGCGATGGTCTGATCGACCACCGCCTGGAAGATGGACGCGGCCACGTCCTCCTTCCGGCCGCCCTGGTTCAGGATGGGCTGGATGTCACTCTTGGCGAACACGCCGCAGCGGCTGGCGATGGGGTAGATTTTTTCGTGCTTCAGCGCCAGCTTGTCCAGCTCGTCGCCGGTCACGTTCATGAGGGTGGCCATCTGGTCGATGAACGCCCCGGTGCCGCCGGCGCAGCTGCCGTTCATACGCTCTTCCAGCGCGCCGCCGAAGAAGATGATCTTGGCGTCCTCGCCGCCCAGCTCGATGACCGCGTCAGTGCCGGGGATGAAGGTGTCCACCGCGGCGGCAGTGGCGTACACCTCCTGCACGAAGTCGATGCCGCTGGCCTTGGACACGCCCAGACCGGCGGAGCCGGTGATGACCATTTGCACCTGATGGCCCAGGAGCTTGTCCTTGATGCGTTCCAAAATCTCGCAGGTCTTCTCCCGCACCTTGGAAAAATGCCGCTCGTAGGAGCGGAACAGCAGAGTGTTCTGTTCGTCCAGTACCACGACCTTGACGGTGGTGGAACCGATGTCAATACCAATACGAAGGTTCATACATTTTCACCTAAAACAGTTCACATCGAAAATGTGAAAAAATTTGTAAGATTTTTTGGTTCGCCCTCAATTCTAACCGAATTCCACTGGAATAGCAAGCAGTAACCCATGGACAAACTGGCAGTTTGTTGAAAACAGACAAAGGGTCTCCCCATGGCGAACGGGGGAGACCCCTATGGTTACAAAAGGATGTGCCGGGTCTGCCGCAGGACGAAGGCGGAGAGCAGGCCAATGCCGATGCCAGCCAAGATACCGGTCAGACAGAGGACGAGGAAATACCAGGCGATCTGCCAGGCGTGGGTCAGCAATCCAGCGGCCAAGATCTGCCCAGCGTTGTGCGCCACCCCACCGGCCACGCAGACCAGGATGGTGTTGTCCGGATGGGCGCGGCTCAGGGGGAGCATCACCGCCAAGCTGACGATGGCGCCGGCAGCACTGAAAGCCAGGCTGAAGGCGTTGCCGAACAGAATGCCCACCAGCAGCACCCGCAGCAGGGAGATGGCACAGGCGTCCCGAAAGCTCAGTCGGTAGAGGGCGAAGATGGTCACCGTGTTGGCCAGCCCCAACTTCACGCCGGGGGCGGCTACCGTCCACGGGATGAGATTCTCCAAATAGCTCAGTGCGATGGCCAGCGCCACCAAAATGCCATAAGCCGCCACTTTCTTTGCCTTCATGGATGCCATCTCCTTCTCTGCGCCGCCGGGACGGGCGAGCGGTCCGGGTTTGGGGTGATTGCTATACCATAGTAAAAAGATACCTTAATTATAACAAGAAAAGGGCGTGAATACAAGAAAAAGCCGACCAGACCGGACAAAAACCGCCTGTTTCCGGGGAAACAGACGGTTTTTCCAGCAGAATCAGAAGCCCAGATGAGCCAAAAGCCCCTGGCAGCCCCGGGTGATGTCCGCATAGGTCCGGTCGAAGTGGCCGCAGTACCAGGGGTCGGCGATGTCGCCGGGGGTGTCGGTGAAGTCCAGCAGCAGCTTCAACTTTCCCTCCGGGTCAGCCTTCAAAATGCGCATGGCGTTGGGCAGATTGTACGCCTCCATAGCCAGCAGATAGTCGTACCGGTCATAGTCCTCCCGCCGCAGCTGCCGAGCGGTCTTGCCCGCGGCGGAGATGCCATGCCGCGCCAGTTCCCGCACCGCAGGCGGGTATACTGGGTTGCCGATCTCCTCCCGACTGGTGGCCGCGGAGGCGATGTCAAATTGGTCTGCGATGCCGCGGGTGGCTACCATGTCCTTTAGGATGAACTCAGCCATAGGCGAGCGACAAATGTTGCCGTGGCATAGGAACAGTATTTTAATCATCGGTTCTAAATCTCCTTAAATTAAGGTTTTTTATTGATATATCAAAGAAAACTCGGATGGTAGGAGGAGAACGGGAACATTGCATATCCTGGCATAAGTCTGCATAACATTGCCCGCAAAAGTAGTATGATTTGTTGTAAAACAACCTGTGATTTTGCAGCCTACAACATCATCGAAACGGGAGCATTCCTCATGCTCCTTCCGTCAGATACGCCTCCAAAATCTCAGCCGCCCTTCTGCAAGCCCCCACGCAAGGCCGACACTGATAATATTCCTCCGTCCGCACTGCGGGTTCTTCCAAATCCTCACCTTTCTCCAAACCGAGCAGCTCCCGACAGATCAAGCTGCCCTCCGATGCCGCAAAGGAGCCACACAGGCGCTGCACCAGCGCATACAGCGCCTGTTTTCCCGCAGCATCCGTCGGGTTCTGGTACCCGCACAGGTCGCCTAGCACCAGCACCATGCCGCTCACCGCGCCGCACACCTCGCGCAGCTTGCCAAACCCAGCGCCAAAGGGACTGGCTCGTTTGGCTGCCTCCTCCACGCTCATGCCCAGCTCCTCTGCAAAAGCCGCATACACTGACTGGCTGCAATTATAGCCCATCCGGAACAGTTCTTCCGCTCTGTCTGCCTTGTTCACCGGTCCTTCCTCCTATCTGTTTTTCTCAAAATGACGCTCAGAGCGCAGTGCCTTTCGTCGGGCGGAACAGACCGCTCATATCCACACCCTCCAAGGTCAGCAGCCGTTCCTTCTTGTCCACCCCGCCGGCGTAACCGGTCAGACTGCCGTTGGTGCCCACCACCCGGTGGCAGGGGATGAGGATGGAGATCGCATTGTGCCCCACGGCACCACCCACCGCCTGGGCGGACATGGTGGCGCGTCCCTGCTGTGCTGCCAGCTGGCGGGCAAGCGCTCCATAGGTGGTGGTCTGTCCATAGGGAATTTGCAAGAGCAAGTCCCAGACCGCCCGACGGAAGGGGGAGCCAATGGGGTGCAGCGGCGGCAGGAAATCCGGTTCCCGACCGGAGAAATACACGTCTAGCCATCGTTTGGTCTCGGTCAAGATGTCGGTCTCCTCCCGGATGGGCTCCGCCGGGAGATTGGAGCCAAAATACTTCTCCCCGTCAAACCACAGACCCGTCAAGCCCAGCTCATCCGCTGCCAAGAGGATGCCGCCGAGGGGGGAGTCGTACGTACAAATGGATACCGTCGTCATGTACGTCACCTTTCTTCCTAATACAGAATACATCTGTGCCAGTATAACATATTCTAAGCTGTTTCCGCACCCTGATCGGCGGCTTCCTACACATTCGGAACAAGAATTGGGCAGTTTGCACCAAATTACTTGAAATGGACGCAGAGGGTGGGTATAATAGAAAGCGCTTGAACAAATGTCCCCAACGGTTAGTGATAGCTAACTTTTGGAAGACAAGGTACCCTATGCGAGAAAGGCTGTTCATGAAAGTAAAGATCAATCAAGATAAGACCATGTCCGAGATCGAGATCATCGTCAACTGCCCCGCCGTAGACGCCCGCGTGCGCAATCTGCTGGACGCCCTGCGGCAGTGTGCGGTGTCGCTGACGGGCACGGCAGAGGATATGACCGTTTGCGTCCCGCTCCACACCATTCTCTATATCGAGAGCATCAACCGCAAGACCTTTTTCTATGACGAAAGCCGGGTCTTCCGGTGCAAGGATTCCCTGACCGCTCTGGAGGCGCTGTTGGAGCAGTATCGTTTTATCCGCATCAGCAAGAGCTGCATCGTCAACATCGCTCAGGTGGCCTCCACCTACCGCTGTGACAACCACCGGTTGGGCATCCTGCTCCGGAACGGGGAACGGCTGGTGGCAGGTCGGGTCTATGCGGCGAAGGTGCGGGAGAGCATCCGGCAGTTTGGGATGTCCCTGTCGGGGACAGGGCAGATGCTGGAGTACCCGCGGCAAGAGCGGGACGCATGACGGACTGGTTGGATGGTTCCGGCAGGGAAACTGCTGGAGCATCTTTTTTTGACTGTAAGTTAGCGAAAGCTAACCATGCTAGTGACGTACCTTCCCCAGAAAACATCCCGGTGTTTTTGTTCGCCATCCATCAACTGTGCCCAGACACCCTGGAACCCTACGCACCCTTCCTCTCCCCAGAGCGCTGGCATCGTGCCGGCGCCTTTCGCCGAGAGGCAGATCGGCTGCGCTGTGTGGCCGCTGGGCTGTTGGGCAACTTCTGCCTGTGGAAGCGGTGCGGGGACCGTCCTCTGACGCTGGGGCGGAACCGGTACGGCAAGCCCACTTTGGAGGGCGGCCCCGTCCAGTTCAGCCTCTCTCACGCGGGAGATTGGGTGGCCTGTGGGCTGGCGGATTGTCCGCTTGGCGTGGACATCGAAAAAGTCCAGCCGGTGGAGCGGGGGATGTACGGACTGTGCTTGACGCCCCAGGAGCAACAGCAGTTAGAGCAGGCGCCGACGCCGCCGGAGCGGCGATTTATCCAGCTTTGGACGCTGAAGGAGAGCTTTGGCAAGCTCCGTGGCGATGGGCTGAACTGTGGATTCCAGCGCTTCCAGGTGGAGCCGTTGGAGGGCAATGTTGGCCGTTCCATCATCCGCCACGTCCAGACTGGCCAACCCTGCGCCAACGGGTTCACCCAGCCGGTGGGGGAGGACTATTGCCTCTCCACCTGTGTGCCGCCGGAGCGAGCGTTGCGTTCCGTTGTCACTGTGCCGGTGACCCTGGCGGACATGGAGCCGTGGATGGCGCGGCCAAAGCCAGTCAGATGGTTGTAGACAGAGTGAGTAGAAAGGAACTTATGAAACTGATTTGTTTTCCACACGCCGGTGGATTTGCGTTTTATTTCAACTTTATCAGGCAGATCGAGACGCTGGCCAAAGAGGACGTCCTCCTCTACGAATACCCCGGCCGGGGCTACCAGGCCAGAGAGCCCAGCGCCGAGAGCCTCATGGCCATCGCCCAAACAGCGGCAGCGCGCATCGCGGACTTCGTCGGCGACGAGCCCTTCTGCATCTTCGGCCACAGCATGGGCGCCTTTGTGGCCTATGAGACAGAAGTCCTGTTGGAAGCCCAGCACGGCAAACAGGCCACCCGCCTCATCCTCTCCGGCCAGCACCCGCCGGTGTGCTTCCAGCCCCACCACTACGGGTTCGGTTCCGAGGAGGAGCTGAACGAGTATCTCATGAAGCTGGGTGGCTTCCCAGAGGAGGTCAAGACCAATTTGCAGATGTTCCAGATGCTCTTTACCCTCTGCCGAGAGGACATCCGGTTGTTGGAGCAGTACCGTCCCACTTGCAATGTCGTTCAAGCGGAGACCGTGGTGCTGTGCGGCAATGATGATGCCGAGGTGGGGGACACAGAGGAGCTGGCATTGTGGCAGGAGAGTGCCCCCAACCTGTTGGGGGTGAAGATCTTCCCTGGCACCCACTTTTATATGCGCGAACAAGAAGCAGATTTTCTGCATTACATCCAGAAGACCATAGAAGGAGAAAAGGCAGTATGAGTACATGGATCAAAGGAATCGGCGGGTATCTGCCGGAACGGGTGGTCACCAGCGAAGAGCTGGAGGAGATGGCCGGATACAAGGACCACGGCGTGAAGCTCGGCCTGTGCAAGATGCTCACCGGTTGCGCCTCCCGCCACTGGGCAGCCAAGGACGAGCTGTGCTCCGACATTGCCGCCCGAGCAGGGGAGATCGCCATGAAGGAAGCCGGCGTAGAGCCCCAGGACGTGGACGCCATCCTGTTCACCTCGGTGACCCAGGATTTCGTGGAGCCGGCCACCGCCAACGTGGTGGCGGACAAGCTGAACATCCGCAACGGCTTTGCGTTTGACGTCAAGAACGCCTGCAACGCTTTCCTCAGCGGCGTGGACATCGCCGACAGCTTCATCGCCACCGGCAAGGCGGAGACCGTCTTGGTGGTCTCCGGCGAATGCCTGTCCAAGTGGACGAAGCTCCACTACGATGACAAGGAAGAGCTCATCCAGCGTGCTCCGGTGGCGCTCTCTGTGGGCGACGGCGGCGGGGCGTTCCTGCTGCAAAAGTCCTCGGACAACGACCGGGGCATCCACACCTCCTGGTTCAAGACCATCCCGGAGATTTGGAACAACAACGTCATCTGGGGCGGCGGCGTAGCCTTCCCTGGCGACCCGGATAAGATGTACGTCCCCGGCACCACCAAGGCCCTCACCGACGCCGCAGCGGAAGCGCCCTACACCATCCCCAAGGTGCTGGCCGCCGCCGGTTGGACGAAAGAAGATTTGGACTACATCGTCCCCACCCAGGTGGCCAAGTGGATCGTGGCTCATATCAGCAAGGCCATGGACATGGACTTGAGCAAGTTCGTGGAGATCGTCAAGGATTGTGGCAACATGGGCGCCAGCAACGTGCCTCTGGCCGCTTACCGTGCCTGGCAGGACGGGCGGCTCCACGAGGGATCAAAGATTTTGATGGTAGGCGGTGCCGTCGGCGCCAATATCGGCATGATGACCGCCATTTTGTGAGGAGAAAGGAGTCCTATGGAGCAGAGAATGAACTTTCAGACCCTGTTGCAGGAGACCATCGGCAACATGACCGGTCACACCGCAATCGAATATTTTGTCGGCAAGGAGAAGAAGAAGGTCAGCGGCGACGCCTATCTGACCCACATCCAGGCCATGACCAACTACCTGAACCAGCGGATGCAGCCCCTGGAACCGGGCACCTGGGTGGCACTGAAAGCCCCCAACTCCATCTATTGGTTTGGCGTCATGTTCGCTCTCATGAAGTGCGGCTACCGGGTCATGCTGCTGGACGCTCAGAACCCCCACCAGCTGGACGAGCACTTCGTGACAGAGGCCGGCGTGAAAGCCTTCATCACCAACCGTCCCACCGGCATCCCCGGCGTCCTGGACGTGGACATTGCGGAGGTGGAAGGCATCGACGACCAGAAGATTCTGGGCGACCCGATCCACTACCCCCCTGTAGGGGACGACCGCTGGGCGGATAAGGTCTCCTTCCACACCTCCGGCACCACCGGCACCGCCAAGGCATACGTCTTCGCCGCCTCCGCCATCGTGGGCACGGTGCGCAACGTGACCGAGTATTGGCTGGGCAACGACCGCATCACCGAGCGGCGCATCTCCCCCAACCTGGAGGAGAACAAGAGCCTGCTGGCGCTGCCCTTCCGGCATATCTCCGGCTTCCTGCTGGTGGTCACCTTCTGGCACATGGGTCACTGCGTGATCTTCCCGCCCAACAGCGGGGTGTTCTCCATCATCGACACCTGTAAGCAGGAGAACATCTGGATGATGTTCTGCGTCCCCGCCATGTGGAAAGGCTTCATCCGCATCGCTCAGGCCCGTTACGGCGGCTGCGGCGAGAAGGAGTTCCAGCAGCTGCTGGGCGAGAACCTCAAAGTGGGCATCAGCGCCGGCGCGAAACTGGACGCGGAATCGGTCAAAGTCCTGCTGAACAGCGGCATCTATTTCCTCAACAGCTGGGGCATGACCGAGATCGGCACCTCCACCATGGGCGGCATCGACGAAGACCCGTCCACCGACTACGTGGGCTGCTTCTACAACAAGCACAAGGCCAAGATTTTGCTGGAGGACGGCACCTATGTGGACAACGGCGTAGGCGAGCTGGTGCTGGACGGCCACTCCCTGTACGAGTCCATCCTCATCGGCGGCAAAGAGGTCTTCCGAGAAGGTCCCTTCCGCTCCGGCGACATCTTCAAGCTGGACGGACAGCGCACCTACTTCCTGGGGCGCTGCAAGAGCGTCATCGTCACCGACTCCGGCGAGAACATCTATCCGGAGGAGATCGACGTCTATTTCGACTTCCTCAACGACTTTTCCAGCGGCTACTGCACCGCAGGCTATCAGGATCAGGTGACCCTCTTCGTCAGCCCCAAGGAGTATGACAACTTCGAGGAGACGGAGTGCTTCGCGCAAATTCGCAAGGTGAACGCTGGCCTGCCCATGAACAAGAAAGTGACCAAGCTCTACGCCTTCCGCGACCCGCTGCCCCGGACGGGCAAAGGGGAAGTGGCACGGTTCCAGATGGCCAAGGTGTTGGAGGAACGGGCAGACGGCGTGAAAGAGATTAAGATGAAGGGACGGAATGTGTGAGATGACCATTGAAACAGTAAAGAGCACCATCAAAGGACACCTGGGCGAGCTGCTGAACCTGGACCCGGCGCAGATCGGCGACAACGACCTGCTCATCGACGACCTGGGCGCGGACAGCATCGTCATCGTCCAGCTGTACCTGAGCTGCCAGGAGGATTTTGGCATCCTGGTGTCGGAGGAATTGGATCTGTACATCTCCCAGAGCGTGCAGTCGCTCAGCGAGGTGGTCATGCAAAAATTAAGCGAGGAGGCAGAGCAGTAACATGTTTATCGAATTGAAGAACGCCAGCAAGGTGTATGGCGAGGGCGAATCCGCCGTCAAAGCCCTGGACGGGGCAGAGCTGAGCGCCGAGCAGGGCGAGGTCATCGTCGTGCTGGGCCCCTCCGGCTCCGGCAAGAGCACCATGCTCAACATCATCGGCGGTCTGGACACCCTGGACAGCGGTTCCCTGACCGTAGGCGGCCGGACGGTCTCCGGTCTGAAGCAGAAGGAGTTGACCGAGTACCGCCGGGAGGACGTGGGGTTCATCTTCCAGTTCTATAACCTCATCCCCGACCTGACTGCCCGGGAGAACGTGGAAGTGGTGGCGGACATCGCCCCCAGTCCCATGAACCTGGATGAGCTGTTCGGCGCCCTGGACATCAACGGCCTCCAGAATCGCTTCCCCAGAGAGCTCTCCGGCGGCCAGCAGCAGCGGGTGGCCATCGCCCGCGCCATGGTCAAGAACCCCAAGCTCCTCCTGTGCGATGAGCTGACCGGCGCCTTGGACACCAAGTCCTCCCTGGGCGTTCTGCAAGCCGTGCAGACCCTGAATGACCGGTATCACACCACGGTGGTCATCATCACCCACAACGCCGCCATCAGCGGCATGGCGGACCGGATCATCCAGATCAAGGACGGCAAGATTCAGAGCAACGAGGGAAACGCAAACAAAGTGAGTCCGATGGAGCTGGTGCTGTGATGAAACTGAATCGAAGATATAAGCATAATATCAAACACAACCTGTCCTTCTACCTGGCAACCGTTGTCCTGACGGCGGTCTCCATCTTCCTCTTCCTGTCCATCCTGACCACCGGCACGGGACTGGACGGCTACGTGACCGACTTCGCAGAGCGGCACAACATGGAGGACGCCCAGTTCTCCACCCTCATGCCCATCGAGAAGCAGGACCGGAAGGACTTTGAGAAGAAATACGACCTGACCCTGGAGCAGACCGGCTACGTGGATGTGGAGGAGAAGGACTACACCGTCCGCGTCCTGAAACGGAACCAGAAGATCGACACCTATGAGGTCTTCGAGGGCAAGGACGTGGTGGACGACGACGAGATCGTGCTCTCCAAGGGCTTTGCCCAGGCCAACGACCTGGCCATCGGGGACAAGCTCAAGCTGGACGGCAAGCAGTACACCATCACCGGCTTTATGCTCCGTCCCGATTACATCAACTGCCTGGAAAACCTCACCGACGCCTATCGGAACAACGAGGGTTTCGCCGTGGCAGCGGTGACCGATGACACCTATGACAAGCTAAAGGACGAGACCGTCTACTATACGGTGGTCTACCACGACTCCGCCAAGGAGAAGAAGTTCCGCAAGAAGGTGAACAAGGACTACACCATGCTCCAGTACACCGACGCCTCGGTCAACCCCCGCATTGAGGCGGTGCAGAACAACCCCAAGACCTACATGATGATGTCCTACATGATGATGTGCCTGATGATGGTCATCGTCAGCATCCTGGTGGCGGCCATCCTGAGCCGAAAGGTCAAGTCCGAGTGTAAGATCATCGGCACCCTGAAAGCCCTGGGCTACCGCAAGGGGGAACTGACCCGCCACTACGCCACCATGGCCCTCATCGCCAGCATCGCCGGCACCGTCATCGGTCTCATCATGGCCGCCGTGGGTGCACAGAGCATGGCGGAATACTACGCCGTGGACTATGAGCCTATGCCCATCCACTACGCCGTCCCCCTGTACGGCGCGGCCATCTGCGTCGTCCTGCCCACCCTCTTCTACGTGGTCTCTGCCATCCTGACCACCAAGAAGCTGCTCCGGCGCAACGCAGTCGACTTGCTCAACGCCTTCACCAGCAAGAAGGGCGGTTCCAAAGCCTTTGCCAGCAACCGCACCATGAAATTCAAGTGGAAGTTCCGCCTTCGCACCCTGCTCAGCAACAAGGCACGGGCGCTGGTGGTGCTCATCGGCCTGGTGGTGGGCGGCTACATCATGGCCATGGGGCTGACCTTCTTCGACAGCTGCGACAACTTTGTCAACAACTCCGTCAACAGCATCGGCAGCTTCTCCTATCGCTACTACCTGACCAGCTACGAGACCAAGGAGCAGGGGAAGGGCTGCGAGACCTACATCAACGAGTCCCTCCAGCCCAAGGACATCGAGAACAGCCAGTTCAGCCTCAGCGGCCTGCAGAAGGATTCCAAGTACATCACCCTCACCGACCTGGACGGCAAGAAGGTCTCCCTGAAGGACGGGGACTACTACCTGACCGAGATGGCCGCCAAGGTCTACGGCCTCAACGCCGGAGACAAGTTCACCTTCTACAGCCCCATCACCATGGATGAGTACACGGTGAAGATCACCGGCATCGTGGAAGACTGCGCCCAGAAGACCCTGTACACCACCGGCAAGACGGTGCGGGATCTGATGGACCTGGACGACGATGTGTATAACGTCATCCTATCCGACCACAAGCTGAAGCTGAAGGACAGCGAAGTGGCCGTGACCAACACCAAGGAGTCGGTGCAGGATCAGATCCAGTCGGTCATCGACGACCTCCAGCAGATCATCATGGTCATGATCCTCCTGGGCGCCGTCCTCTGCGTGGCCGCCGTCTACCTGACCGTGAACATGATGGTGGAGGAGAACGGGAACACCATCTCCATGCTGAAAATTTTCGGCTACCGGAAAGGTGAGATCAACTCCATGGTCCTCTCCGCCAACCACATCCTGGTGCCCATCAGCCTCATCATCAGCATCCCCCTGGGCATCCTGGCTGGAGATCTGTTCTACACCATGATGATCGACAACCTGTCCGCTTACATCGAAGCGGTCATCAGCGTCAAGAGCAGTGTCATCTGCGCGGCGCTGGTGGTGGTCAGCTACATCATCTCCCTGACCCTGCTCAAGCGCAAGGTGTTCCGGGTGAACATGGTGGAGTGTCTGAAGGACAACCGGGCATGACCCTGATTTGACAACAGAATCATCACACGAACATGGCCGGGACGGGAGGTTCCTGTCCCGGTCGTATGCGTTCCAGAAAGGAAAAACTATGACCATAACGTTGGAATTAAGTCAGTTTCAGGCCAAAGACCAGAACTTTTTCACCGAAATGCTCCCCTACGTCTCCCCGGCCATCCGGAACATCCAGCGCCAGGGCGACCAGGTACAGGTGGAGCTGGAGGAGCGGGATGAGGCAGAGGTGACCCAGAAGGTGGGGCAGCTGCGGGACATGATCCTGAACGGCCAGCTCAGCGGCAAGGAGGTCAAGATCAAGACCCTGGAAGACCACTCCGACGCCGTCCCCCTGAACCAGGCTCCCATCTTCCAGACCCTCCTGGACACCGAGGGTGTCAAGGAGATCGCCGACGGCGTGTATGCCTACAGCGACCTGTTTTTGCAGGTCTACCGCTACTTTGACCGGAAGATCGAAGCCTTCGGCAAGGAGGTCTTCGGGCCGGTGAAGCAGTACGATTTCCCCGTGCTCTATCCCATCGACAACTACGAAAAGGGCGGCTACTTTGAGACCTTCCCCCACTACATCATGTTCCAGACCACCATGAAGAACGACCTGGCTGTGCTGGATCGTTTCGCCCAGAAGGGCACCCAGGACAAGTCCATCTTCGAGGAGATGAAGACGCCTACTCTGGTGCTCCGCCACGCCACCTGCGCTCCGGTCTATCAGTTCCTCAGCGGCAGCACCATCCAGCGGGATGCCCCCCAGACCTACCTGGTCTCCGGCCGCTGCTTCCGGAACGAGGCGGGGAACGCCTATGAGCTGGCGCGGCTGAACGAGTTCAACATGAAGGAATACGTCTTCGTGGGCGCACCTGAGACCTGTGCGGACAAAGTCGGCCAGGCCAAGGAGCTGTGGCACTTCTGGCAGGAGACTTTTGGCCTGAACTGCAAGGTGAACACCGCCAACGACTCCTTCTTCGCCAGCAACTACAAGAAGCTGCAGTTCTTCCAAGTGCTGGGTGACTCCAAGCAGGAGTTCGTCTGCCGCTTGGACAATCCCGACAAGGAGATCGCCGCTGCCTCCGCCAATTTCCACCGCACCCACTTCTCCAAGCCCTACAACATCCGCCTGGACAACGGCAACTTCGCCTACACCGCCTGCTTCGCCTTCGGTGTGGAGCGCCTGACCTACGCGCTGCTGTGCCAGAAGGGGTTGGATGTGAGCAAATGGGATGAGAAGACCGTACAGGAGTTGAAACAATATGACATTGAATTATAATGGCCCCCGCTGCGCCTGCTGCATCATGCCGGAAGCCGAGGGGCATATCACCTTGGGGAAAAACGGTGTGTGCAGCGTCTGCCGGAACCTGCAAGAAAAGATCGCCCCCAGCCAGTCCTTCGACAGCAAGAGTCCGGAGGAAAAGCTGGAGACCTTGAAAAAGATCGTCGCCCCCTACAAAAAGGGCAACCGGTACGACTGCGCCGTCAGCGTCTCCGGCGGCAAGGACAGCATCATGACCCTGTACGTGGCCGTCCGCGTCCTGGGTCTGAACCCTCTGGCCATCATCATCGACAACGGCTTTGCCCTGGATGAGATGTACGCCAACGTGAAGAACGCCACCGACATCCTGGGAGTGGATCTGATGGTCTTCAAGACCGCCGACCTGCTCAAGATCTTCCCCCAGATGATCCGCTCCGGCAAGCCCATCTACTACTGCCGAGTCTGCCACGCCCTTATTGACAACGCCATCCGCCGCACCGCCCACCAGAACGGCATCGACCTCATCCTGGGCGGCTACACCAAGGGACAGCAGTACATCCGCAACTCCGAGCTGTTCTGGATTTATAAAGAGTCCGATGAGAACGCCGTGGAGCTGTTTAAAAATATGCCCGGCTACGAAGATTACGCTGACCTCATCCACAACCAGAACAAGTACTTCCGGGAGCATTATGGCAACATGAGACTGCTGTCCCCCTTCAAGTACATCGAGTGGAACGAGGACAAGATTTTGGACATCATCACCCGGGAATTGAAGTTCCAGCTGCCCAAGCGGAGCTGGCCGGATAAGTCCTCCAACTGCTCCTTCAACTACGTGGCCCAGTACCTGACCGAAAAGGTCTTCAACTACGGCCAGCACGAAGTGGAGCTGAGCGAGTTGGTGCGGGTAGGCGAGATGAGCCGGGAGCGGGCGTTGGAGATCATCCATTCCCCGATCGAAGAAAGTGACTTGGAAAAACCCCTGGAAAAGATGGGATTGACAGTGGAGGATGTGTATTGCTATGACAAACAGTGAAATGAAGAAACAGGTCATCGAAATGTTCCTGGAGAATGTGCCCGAGCTGGAAGGCATCGAGATCGCCAACGACACCATGCTCATCTCCTCCGGCTATGTGGACTCCTTCAGCGTCATCAAGATGATCGCCCTGTTCGAGGAAGCCTTTTCCGTGACCATCGACCTGGACGAGATCAACTACGAGGACTTCGAGACGGTGGACTCCATCGTGGACAAGGTCATCCTGAAAGGGGCGTCCGCATGATGCGGATGAGACCGCTGACCGAGACCCTGGTGGCCGATTGCAGCGCCTTTCTGTTCGCCACCGAGCTGGGGCAGCGCTATTACCCCCTGCGCAGACTGCTGGACGACGCCGTAGAAAAAGCCTGCCAGCGGGACGCCGTCTTCCTGGCCTATGAGGGTCAGCGGCTGGTGGGGGTGCTGTGGTACGTGGAGGAAGGTTCCTTCTACACCTACCCCTATTTGCACATGATCGTAGTGGACGAGTCCTGCCGGGGCAAGGGCTACGGACGGCGGATGCTGGCCTATATGGAGGAGCGTCTGCTGGAGAAGCGGATGACCAGCAAGATTTACCTGGTGGTCACCGAGAGCAACCAGGCCGCCCAGAAGCTGTACGCCGGCGTGGGCTACCAGAAGGTGGGACGGCTGGAGAACCTGTATCGGAAGGGCGTCCACGAGCTGCTGATGGAGAAATTCCTCAGTAAGATGACCAAGATCGGTCAGCTGGACGCCAGTTGAGGAGGGCTTATGAGCGAGCAGAACATCAAACTATTTTGCATCCCCGGCGGAGGCGCATCCGCCTTCGTCTATTGGAAATACACCAAATACCTGAACAAGAACATCAAGCTCTGCCTGTTGGAGCTGCCCGGCCGCGGCCTGCGCAAGCGGGAGGAACCCATCAATGAGCTGCACGCCGTGGTGGAAGACCTCTACGCCCACCTGGTGGAGGAGCTGACAAAAACCCCCGGCTGCGGCTATATGCTCCTGGGCTACTGCTACGGCGGCATCCTGGCCTATGAGCTGTACCAGAAAATCCGCCGAGAGGGCATCCAGGAACCCTTCCACATTTTCATGAGCGCCACCGCCACGGTGGACGGCGATGTGTACGGACACTCCCTGTTTGAGAACGAAGCGGCTAGGGAAGAGGTGCAGGACTTGATGACCACCTATTTCCCCGACCATGTGTTCCCTGATAAGGAGCTGGTGACGGAGATTTCCAACCGCTGCGTGGATTGCCTCTATGGCCAGTACGCCCAGCGTGGGGAGATTGGTATGATTCCCTATGAAGACATCTTCAACGAGGACGCCAAGGGCAGCCGCCTGGAACAGATCAGCCGAGAGAACCGGTTTGAGGTGGAGAAATGCCTGGAGTTCGCCAGCGAGACCATCCGTGTGGTGGAGGCCGACCTCCATGCGGTCTATGAGTACAAGCAGCAGACCCGAACCTATCCCACGGTGGGCTGTGACCTGTCCATTTTCTCCGGTCAGGATGACCTGATGACACCTCTGGACTCCGTCCGAGGTTGGGTGCGCTTTGCCGAGCGGAATTTCCATCTGTACTCCATGCACGGCGGACACCGGATGATGCTGGACGAGTACCAGCAGTGTATGCCCGTTATCAACTATGCCGCCAGCCAGTGGCAGCCCAAAGAAGGAGGAAAGACCGAATGAGCGCATTATGGGAACCCATCACCTTAGGAGAACACTTCCTCCGAGGGGCAGAACAGTACGGCGACCGCATCGCCCTTTCCGACGGCGTACAACAGGTGACCTATCGTCAGCTGGCAGAGTTAGCCGAGGCTGACCGAGAACGGCTGCGCCAGGCTGGGGTGCAGCCCCATGAGCTGGTCATCATGCAGATGTCCAACGGCATCCCCTTCGTCCAGATGTTCCTGGCGCTGATGCTGGAGGAGGTCGTGCCCATCCTCATGCTCCCCAACCACGGCGTCCGGGAGCTGAGCGGCATCCAGAGCAAGGTCCACTGCCGGTTCCACCTGACCGACGACGGCATCCAGCACTTCGCCGGCATGAAACAGGTGGCCTACGTGGCGCCGGAACCAGTGGTGAAAGCCCAGTCTCCCGACGAACGCATCGCCATCCTGCTCCTGTCCGGCGGCACCACCGGTATCCCCAAGCTCATCCCCCGCACCCACGGGGACTACTACTACAGCTGTATGCAGACAGCGGACAAAAACCATTGGAGTGACCAGACCACCCTGCTCACCCCGCTCCCCCTGGGGCATAACTTCGCCCTGGCCCATCCCGGCATCCTGGGCGTTCTGTTCCACGGCGGCAAAGCGGTCGTGCCCCGCTACGCCTCCCCCTTGGATATGCTCACCCTCATCCGCGCGGAGCAGGTCAACGCCTTGATTCTCGTCCCGGCGCTCCTGCACCTGCTCATGGAGGCACGGGAGCTGCTGCCCCAGGCGGATTTGAGCACCCTGCGGCAGATTTATGTAGGCGGCGCCATGCTCCCTGTGGCGGATGCGGAACGCACCGTAGAGCTGTTCGGCAACGTGCTCATCCAGGTCTTCGGCACCGCCGAAGGACTTGTCTGCACCACCCAGCAGGATGATTCCCTGGAAAAGATCTTGACCACCCAGGGCACCCCTGTCTCCCCCCACGATGAGCTGCTTATCGTAGACGGCAGCGGCGCCCCGCTCCCCGCCGGACAGCGGGGTGAGCTGCTCACCCGGGGTCCCTACACCATCCACTACTATTACGGCATCCTGGACAAGGATCACCAGTATTTCACCCCCGATGGCTGGTATAAGACCGGTGACCTGGCCAGCATGGACGCCCAGGGCTACATCACCATCCACGGCCGCATCAAGGAGCGCATCAACCGTGCCGGCGAGAAGATCATCCCCTCCTACCTGGAAGGGCTGCTCACCGAATGGGGGATGTTCTCTGAGGTGGCGGTCATCGGCGTGCCCGACCCGGTGCTCACCGAGCGCATCTGCATCTGTGGCAAGCCCATCGGCGGTACCGACGTGCTGGATTTGGGACAGATCAACCACTTCTTGAAGGAAAAAGGCGTCTCCGGCTTCTGCATGGGGGACGATTACCTGGAAGTCCACACCTGGCCCCTGACCGCCGTGGGCAAGACGGATAAAAAGCAGCTCTTAAAGCTGGCGGAGGCGCAGGGGACATGAACAAGACCAGGATTCAGGAGTCCTACCTCATCGGCGCGTCTCTGGAGCAGAACCTAGGCGGCGTCCCCGGTCACGTCTATTTGGAGACCCGGGGGAACGCCATCGACCTGGCCAAGCTGCGCCAAGCGTGGCGGGACGTCCTCACCCTCCACGGCATCCAGTCGCCCCTGAACGACTACGTGGCCTGCTTCGACTGCACCACCCTGCCCTCAGCGGAAGCGGAGCGGGAAATCCAGCAGTACCGCGCCGCCTTCGCCCAGCGGAACACCCGGACGGAGGAGGGGCACAGCTGTGGTCTGGCGTTGTTCCGGCTGCCGGACGGGGTGGACTGCCTGTGCTTTGACCTGAATTTGCAGGTGGCAGACCCGGCTGGGTTCCAAATCTTGTTGGGACAGCTGGCGGAATTGTACCAGGGACACCCGGTGACCGTTTCCGGCGGAACGCCCGACCCGGAACCGGCGTCCCCGGCAGACGGGGCCTATTGGGAGGAGCAGGTCGCCCAGATGCGCCCCGGCACCATTCTAGAGCAGCAGCGTGACCCCACCCGGATGCACCACTGCCGGTATGAGGCCACCGCTGCCAAGCTGGACGCCGCCCAGTGGGAGACCGTCCAAGAACGGGCGTCCGCCCTGGGCGTCCATCCCACCACCCTGGCCATGGCCACCTTCGCCGACACCATGCGCCAGGCGACCGAGACCGATTTTGTCCTCAACCTGCCCATCTTCCACACCACAGGCGACACGGTGGAGCATCCCGACCGCATCACCGACCGCACCCGACTGCTCACGTTAGCCGTACGAAAAACAGACCAAATCACAGATATTTTGGCGCGATACCAGACAGGTATGACCCACATCCGCCTGGACGGCCTGGACGTACAGACCATGCTCCGGGAGCGACATCCCGAGGAACCCCTGCTGGCGTCCACCGTCTTTTCGTCCACGCCGGGCATCCAACTGGTGACCGAGCCTTTCCAGGCGTCCTTTGGAGCGCTGACCTACCTGGTCTCCCAGACCCCACAGGTCTGCCTGGACGCCCAGATCTACGAGCTGTGGGATGGGGCGTACTTGGTGTGGATGACGCCGGAGGGGCTGTATGAACACGCATATTTGACGGAGCTGTTCCAAAATTGGTTGGGACGGCTCTTGGAGGAACCGAAAGGGGAATGACCATGAGAGAAAGACTGTATCAGATGGTAGAAGCAGAATTGAACCTGCCCCAGGGGTGGGACACCACCAAGAATTTCATCGAGCTGGGCGGCCAGTCCATCCAGATGATGAAGCTGCAAATGAACATTTTGAAGACCTTCGGCATCACCCTGACCTTCCAGGAGCTGTTTGAGAACAACACCATCGACCGCCTGCTCCACTGCCTGGAACAGAAGCTGGCGTAAGGGGGCATCCATGAAGGAACGGATCGCCCTCAACCCCATGCAGCAGTCCTACCTGCGGGGACGAGAGGCCAAGTATGGTATGTTCAGCAAGGCGTGCTTTGTGTACGAATATGACCCGGACAAGGTGGCGCGCACCCACCTGATGGAAGCCCTCCAACGCCTGCCCCAATTGCACCCGCTGCTGGGCGCGGCGCTGGACGGAGAGACCTTGGTGCTGGGTGCTGGCCGGTTGGACATTCGGGAAGCCCCCCTGTGGGCGGACGGCATCGAAGCCCAGGCGGAGGCGCTGTTCCAGCAGTTCACCTGGAGCGAGCAGCGCCTGACCCAGGTGACCCTGGTCACCGGCACAACCGCCTACGTGGTGCTCTGCATCAACGGCATCCTGGCCGACGGCCTGAGCCACGACCGCATCCTGGAGACCTTGGAGCGGTGCTGCGAAGGGGAACTTTTGGAACCGGTGGAGTGCTCCCAGGCGTTTCTGGATTACATGGAGACCCTGCGGTCAGAACAGCACTCACCGGAGCAGGAGCAGGCGTTGGAAGAGGCCATGCGCCAGTTCCCGCCGGCGGCAGAGCTGGCCATCGCGGAAGAATTTTACACGCCGGAACCCCAGGAGACTGGCGTCCGCCGCCAGCCCATCCAGGCATCCCTGTGGCAGGCCTTCCAGCAGAAGGCGGCCAGCCAAGGCGTCACCGCCTTTCCCGTCCTGCTGACCCTGGTGGGCAAGGCCATCGGGCAGTACACGGACCAGTCAAAAGTGGTCTTAAATGTGCCGAGAACTGGAAGAATGGTGCCAATAGACGGTATTTTCCAGGCAGTTGGGATGTACTCAGATTTTTCCCTGGTGCCGGTAGACGCAGCGGAGACCGACCTGTTCGCCCAGGCGAAAACCTTGAGTATTTCTCTCATGGAACAGCAGTTCCAAGGCCAGATCTCCGGTCTGGATCGGCTGAAAGCCTGGAAAAAGAGCGACCCCCAAGCGGCCGCTCCCTTCGTCTGCACCTCCCTGGTGGACGGCGCCTATGACAGCCGCCTGTTCACCCGGCGTTTCGTGCGCACCCAGACGGCGCAGGTGTGGCTGGAACTGCTCCTGCTCCGCTGCGGCGAGACGGTGACTTTGGAGGCCGCCTACCAACCGGACGTCTTCCCGGCGGCGGTGGTGGAGCAGATTTTGCACGCCGTGGTGGCGGACATGGAACAGCTGGTGCACCCGGTCGAGGAAACACCGGAACCGGTCGCCCAACCCCACCTGCCCAGCCTGACCGACCTGCTGAAACAGCAATTTTCCACCTACCGCGACCATCCTTTCCTCCTATGGAGTAAGGGACAGCTGACTTATGGCGAAACGGACGCCCTGGCGTCCCAGCTCTGCCAGCGGCTGCGGGAATCGAATCTGACACCGGGTGACCGGGTGGGCATCCTGCTGCCCAAAAGCCCCCTCCAAGCCATCGCCAGCCTAGCGGCCACCAAAGCGGGCGTGGCGTTTTTGCCCCTGGATTTGGAGTACCCGGCGGAAATGCTCTCCGCCATCACCCGCCGGGCGGAGCTGTCGCTGATCGTGACTGAACCAGCCCTGACAGAGCGGGTGACGTCCTGCGGCGTGCCCTGTTTAACGGTGGAGGAAGGCTGGTTGGACGCTGTGCCACCACAGGCGACGGTGTTCCAGGGATACCAGTGGCAGCCGGAAGACGTGCTGGTCATCATCAACACCTCCGGTACCACCGGCGAACCCAAATCCGCTGCCATCCCCTCCGCCGGGGTGGTCAACTGCCTGTTGGAGTCCCAGCGGCGTTTTTCGCTGACAGACACTGACCGGTGCATCGCCATCACCAACTACTGCCACGACATGGCCCTCTTCGACCTCTATGGCATGATCGCCTGCGGCGGTTCGGTGGTGTATCCGGACGGCGATAAGGGGAAGGAACCTGCCCATTGGGCGGCGCTGATGGAGTGTTATCAGGTCACCTTCTGGAACTCCGTCCCGGCCTTTATGGAGATGCTGGCGGCAGAGGAGACCAACCTGACCAAAGCCTTGACCAGTCTGCGCACCGTGGTCATGGGCGGGGATTTCCTGCCGGTCAGCCTGGTGAAACAGCTGAAAGCGGAGAAGCCCACCCTCCGCGTCCACAGCGTGGGCGGCCCCACTGAGACCACCATCTGGAACATCTCCCACGAGATCACAGCGGATGACCTAGGACTAGACGTCATTCCGTACGGAAAACCGTTCCCCAACACCACCTACTTCATCCGCAACGCCGCTGAACAGCCCGCCCCCATGGGGGTCATCGGCGAGATGTGCGTGGCTGGCGTGGGGGTCAGCGCAGGCTATCTGGGGATGCCGGAGAAGACCGCACAGGCGTTTCCCCAGTGGAACCACCGGCGGGTCTACCGTACCGGCGACTTTGGCTACTTCCGTGCCGACGGCAACCTGATGATCTTGGGACGCCGGGATGGCCAGGTGAAGATCAACGGCAAACGCATCGAACTGCCCGGCATCGAAGCGGTGCTGCGGTCGCAGCCGGAGACCAGCCAAGTGGTGGTGGTGAAGTCGGCGCAGAACAAAAAACTCACCGCCTTCTACACCGGCACCGCCCAGGAAGAGGACGCCTGGCGCACCTTTGCCCAGGAGCGCCTGCCCGCCTACATGGTGCCCAGCCGCTTTATCTGGTTGGAACAGCTCCCCTTGACCCGCAATGGCAAGGTGGATCGAAAGGGGTTGACCCAGTACCAACTGACTCCCGCCGGACAGCCCACCCAGGCCACCGAGCCGACTGGCCGCCAGACGGTGACGGAGCAGCTCGTCGACCTGTGCCGCCAGCTGTTCCCCGACGAGGAGATCGACGAGAACCTCAACTATTACGTCATCGGCGGCGACTCCATCCAGGCCATCAAGCTGCTGTCCCTTATCAAACGCACCTTCGACGTGACCCTCAGCGCCTACGACATCCTGGAAGCCCCCTTCCTGCAGGAGTGGGCGGCGCTCATCGAGCAGAAGCAGGCGGAGCGAAAGCAGCTGCTCCAACAGCTCACCGGCCTGGCAGAAGCCGTGGTGGGCGTGGACGGCGACGCCCTGCGCCTGACCGAGGGCGTGGAGGCACGCCTAGAAACCCTCTCTCAGCGGTTGGCGGAGCAGGGGAT
>CAKTQP010000027.1 GCA_934597165.1 uncultured Oscillospiraceae bacterium
TTTTTTATCATTCTATTTTCCGCGATTATCTGCTATACTAAACTTGTATCACTATGGATGGAGGAGCCACGACATGGACCGTTACACTCAGTTAGAAACCCAGCTGCGCAACAGCTGCCCCAATTTGACCCTATTGCAGGAGGAGCCCATGAGCCGGCACACCTCCTTTCAAATTGGCGGCCCCGTTCGCCTCATGGCCCTCCCTGACTCAGAGGAGACCCTGGCGGAAGCCCTGCGCGCGGCCTGGAAGGTGGGCATCACACCCTACCTGTTGGGCAACGGCACCAACCTGCTCTGTCAGGACGAACCCATGGACTGCTTCGTCCTCAAGACCACCCGCGGCCTGACCCGTTTAGAGCTGCTGGACGAGACCACCATCGCCTGCGGCGCTGGCATCAGCCTGGCTCGGCTGGCGGGCTTTGCCTTGCAGCACGGCCTGACCGGTCTGGAGTTCGCCGCCGGTATCCCCGGCTCCTTGGGGGGCGGCATCGTCATGAACGCCGGTGCCTATGGCGGCGAGCTGAAGGACGTGCTGGTGGAGACCCACTACCTGACCCAGGCGGGGCAGAAGGGCGTCCGCCGTGGGGAGGAACAGCACTTGGGCTACCGCACCAGCGCCTTCTCCGGCAGTCACGAGATCGTCACCGGCGGTGTCCTGAAACTCCAGCCCGGCGACCCGGCTGCCATCCAGGCGCGGATGGATGACCTGGCCTACAAGCGCAAGAGCAAGCAGCCCCTGGAGTACCCCAGTGCCGGCAGCACCTTCAAGCGCCCCGCAGGCGGTTTCGCCGCCGCCCTCATCGACCAGTGTGGGTTGAAGGGTTTGACGGTGGGCGGCGCCCAGGTCAGTGAGAAGCACGCCGGGTTCGTCATCAACCGGGGCGGCGCCACCTGTGCTGACGTGCTGGCGCTGACCGACCAGATCCGGGACATCGTCCGGGAGAAGAAGGGGATCACCCTGGAATTGGAGATCAAGCGGATGCCTTGATTCCACTTTGGAAAGAGAGAGAACATCCGAAAGGAGTGGAAAAGATCCATGCAAATGATCATCATCTCCGGCCTCTCCGGTGCGGGCAAGAGCACGGCAGGGGAGTTCTTGGAGGACGAAGGGTTTTACACCATTGACAATATGCCTGCCACCCTCATGCCACGTTTCGCCGAGCTCTGCCTCAGCGGCAACGGCGGCTATGACAAGGTGGCTATGGTCAGCGACATCCGGGGGGGCAAGAACTTCGACGAGCTGTTCTTTGCCTTGGACACCATGCGGGAGATGGGCATCGACTGTAAGCTCCTCTTCCTGGAGGCGTCCGTCCCTGCCATCATCAAGCGTTTTAAGGAGACCCGCCGCAGCCATCCATTGGAGGGGGGCACGGTGTCCCTGTCTCAGGCGGTGGAAGGGGAGAAATTATTGCTGGCTCCCGTGCGGGAGCGGGCGGATTATATCATCGACAGCACCAATTTTGCCAACAACGGCCAGCTGCGCAACGTCCTGCGGCAGATGTTCGGCACCAGCAGCGAGCGGATGCACCTGCGGGTGAACGTCCAGTCCTTTGGCTACAAGTACGGCCTGCCCTTGGAGGCAGATCTGGTGCTGGACGTGCGCTTCCTGCCCAATCCCTTCTATGAGAAGAGCCTGCGCAGCCAGACCGGTCTGGATGAGCCGGTGCGGGAATTTTTGTTCCGGTACGACGAGACCAAGACCTTTTTGGCGAAGAGTAAGGATCTCATGGAATTCCTGCTCCCCCTGTACGAGGCGGAGGGGAAGAGCACCCTGGTGCTGGCCGTGGGCTGTACCGGCGGACAGCATCGCTCGGTGGCCATGGCGCACGCCCTGTCTGAGGTCATCCGGGCGCTGGGGTATCAGGTGGCGGAGAGCCATCGGGATATGACCCGGGAGCGGAAATAGGAGGAGCTGCTATGAGCGATTCCAAAATCCCCGTGGGCGGCGGTCCCCGCGTCACTGCCTTAGGCGGCGGCACCGGGCTGTCCACCATGCTGCGGGGTCTGAAATACTATACCAACAACCTGACCGCCATCGTCACCGTGGCCGACGACGGCGGCGGCTCCGGCGTGCTGCGGCAGGACTTGGGGATGCCTCCTCCTGGCGACATCCGCAGCTGTTTGCAGGCCATGGCTAACGCGGAGCCCATCATGGAAGACCTGTTGGACTACCGGTTCCAAGAGGGCAGCCTGGCCGGGCAGAGCTTCGGCAACCTGTTTCTGGCGGCGCTGAACGGTATCTCCCCCTCCTTTGACCAGGCGGTAGCTCGGATGAGCGAGGTCTTGGCCATCACGGGGCAGGTGCTGCCGGTGACCAATGAGAACGTGAACGTGGTGGCTCAGTTTGAAAACGGCACGTCGGTGGTGGGAGAATCCAAAATCTCCGCCTTCAAGCGTGCCCAGAACTGCCGCATCGCCCAAGTGCGCATGGAGCCGGAGCACCCGGCGGCGCTGCCTGCTGCGTTGGAGGCCATCCGTAAGGCGGACATCATCCTCCTGGGGCCGGGGAGCCTGTACACCAGCGTCATCCCCAACCTGCTGGTGGATGGCGTGGCCGAGGCGGTGGCTCAGTCCAACGCCCTGCGCATTTACATCGCCAACATCATGACCCAAGAGGGGGAGACAGAGGGCTACACCCTGTCTGACCACCTGAAAGCCCTCTTCGCCCACTCCAAACCCGGCCTGGTGGACCTGTGCCTGGCCAATTCCACCCCCATCTCCCAGGACTTGCAGGATCGTTACCGGGTGGAGAACGCCGAGCCCATCGTCATCGACCGAGCGGCAGTGGAGGCGCTGGGGGTGGAGCTGACCTGCTGTCCCTTGGCCAACGAGGGCGTCCACCAGGAGCGTGCCCGCCACGACCCGGTGAAGCTGGCACGGGCGGTGATGGATCTCATCGAACACTATTGCGTCCGCACCTGGACGGACAGCGGCATCCGCTACATCCGGGAAACCTAGAGAGAACCCCTGCCGTCCCAACCGGCAGGCGAAGGAGTCGAACACCATGTCCTTTTCCTCGGAAACCAAAGCGGAGCTGTGTCGGGAGAAGCTCTCCCACTTGGAGTGCGTCCAGGCGGAAGCCTACGGCGTGCTGCTCTTCTGCAACGTCTACACCCCCAACGAGGTGCGCATCACCACCCGTTCCCTGGACTTCGCCCAGCGGCTGCCTAAGCTGTTCCACCGGGCCTTTGAAGTCACCTTCGACCAGACGCCGGAGGCGTCGGGACGGGGCGCCTTCGTGTGCAGCGACCCGGAGCAGATCGCCCGGATGATGGACGCCTTCGGCGCCAACGCCGAGAGCCTGCTCTTTCACCATATCAATTATGGCGTCCTAGAGGAACAGGGCACCAAAGCAGCCTTTTTGCGAGGCGCTTTCCTGGCCGGTGGTTCGGTCACCGACCCCCAAAAGCGCTACCATTTGGAGCTGACCACCTCCCATTACTACGTCCACCGAGAGCTGCAAGCCCTGCTGCCCGAGCTGGATTTCCACCCCAAGGAGACCAACCGGAAGTCCAATTACGTGACCTACTTCAAGCAGAGCGAGGCCATCGCCGACGTGCTCACCACCATCGGTGCGCCCTTGGCGGCCATGGAAGTGATGAACGCCAAGGTGGAGAAGAACCTGATGAACGGCGTCAACCGACGCTTGAACTGCGACGTAGCCAACGTGGACAAGGCCGTCCAGGCGGCACAGGGGCAGATCGAGGCCATCCACCGGCTGGAGAGCCGGGGCGAGCTGGCCAAGCTGCCGGAAAAGCTCCAGGAGACCGCGCGGCTGCGGTTGGAGTACCCGGAGCTGTCCCTAGCCCAGCTGGCGGAAGCGGCAGTGCCGCCGGTGACAAAGTCCTGCCTGAACCACCGGCTGCGGAAGCTGGTGGAGCTGGGGAAAGAGGGATAACAAAAAAGCAGATTCCGAACGAAAGTGGTTCGGAATCTGCTTTTTTAATCGGTAGATCAGGTCGCGCTGTGGGAAGGCGGCAGGTGTCTGGCTTTGGCCAGCCGTTGGAGGCCGGACACGATGGCGTGCATGACGATGCCAGCTGCCAGGATGCCCCCGAACATCAGGAGGCACTGTTCCCTGGGACGCAGATCCGAGGCGTAGGTGGACACCAAACGGATGAGGAAGATCTGCAACAGGTAGATGGGCAGGCTCAGGGCACCCAGGTAAAGGAAGAGGCGGTTGGGCTTGGCGTGCTTTTTCCGCTGGGCGAAATAGCCCACCTCACTGAAGCTCAGGGTGATGGCCACAGCCAGCACCAGCAGGACCTGTCCGCTGAACCGGCGGTCGGTGTAGCAGCAGGCGTAGAAGAAGGCCAACCCATACCCGGCAACTTGCAGCAGGGAAAATAGGAGGCGCTTGCCGGTGGAAAAGGACACCTGAGAGAGCCGTCGGCTGGCCTCATAGCAGACCGTGCCCAGGGCGATCTCACCCAGCGCCCGGAAGTTGCAGGCGAAGGTGATCGCCCACCAGTCCTGACCGGTGCCGGCCAGGTTGCCGTTGAGCTCAATGAGGGCGCCGGTCATCAGGATGCCCAGCACGAGGCCGAAGAGGGAGGTGAAGGAGAAGTAGAATTTCCGGCAGAGTGGGTATAATACAGCCATCGCGATGAGCATGGAGCTGATGTACCAGCTGGGCAGCCCGGTGAAGCTGGCGTCGGAAAGGCCGGTCTCCTGCAAGAAGAACAGGCTGGGGAGATAGGGGACGAACCAGCCCATGTGCAGGTTCTCTTTGGTCAGCAGGAAGAGCAGGCAGCCGATGGCGCAGGCGGGCAGGTAGTAAGGCCACAGGGATTTGACCTTACCCCACAGGAACCGGATGGTCTCCACCCCCACCGGCTCCGGCTGTAGGGTGCCGCTCTGCTCTGCCGTCTGTCGGCGATAGATGGACTTGGCCATGAGGAAGCCGGAGACCAGGAAGAAGAATTCCACGCCGATGTACCCGTTCCGGAAGAAGGTCAGGCGCAGGTCGCCGCCGTCGAAGAGGATGAGCTTGCGATCCCAGAGGGTGCCTGCGATGTGAAAGAGGACGACGGAGGATGCGAACAGGAAGCGCATCAGCTCAATGGTCGCGTTGCGTTGTTTCATGATATGTTTGGTTCCCTCCCTAGCATTTTGCAAGAATGGTGAAAAAAGAGTTTCGAAAAGAACGCTATTTGGTATTTTACCATGCCAATAGCAGGAACACAAGGGGAAGAAAGAAAAAACTGCCGGTTTTTGACTTCTTTGGAGGGCGGAACTGTGGTATACTGATTTCTTACCAAAGAACGCGAGAGGAAGTGGGACGCAATGGCCTTTGTACATCTGCATCTGCATACGGAATATTCCCTGCTGGACGGCGCCTGCCGCATCCAGGATCTGGTGAAACGGGTGAAGGAGCTGGGACAGACGGCGGTGGCCATCACCGACCACGGGGTCATGTACGGCTGTGTGGATTTCTATAAGGCCTGCGTGGCCGAGGACATCCACCCCATCATTGGCTGTGAGGTCTACGTGTCCCCCCGGAACCGGACGGACAAGGTGCGGGAGCTGGACAGCGAGAACCGGCACCTGGTGCTGCTGTGCAAGGACGAGACCGGCTACCGGAACCTGTCCTACATGGTCTCCCAGGCCAACCTGGACGGGTTCTATAACAAGCCCCGTATCGACATGAGCTTGCTCCAAGAGCACCACGAGGGGCTCATCGCCCTGTCCGCCTGCCTGGCCGGCGAGGTGCCCAAACGGCTGCTGGCGGGCAACTATGAGGGCGCCAAAGAGCACGCCCTGAAGATGGCGGAGCTGATGGGCGAGGGGAACTACTATCTGGAGATCCAAGACCACGGCATCGAGGAGCAAAAGGTGGTGCTGGACGGCATCTTCCGCATCCACCGGGAGACCGGCATCCCCCTGGTGGCCACCAACGACGCCCACTACCTGCGCAAAGAGGACGCCCGCACCCAGGACGTGCTCATGTGCATCCAGATGGGACGACTGGTGGACGAGCCCAACCGGATGCGGTTCGAGACGGAAGAGTTTTACGTGAAATCCGAAGAGGAGATGCGTGCCCTGTTCCCCGAGTGGCCGGAAGCCATCGAGAACACCCAGCGCATCGCCGACCGCTGCCATATGGCCTTTCAGTTCGGGCAGCACCACCTGCCTGAGTTCCAGTATCCGGAGGGGTACGACGGGGACTCGCTGTTCGCGGAGCTGTGTCAAAAGGGGTTCGAGAAGCGCTACCCCAACGCCTCGGAGGACTATCGGGAGCGTCTCCAATACGAGATGGAGATGATCCGCCGGATGGGGTTCGTGGACTACTTCCTCATCGTGGCGGACTTCGTGGCCTACGCCCGGAGCCAGGACATCCCCGTAGGGCCGGGACGTGGCTCTGCCGCCGGTTCCATGGTGTCCTATTGCTTGGAGATCACCGACGTAGACCCCATGCAGTACGACCTATACTTTGAACGCTTCCTGAACCCGGAGCGTGTCACCATGCCGGATATCGACATGGACTTCTGCTATCGCCGCCGGAACGAGATCATCGACTACGTCAACCGCAAGTACGGCAGCGACCATGTGGCGCAGATCGTCACCTTTGGCACCATGGCCGCCCGTGGCGTCCTGCGGGACGTGGGGCGGACGCTGAATTTCCCCTACGCGGAGATGGATCAGCTGGCCAAACAGGTGCCGTCCAGCCTGCACATGACCTTGGACAACGCCCTGCGCCTGTCCAAACCCCTCCGGGAGCAGTACGAGAACGACCCCCGCATCCACAACCTCATTGACACCGCCCGTTCCATCGAGGGGATGCCCCGTCATGCCTCCAAGCACGCCGCCGGCGTGGTCATTACCCGCCTGCCGGTGTACGACTACGTGCCCCTGGCCCGGAACGACGAGAGCATGGTCACCCAGTACGTGATGACCACCTTGGAGGAGCTGGGGCTGTTGAAGATGGACTTCCTGAGCCTGCGCAACCTGACCGTTCTGGACGACGCCAAAAAGCTCATCCAGCGACGGGAGCCGGACTTTGAGCTGTCCAAAATCCCGGACAACGACCCGGAGACCTTCAAAATGCTGAGCAGCGGCCGCACCTCCGGCGTCTTCCAGATGGAATCCGCCGGCATGACCGGCGTCTGCGTCCAGATGAAAGCGGAGTCCATCGAAGACCTGACCGCAATTATCGCCCTCTACCGACCCGGTCCCATGGACTCCATCCCCCGGTTCATCGCCTGCAAGCTGGACCCCAGCCAGATACGCTACCTGCATCCCAGCCTGGAACCGATTTTGTCCGTCACCTACGGCTGTATCGTCTACCAGGAACAGGTCATGATGATCTTCCAGCAGCTGGCTGGCTACTCCCTGGGTGGCGCTGACATGGTGCGCCGTGCTATCTCCAAGAAGAAGGCCAAGCAGATCGAGCAGGAGCGGGAGGCGTTCATCTACGGCGACCCGGAGCGGGACATCAAGGGGTGCGTGGCCAACGGCATCCCGGAGAACATCGCCCAGCAGATTTACGACGACATCTACGACTTTGCCAACTACGCCTTCAACAAAGCTCACGCCGTCTGCTACGCCATCGTGGCCTACCAGACCGCCTATTTCAAATGCCACTACCCCAAAGAGTACATGGCCGCCCTGCTGACCAGCATTTTGGATTCCAGCGGCAAGGTGGCGGAGTACATCGCCGAGTGCAAGGAGATGGGCATCCGCCTGCTGCCGCCGGACATCAACGAGTCGGGCCCCGACTTCACCGTGGTGGACGAGGGCATCCGATTCGGCCTGGCGGCAGTGAAGGGCATCGGCCGAGGGCTCATCGACAAGATGGTGGCCGAGCGGCAGGAGGGGGGACTCTTTGAGACCTTCCAGTCCTTCTGTCAGCGGATGTTCGACAAGGACTTGAACCGCCGCGCCCTGGAAAACCTCATCCGCTGCGGTGCCTTTGACAACCTGGGCGCTCGACGCAGCCAGCTGCTCCAAGTGATGAACCGGGTCATGGACAGCGTGGCGGACAGCCGGAAACGGAATCTGGAGGGGCAGTTAGACCTGTTTGGCGGGTTTGGCGGCTTCGGCGAGAGCAATCAGACCAAAGAGGTGCCCCTGCCCGACCTGCCTGAGTTCACCCGACAGGAGCTGCTGAACATGGAGCGGGAGAGCACCGGCCTATACCTGTCCGGCCACCCCATGGACGCCTACCGGGAGCAGACCCGGCGGCTGGGTGCGGTGAAGATGGGCGCTATCGTGGCGGATTTCGCCCAGGAGACCGGCCCGGAGCGGTTCCAGGATCGGCAGAAGGTGCGCCTGGCGGGCGTCATCAGCAGCGTGCGCCTGAAAGCCACCCGGAATCAGACCATGATGGCCTACGTGAACCTGGAGGACGACACCGGTTCCATGGAACTGCTGGTGTTCTCCCGCACCCTCAGCGAGTGCGAAGGGTTCTTGGTAGACGGCCAGGTGGTCCTGGTGGACGGCAGCATCTCCGTCCGGGACGAGAAAGCGCCGCAGCTGCTCTGCGACCAGATCCAACAGATCGAGTACGTGGAAGAGCTGCGCACCCCGCCGGAGCAGCCCCACCCCATCAAGGAGGCGCGGAAGCTCTATCTGCGATTGCCCACCTTTGAGAAGACCATGGCCCGGCGGATTGAGAACATCCTGCTCCTCTTCCCCGGACAACAGCAGCTCATCCTGTACTGTGAAGACACCCAAAAGCGATTCGGCTTGCCCTGTATGATACACACTTCCATGGTGGAGGAGTTCCAGGACCTGCTGGGAGAGGACAATGTGGTGGTGAAATGAAGCAAGAGATCAAAGCCCGTACCAGCGCTCGCATCCAGAGTACGAAACGCTCCCTCTTCCAGCGCATCGCCCGCATCCTGACCCACCGGCTGTTCTTCGACGTGCTGTTCATGCTGGTACAGATTGCCGTCCTGGCGGTGATGATCTTGGCCTTTTCCCAGTATTTCACCTACTTTTACGGCATCTGCATCCTGCTGACTGTCCTAGCGGTCATCGCCATCATCGCAAGACCCAGCCACCCGGACTACAAGATTGCCTGGATTGTCCCCATCATGGCCTTTCCCGTCTTCGGCGGCCTGCTCTACCTGCTCTTCGGCGGCGTCCGCCTGAGCAAACGCACCCGGAAACGGATGGAGCGGCTGACGGAGTTACAGCAGGAGACCATGGGGGACGGGGAAAAGGTGCTGGCGGCGCTGCCGGACGGGGAGGAGAGCGTGAAAGCCCAATCCCGCTATATCGCCCGCGCCAGTTTGTTCCCGCCCCACCTGGACACCCAGACCTGGTACTATCCCACCGGCGAGGCGCTGTACGCCCGGATGCTCACGGAGCTGGAACAGGCGGAGCACTCCATCTTTTTGGAGTACTTCATCATCCACCCAGGCGTGATGTGGGACGGCATTTTAGAGATTTTGGAGCGCAAAGCCGCCCAGGGCGTGGATGTGCGGGTGCTCTATGACGACATCGGCTGTCTGTTCACCCTGCCCAAGCACTACGCCAAGACCCTCCGGGAGAAGGGCATCGCCTGCAAGGTCTTCAACCCCTTCCGGCCGGTCATCTCCCTGCGTCTGAACAACCGGGATCACCGCAAAATCTGCGTCATCGACGGCCACACCGCCTTCACCGGCGGGGTGAACCTGGCGGATGAGTATATCAACGAGATCGAGCGGTTCGGCCATTGGAAGGACGGGGGCATCTGCCTGCGTGGTGCGGCGGTGTGGAATCTGACCACCATGTTCCTGTCCACTTGGAACGTGGACGAGCTGGAGGTGGAGGACTTTGAACAGTACCGCCCCAACGTCTACCTGCCCGACCCGGTGCCTACCGACGGCCTGGTGCAGCCCTTCATGGACAGCCCCCTGGATGACGAGGAAGTGAGCGCCACCGTGTTCATCAACCTCATCAGCCGGGCCAACCGCTATATCTACCTGACCACCCCTTACCTCATCATCGACCACGCCATGAACGAGGCGCTCTGCGCCGCCGCCAAGTCTGGGGTGGATGTGCGCATCATCACGCCCCACATCCCGGACAAGCGCCGGGTCTTCGAGCTGACCCGCGCCCACTACGAACCGCTGGTGAAGGCGGGGGTGAAGGTGTACGAGTACCTGCCCGGGTTCATCCACAGCAAGACGCTGGTGTGCGACGACGAGCTGGGCATGGTGGGCACCATCAACCTAGACTACCGCAGTCTCTATCTCCACTTCGAGTGCGGCGTCTGGCTCAGCGGCGCCCATTCGGTGGCGGACATCAAGCGAGACTTTTTGGAGACCCAAGCCCAGAGCGACCAAGTGACCTTAGAGGAGGTACAGGGGCAGAGCTGGGCGAAGCGGTTCTATCGGAGCTTGCTGCGTGTGTTCGCGCCGCTGCTGTGAGTGTTTGAAACGACAAATGGAAGGACGGGCACCCGGTGCAGCTGGGTGCCCGTCCTTTTTGTCCTTGACAGGGGAGGCGCGGTTCAATATAATTACAGTGTAATTGATTACACTGTAATTGAAAGAGAGGCGAGGTGTGGATGGCGCAGAGAGATCATTCGTTAGACGAGCGGATCATCACGGCGGCCAGGGAAGCGTTTTTGGATAAGGGCTATCAGGGCGCGTCCCTGCGGAAGATCGCGGAGCGAGCGGGGGTCACCGTGGGAGCCATCCAGACCCGGTACCAGTCAAAGGACGCCCTGTTCACCAGCCTGTTGGAGCCCTTTTTGCAGGAGATCCAGGAGACTGTCCAGAGCATCAAGGTGGATTACTACACCGGCGCAGAGGGCGCACTTTTGGACGGCCTTCAGACTGCGATGCGGCAGGAATCCCAGGCCATCCTCCACCTGATCTTCGACCACTATGAAGAGGCGGTGCTGCTGCTGCACCGCAGTGGGGGCAGCAGTTTGGAGGACTACTTTGACCAGGTGGTTCAGCGGAAGATCGCGGACAGCAAGCAGTTTTTCCACCAGGTAGGGGATCCCGGTGTGGATGAGACCCTGTTGGGGCTGTGCATCTCCGCCCAGTTCGACGGCTACCGCCGCATCATCATGGAATGCGCCCACCGGCAGCAGGCGGAACGCTACATGAACGCGGTCATGACCTATCACCATGCCGGGTGGATGGCGCTCTTCGCGTTGGAAAAACAGAGACAGGAGGGGACGGAGGATGAAGTATAACGGGTTTTATTTTTGGATGTTCAAAGGCTCCATGAAGCGGGTGCTGACCGAGCAGTACGGCAAGCAATACGCCCCTGCAATCATGCAACAGAGCAAATCGGTCTATCGCCAGCTGGTGGAGCAGGCGGACGACATCGGAGCGGACAACCCCATGGCCTACAACGAGCTCTTCGCCCTGGCCTTCGTGGCGCCCTATGTGGCCAGCGAAAAACGCATCCCGCCGGAGGTCATCCAGGAGATGATGCGCCGCGCCCTGTACCACATCAAGTGGTATTTCAGCCGAACCGACCTGAACACGGCCAAGGGCAAGGCGGCCAATCAGAAGAGCGTGGTCAAATACGCCAAGTGGTACACCCCGGAGAAGGAGGCACAGTATCCCACCTCTTTCCGGGTGGATTTTGAAGGCAAACCCCCATGAAGGCGCCTGCTACTACCGCATCACCCGCTGTCCCATCTGCGCCTACACGGAAAAGTTGGGGGTTTCGGAGCTGATGCCCCTGCTCTGCGACCTGGATCACGTCATGGTTCAGCTCCAGCATGGCGTCCTGCACCGGCAGCAGACCATCGCGTCCGGCGGGGCGTACTGCGACTACTACATCACCGGCGACCGAGAGTGACTGTTGAAATCAGCACAGCAAAAAGCCGTCCTTTCCACGGAAAGGGCGGCTTTGTTGGGTCAGGCTTTTTTGTTTTTCCGTTCCGCCTTCAACTGGGCGAAGCGATCCTTTCGATCCTGTCGCAGGCCGACGGCGTGTTCCTTCACGAACTGCAAGGATTCTTTGAAGTTCCGAGAGGACATCAGGTGGTAGCGGTTGCGGAAGCGGGCGGAGTGGTGGGCGGCCTCCTGGAGCAGGCGATTCTCTTCCAGCTCCATCTTGGCCAACGCCATTTGCAGCCGAGCGGCCTGGAGCTTTTGCAGACCAGCCTCCCGCAGCTGTTCCTTCTGCCGTTCCAGCTCTTTCTGCACCTGCTCTGCCTTGGCCAGGAAGCCAGAGGTGAGGGCCAGATGCCGGATGGTGACGATGGTGTCCGCCAGGGTCAGCGCCAGCAGGCCGCCGGCCAACCAGGTCTGTGCCAGGGTGGACAGGTGCCCGAAGAGCCGTTCCGTGGCCGGGTGGATCCAGAAGATGGCGGCGTAGGCGGCGATGCCCCAATAGAGGCTGTTGCCCAGGCAGATGCGGCCTTTCAGGTTGAACCGCCGGTGGGAGTAGTCCCAGTATTTCATGTGGGTGGTCACTTCCAGCAGCCAGCCCACGAAATACTCCCAGGCGGACATGGTGACGGTGGCGATGAGGTAGAACAGGAAGAAGTTCTGGGTAAATTGCTGGAGCCACAGCACCATGACCATGACGCCGAAGCCATAGATGGGGCAGATGGGGCCTTTCAGGAAGCCGCGGAAGACGAAGCGCCGTTCCGCGATGGAGCAGTAGACGGTCTCCATGCACCAGCCCAGGAAGGAGTACCACAGGAAATAGAGCACCAGCAGGGGCAGTGGGATGCCGGCGCAGGTGATGTTATAGATGGCTGTCATAGGTCACCTCTCAGATTCGTCCAGCAGCACGGACAGCACTGCGTGATACAGCGCTTCCGGATGCTTCTGGAACCGCTGGGCGAACTCGGTCGCCTGCTGCCGGTCGGGGGCTGCCATCTGCAGGGTCAGCAGGTTCCCGGCGTCGTCGTCGATGATCATCTCCACCGTGTACCGCTCCTCATTGGGCACCGGGGTGATGACGGAGCGGATCTGATTGCGCCGTTTCAGCTCTTTGTTGAGCAGCTGGGTGCTGCGGTCGCACTTGGTGCGCACGGAGATGGGCAGTTCGTTGGCGCAGATGGCGCAGTTGGCACGCCCCTTCTCCGTGATGGACAGCAGACCGTCCTCCGACTCCGCCACGTGACCGTTCTCGGTCAGGGCGCCCAGGGCGGTGGCGAATTGGAAGTAGTCCAGCCCTTCGTCACAGAGAGCTAGGTCGGTCAGCTCCGCCATGGTCACCGGCGAGATCAGGTGGTCTAAGATGTAGAGGATGAGCAGGCGCACATCCAGGGGATTGCGGATAAAACCACGAGCCATATCCCTTACCTCCCAGTTAAAATTTAAGGTTTTATGAAATCGGTCAAAATCAGTATAAACGAAATTGCCGAAATTGACAAGAGGCGGTCGAACGCCTTGACAGGCCGTTCAGAATTGGCTATGATAAACAAGCACCATAAGCAATATTTAGGAAAAGGGGCAATGTTTCCCCATTGTCCCCCGACATGGAGAAGTTTCAATGAAAAAACTGATTTGTACCTTGCTCACCTTGGCCATGCTCCTGGGTCTGGCTGGCTGTACCACCACGCCCACCGGCAGCGCTGACGTCAGCACCGACACCGCTGCCACCCAGCCCGCCGATCAGGATGAGCCCAAGACCGAACCCACCAGCGGCACCGGCCTGTCCGGCAACCGCAACCCCCTCACCGGTGAGGAGACGGACACGGACATCTCCGGCAACTGCCCCGTGGCGGTCATGCTCAACAACATCAAGCAGGCTCTGCCCCAGTCCGGCAACTCCAAGGCGGATTTCTTCTTTGAGATCCCCGAAGAGGGCGGCATCACCCGTATCATGGCTCTGTACCAGGACATCACCGACGTGGGCACCATCGGCACCGTCCGCAGCACCCGCCCCTACTACGTCCGCCTGGCCGTCGGCCATGACGCCATCCTGACCCACTGCGGCGGCAGCAACACGGCCTATTACATCATCAAGAAGTACATGCGCAACGCCGACTTCAACGACATGGACTGCCTGAGCAAAGGCACCAACTGCGCCTACAGCTACTTCTACCGCAGCCAGGCGCGCCTGAATGCAGGTTATGCCACCGAGCACACCATGTACACCGACTCTGACAAGATCCAGGCGTATTTGAAGAGCGGCAAGGACGACGTGCGCACCCAGCACAAGAAGAACTTCGATGCCGGCCTCCGCTTCGCCGAAGACGGCACCCCCGACGGCGCTTCCGCCACCGACGTGGACGTGGAGATGTCCCAGTACAAGAACACCACCTTCAAGTACAACGCCGACAACAACACCTACGCGGTCGGCCAGTTCGGCACCGGCTACACCGATGAAGCCAACGGCAACAAGCAGGTGGAAGTGACCAACGTGCTGGTCATCCTGACCGATATTTCCGTAGTCAAGGAATCCACCAAGGGTCACCTGTCCGTGTCCACCACCGGCACTGGCACCGGCTACTACATCAGCGGCGGCAAGTACATCCCCATCACCTGGAAGAAGGATGACGTCACCTCTCCCCAGCGGTTCTATGACATGGACGGCAACGAGCTGAAGCTGAGCGTGGGCAAGACCTTCGAGTGCATGATCGACAAGTCCCGCGACGTGAAGATCGACGGCAAGGTGCTGGAGAAGCCGGCAGACGCCAACGCTGACGACAACGAAGTGGATAACATGGCGCTGGCAGACTGATAGCCAACAGTCCAAACACATTTCGAACAACTTTAAGCCCGGTTCCAGCGGAGCCGGGCTTTTTGCCTCGCAGAGTTCCGGCAGGATGCCGGAATAAAATGCAATCTGAAAAAACTGGCGGCGTGTACGTCAGTTTTTTCTCTTCTCAGACGGGTAAGTGTGCGAACGGAGTGAGTGCATGCACCCGGCTGCATACATCATGGAAATGCTTGCATTTCCATGATATTAGGGCGAAGCCCAGTGCAGAACTGCACTGGGCTTCTTGTTGTGTTGCGTGTATCCTAGGTAGGGAAAAAGAAGAAATTGGAGTAGAGAAAAGAAAAAGTAAGAAAGTAAAAATTAGGGGGAGAAATAGGGGAGAGGGGAGGGCATCAAGCCTTATCCTTCAGGGAGATGCCGTAGTTGATGACGCCCTGGTAGCTGCCGGGCTGTACGTGGTTGTAGTCCTTCACAGCGATGCGGCGGGTCTGGGTGCCGTGGTTGCTGCCGTCCCAGGAGACGATCTCGTCACCGATGTTGTAGCGGCCGCCGGACATCCGGTCGGAGTAGTAGATCTCATAGGATGCTTCTTCCAGGTTCTTGCTGTCCCAGACGGCGAATTTGTTCAGGGTGCCGGGATAGCCAGCGCTTTCGATGGTCACGGAGACCTTCTTGCCCTTGGGGACGAAAGCGGTGTCATTCTCCAGGTTCAGGGTGTACTTCAGATCCTGTGCCTCGGAAGCCAGCTTCACCGTTGCGGGGATCTCCACGGTGAAGGAGGGGACGACTGCTTCGGTCTTCTCCAGCACCACCTTCTGCTGGAAGTCAGCGGAGGGGGAGTTGACGTTCACGTCCACGGCCATGGCGGACAGGGAAGTCAGGGCAGTGGCGGCCACCACCAGACCGGAGACGGCCAGGGTTTTGAATTTGTTCCGTTTCATGGGTTGTACCTCCTTTTGGATTGCAAAAATGGGTTGATTCAATCTGTCAATTTCTATCCATGAACCCTCAAAGAGAGGGGAGATGGCAAGTTCAGGCCACGTGGAGCTGTACCGTCACGCTGCCCCCGTTCATGGGCTCGGTGCCATCCAGGGAGCGGGTGCTGATGGCCACGTGGAGGGTGTGGTCGCCCTGGGACAAGGTGTTGGGGAGGGTGACGCCTTCCAGCGCCTTCCCCGGTTCCACCCAGTCGCTGCTGAGCAGGCTGTCCGTACTGTCATCCACCGTCACGTCAAACTGGAACAGACAGGGGTTGCCGGTGGGGTTGGTGAGGACGATGGGGATGTCCGTGTCCGACTGGCGCAGGGTGATGTCGTTATAGCCAGGGAAGCGGATGTGCAGGGGATCTGCCGACAGGGTGTCGCCGGTGTCAAATTCCACTGCGTTCTTGTCCAGCACCACCCCGCTGGACGGGTCCTTGGTCTGGCCGGTGCTCATGGAGAACACCACCGCACAGAGGGTGACCGCCGCAATGGCCAGCGCCACCACAGCCAGGATGATGCTCCGTCGCTTTTCGTTCTGTTTCGTCATTGAGATCGCCTCCCGTTTTTTCGCCTTTATTGTAGGCCGGGGACAGACGTCTTTCCAGCACGGTTCGGTAAAGCTCTTGTGAAATCCGCGTAAAACCGCCACCGGCAGGCAGGGGAGCGGGTGGGGGTTTTGTGCGCTTTGCCGTTGACAAAGGGTGGGAGGACATGGTATCCTATAGGTGGATCATATGACTGACGGAAGTGGAAGGAACCACAGGGAGTATGATCTGACAGACCTGTTTGGCCTGTCTGGATTGGTTGTCTGACAGCCAATGAGCCGACCGTCTGGGCCAAGGAAGAGGAATGGTCTGGATGTTCGGTGTTTTTTTATGCCCGGAAGATTCAGATACGAACAACTTTAGCTGGATAGAAAGGATGAAATGCCCATGAATACCAAGAGCAACGCAGAAAACCGCATCAAGACGGACATTGAGATCGCTCAGAGCACTCCCATGCTTCCCATCAGCCAGGTAGCTGAAAAAGCGGGCATCGACGAGAATCTGTTGGAATATTACGGAAAGGTCAAGGCCAAGATCGACATCCGCCCCCTCCGGGACACCCCCCGCAAGGCCAAGCTGATCCTGGTCACCGCCATCAACCCCACCCCCGCCGGTGAGGGTAAGACCACCACCAGCGTCGGCCTGGCAGACGCCATGGCGAAGCTGGGCAAGAACACCATGCTCTGCCTCCGGGAACCCTCCCTGGGCCCCGTCTTCGGCGTCAAGGGCGGTGCAGCTGGCGGCGGTTACGCCCAGGTCATCCCCATGGAGGACATCAACCTCCACTTCACCGGTGACTTCCACGCCATCGGCGCAGCCAACAACCTGCTGGCCGCGATGCTGGACAACCACATCCAGCAGGGGAACGAGCTGGATATCGACGTGAAGAACATCACCTGGCGTCGCTGCGTGGACATGAACGACCGCCAGCTCCGCAACGTCATCGACGGCATCGGCGGCCGGATGCAGGGCGTGCCCCGGGAAGACGGCTTTGACATCACCGTCGCCTCTGAAATCATGGCAGTCCTCTGCCTGGCCTCCGACCTGATGGATCTGAAGCAGCGCCTGGCTCGCATCATCGTAGGCTACAACCGCGCCGGTCAGCCAGTCACCGCCCATGACCTGAAGGCGGAAGGTGCTATGACCGTCCTGCTCAAAGACGCCATCAAGCCCAACCTGGTTCAGACTCTGGAGCACAACCCCGCCATCGTCCACGGCGGCCCCTTCGCCAACATCGCCCACGGCTGCAACTCCGTCTCCGCCACCGACGCCGGCATGAAGCTGGCCGACTACGTGGTCACCGAGGCTGGTTTCGGCGCTGACCTGGGTGCGGAGAAGTTTTTGGATATCAAGTGCCGCGCTGCCGGCTTCGACCCCAGTGCTGTGGTCATCGTGGCCACCGTCAAGGCGCTGAAATACAACGGCGGCGTGCCCAAGAGCGATCTGGGTGCTGAGAACCTGGAAGCCCTGGAGAAGGGTCTGCCCAACCTGCTCAAGCACGTGGAGAACATCACCAAGGTCTTCGGCCTGCCTGCAGTGGTGGCCATCAACCGGTTCGTCCAGGACACCGACGCCGAGCTGGATCTCATCCGCGCCAAGTGTAAGGAACTGGGCGTGAACGTGGCCATGAGCGAAGTGTGGGGCAAGGGCGGCGAAGGCGGCCTGGAGCTGGCAGAAGAAGTGCTGCGCCTGTGCGAGCAGCCTCATGACTTCCAGTTCAGCTACGAGCTGAACCAGCCCATCAAGGCCAAGATCGAAGCCATCGTGAAAAAGGTCTACGGCGGCGAGGCAGTCACCTACTCCAACGACGCCAACAAGGCCATCGCCAAGCTGGAAGAGCTGGGCTACGGCGACCTGCCCATCTGCATGGCCAAGACCCAGTACTCCCTGTCCGACGACCCCGAAAAGCTGGGTCGCCCGGAAGGCTTCACCGTCTCCGTCAGCAAGGTGAAGGTCTCCGCTGGCGCTGGCTTCATCGTGGTCCAGACCGGCGACATCATGACCATGCCCGGCCTGCCCAAGGTGCCTGCGGCAGAACGCATCGACATCGACGCAGACGGCGTCATCACCGGCCTGTTCTAATTGAAATTTTGCATCAGAAAACCCCCTGTGCGACGTTGCACAGGGGGTTTTGTTCGTGATTCAGTTGGCCACGTACATCTGCTTGTAGGGGTTGCTGCTGTCCGGCGTGACCACGGTGAAGGGACTGTCCATGATAGCGTCCGCGTCCTGGTCAAAGAGACGGCAGTATTCCTCCACATACCGGCGAATTTCCGCCAGCTCGTCCGCGTCCGCCGGATGAGTGGTCACCTGGGGCGGGAAGAGCAGATGGCTGCAATCGGAGCGGAGGATGAGCTTGCCGCCGTGCATCCCGGTGCAGGGGAAGTTGCTGGCGATGGGCTTGCCGTCCTGGTGGAGACCCAGCACCAGGATGAGCCCACCGGCCTGGTACTCGCCCAAAAAACTGCCCGTGCGCCCTCCGATGACCATCACCGGCAGGGTGTCCTGATAGGCCTTCATGTGGACGCCCGCCCGGTAGCCGGCGTTGCCTTGGACGTAGATGGTGCCGCCCCGCATGGCATACCCAGCCGTGTCGCCCACACTGCCGTGGACGATGATGGAACCGGCGTTCATGGTGTCCCCCACCGCGTCCTGGGCGTTGCCGAACACCTCCAGGGTGCCGCCGTTGAGATAGGCGCCCAGGGCGTTCCCCGGCGTGCCGTGGATGAGCACCTGATGATGGCGCATCCCGGTGCCGATAAAGCGCTGTCCCAGACAGTGGACGATGGTGCAGTCCCGGTCCAGTGCCTGTACCTGTTGGTTCAGTTGGTCAAAAGCCACGCTTCTTGCGTCGATCGTCATACTCGCACCCTCCTTATTCTCCCGCGTGGGCGATGCCCAAAATCTCCAGTTCCTTCTCGTTCAGCCCCACGCCCCGGAGCATCAGCCGGTTGCCCCGGAGGGCTTCGATGGAGTTGATGCCCATGCCGCCCATCAGCTCCTTGATCTCATGGTTCCAGGCGGTGAGCAGCCGGATGAGCCGTTCGCTGGCCTCGTCCGGGTCCAGTCGTGCCACCAGCTCCGGCACTTGGGTGGCGATGCCCCAGTTGCACTTGCCCGCCTGGCAGGTGCGGCACAGGTGGCAGCCCATGGCCAGCAGGGCGGCGGTGGCGATGTAGCAGGCGTCCGCGCCCAAAGCGATGGCCTTCACCACGTCGGTGGCGCTGCGGATACTGCCGCCTACCACGATGGACACCTCGTTCCGGATGCCCTCGTCCCGCAGACGCTGATCGACCGCGGCCAACGCCAGCTCGATGGGGATGCCCACGTTGTCCCGGATGCGGGTGGGTGCCGCGCCGGTGCCGCCTCGGAACCCGTCGATGGCGATGATGTCCGCACCGCTCCGGGCGATGCCGCTGGCGATAGCGGCGATGTTGTGGACGGCGGCCACCTTGACGATGATGGGCTTCTGGTGGTGGGTGGCTTCCTTCAGAGAGTAGACCAGCTGACGCAGATCCTCGATGGAGTAGATGTCGTGATGAGGGGCAGGGGAGATGGCGTCGGAGCCTTCCGGCACCATACGGGTCCGGGACACGTCCCCGACGATCTTCGCCCCAGGCAGATGCCCGCCGATGCCGGGCTTGGCGCCCTGACCCATCTTGATCTCGATGGCAGCGCCTGCGTTCAGATAGTCCCCGTGGACGCCGAACCGGCCGGAGGCCACCTGGACGATGGTGTTTTCGCCGTAGCAGTAGAAATCCTCGTGGAGGCCGCCCTCACCGGTGTTGTAGTAGATGCCCAAAGCGCTGGCGGCTCTGGCCAGGCTCTGGTGGGCGTTGTAGCTGATGGAACCGTAGCTCATGGCGGAGAACATCACCGGCATGGCAAGCTCCAGCTGGGGCGGCAGGGTGCAGTCCAGGGTGCCGTCTGCCTTCCGGCGGATGCGGGCGGGCTGCTTGCCCAGGAATACCTTGGTCTCCATGGGCTCCCGCAGGGGGTCGATGGAGGGGTTGGTGACCTGGGAGGCGTTGATGAGGATCTTGTCCCAGTACACCGGCAGGTTGGTGGGGCTGCCCATGGAGGACAGCAGGACGCCGCCGCTCTCTGCCTGCTTGTAGATCTCCTTCATGACCGCGCTGTTCCAGTTGGCGTTCTCCTTCAGGTCGCAGTCGCTCTTGACGATCTTGATGGCGCGAGTGGGACAGGTGGCCACACAGCGGTGACAGTTCACGCAGCGGGCGTCTTCGCTGAGCATGACCTGATGCTTTTCGTCGTAAAAGTGTACGCCGTTGGCGCACTGCTCCTCGCACAGCCGACAGCGGGTGCAGCGGCTGTCTTGGCGTACCACTTCATATTCTGGGTAGAAATAGTTGATCTTCATCACACAACGCCCTCCTTTACTCGGACGATCACAGGCTCGCCCCCAGCCGGGGCGTACAGATGTTCCACGTCAGGTTCCATGGTGCGGATGGCCGCCTCTTCGCTGGCGATATACACCTTGTCATCCTTCTCGCCCACTACCATGGAGCGCAGTTTCAGCCGGTCGTTCAGGGCCATCAGGCCGCCCTCAAAGCCCAACACGATGGAGAAGGGGCCGGTGACCAGCAGGCTGGGGAAGAGCTTGCGCAGGTAGGTCAGTTGTTGTCGTTCCGGGTCGCTCTTCCGGGAGATGGTGCTCCAGAAGGGAGCGGCGATGACGGAGGCGGTCTCTTCCAGGGTGAGACCCTGGCGGCGGAGGAGGTAATCGACGATGTAGGTGATGACCTCGGTGTCCGTCTGGAGGGCACAGTGGTAGCCGTACATTTCAATGAAGCGCCGGTTGGCGTCGTAGGAGGAGATTTCGCCGTTGTGTACCACCGACCAGTTCAGCAGCCCAAAGGGGTGCGCGCCACCCCACCAGCCGGGGGTGTTGGTGGGATAACGGCCGTGGGCAGTCCAGGAGTAGCCCTCGTACTCGTCCAGCTTGTAGAACCGCCCCACGTCCTCCGGGTAGCCCACAGCCTTGAAGCAGCCCATGTCCTTGCCGCTGGAGAAGACGTAGGCGCCGTCGATGGCACGGTTGATGTGCATGACGATGCGGGCGATGTACTCCTGCTCGTCCAGCTGCATGGAGCGGAGGACGGAGCGGAGAGGGGTGGAGAAATAGCGCCAGATGAGGGGTTCGTCCGTAATTTCGGGGATCTTCCGGGTGGGGATCTCCTCTGCCCAGACCACTTCCAGACGCTCCTTTAGATAGCGCTCACATTGGGCACGACAGTCGTTGTCGTGGAAAAAGAGGTGCAGCGCGAAGCAGTCTTTGTAGTCGGGGTAGATGCCATAAGCGGCAAAACCGCCGCCCAGGCCATTGGAGCGCTCGTGCATGGGTTTCATGCTCTCCATAATGGCCGCGCCGGTCATTTTGTTCCCATCCTTGGAGATGACCGCCGAGATCGCGCAGCCGGATGGGATGCGCACTTGTCCTTCTAAATACTTCATGTGTTGCAGCCCCTTTCGGTTTGTTACCTTATAAAATGGTGTAAAAAAGACGTTTGCCCGCCGACAGAGCATACTCCACCCGTGGACAAACGTCTTTGTCTGTGTTGGTCTATCATACCGTACTCGCATCTCTTTGTCAATGTACCGTCAGTGAAATTGCAGGGAGGCGGAAAGGTTCGGAATTATGCAATTTCACCATTGACAGATTGCAGTAAGGAGCGTATGATTAGCACCATGAAAGGCACTGATGCCACGGAGCGATCGCTCCCGCTATCAGTGCCTCTTTTTTTATTTTCTATGAAGAGGGTGACTCATATGACAGCAATGTCGAGCTATAACCGCATGAACCGGCGACAAAAGTGCCAAAAGGGTATGCAGCGACAGTGAGCACAGGGACGGCTGACCCCCTGGAGAGAGGGGCACGGGAGCCGTTCGAAAGAGAACCGTTTTGCAGGAAAGAGAGCTCACTTGCAAGAATAGCGAAAACACATTGACAGTTTAGAGTTAGGAGTTGTAGAGAGTATGACAATAGAATTTTGGTATCTGATCGGCGCCGCTTTGGTCTTCTGGATGCAGGCCGGCTTCGCCATGGTAGAGACAGGCTTTACCAGAGCGAAGAACGCAGGCAACATCATCATGAAGAACCTGATGGACTTCTGTATCGGCACCATCGTCTTCTCCCTCCTGGGTTACACCCTGATGATGGGCGAGGACACCCTGTTCGGTCTCATCGGTCTGCCCAACATGGAACTGTGGGCAAACTTCAAGGCCTTCATCGCAAGCCCCGCTGAGGGCTTCACCGCCGCTTCCACCTTCGTCTTCAACCTGGTCTTCTGTGCCACCACCGCCACCATCGTCTCCGGCGCTATGGCAGAGCGTACCAAGTTCTCCGCATACTGCATTTATTCCGCAGTCATTTCCCTGTTCATCTATCCCATCGAAGCCCATTGGATCTGGGGCGGCGGCTGGCTGAGCCAGATCGGCTTCCACGATTACGCCGGCTCCTGCGCCATCCACATGGTGGGCGGCATCGCAGCACTGGTAGGCGCCATCTTCCTTGGCCCCCGTATTGGCAAGTATGTCAAGGACGCCTCCGGTAAGGTCGTCAAGGTCAACGCCATCCCCGGCCATTCCATCACCCTGGGCGCCCTGGGCGTGTTCATCCTGTGGCTGGGCTGGTATGGCTTCAACGGCGCAGCAGCCACCACTCCGTCTGAACTGGCTTCCATCTTCCTGACCACCACCGTGGCTCCCTCCGTGGCCACCGTCACCACCATGCTCTATACCTGGATCCGCAACGGCAAGCCCGACGTATCCATGTGCCTGAACGCTTCTCTGGCCGGCCTGGTGGGCGTGACTGCTGGCTGTGACGCCTATGACGCCATCGGTTCCGGCATCGTCGGCATCGTCTCCGGCATCCTGGTGGTCGTCATCGTCGAACTGCTGGATCTGAAGCTCCACATCGACGACCCCGTGGGCGCTGTGGGTGTCCACATGGCAAACGGCATCTGGGGCACCATCGCTGTGGGTCTGCTGGCAAACCCTGATGCGCCGGCAGGTCTGCGCGGCCTGTTCTACACGGGTGACTTCCATCAGACCGCTCTGCAGCTCATCGGTTTCCTCTCCGTCGCTGCTTACGCCACCGTCATGATGATCCTCACCTTCGCCGTCATCAAGAAGTGCCACGGCCTCCGTGTCACCGAGGAAGAGGAACTGGCCGGTCTGGACAGCACCGAACACGGTCTGCCCAGCGCCTATCCCGACTTTGTCCCTGCAGTGGATAAGTACACTTCCTTCTCCGTCGCCGAACCTGTCGTCGCCGTCACCGGCGACACCCCCGAAGCAGAAGCCATCCCCGTCAAGAAGGTGCCCACCTTCACCGAAGGTATGCCCAAGATGACCAAGGTGGAGATCATCTGCAAGGAGTCTCGCTTCGATACCCTGAAGAACGCCATGATGGGCATCGGCATCACCGGCATGACCGTCTCCCACGTCCTGGGCTGCGGCATCCAGGGCGGCAAGCCGGAATACTACCGTGGCGTCCAGGTGGAGACCAACCTGCTGCCCAAGGTGCAGGTTGACATCGTGGTCAGCAAGGTGCCCGTACAGCGGGTCATCGACACCGCAAAGCGCGCCCTGTACACCGGCCATATCGGCGACGGCAAGATCTTCGTCTATGACGTAGAGAACGTGGTCAAGGTCCGTACCGGCGAGGAAGGCTATGACGCCCTCCAGGACGAGAGCTGACCGCAACCAACTTGATTTCGCAATACTTGACTGAATATCATATCAAAAGCGTTTGAATTCGGAAAAGTAGCCCAGGATATCCCCTCACAGAGAGTGCGGAGCAGGTGAGAGCCGCATAGAGGAACCTGGGGGAAGAACACCGAATGAGCTGCAATCGGAAAGGGGTTTCGCAGCCCCGAGTACGTGCGCCGTCCGCTCCGCGTCAGGGAGCAGCGCTTTGACGGAAGCGCACAAGAGAACAAAGATAGGTGGCACCGCGAGTTACAGCACTCGCCCTATCCAATGCTGAAAATCTTATGTAGGAGGATTTTTCTATGTGTTCGATTATGGGGTTCTGTGACCGCGGTGTCACTGTATCTGAATTTAAGCGATTTTTTGACCGCACCATCTCCCGCGGTCCCGACGACAGCCGGATCATTGACACCGGCAAGGGCCTGCTGGGCTTCCACCGCCTGGCCATCATGGGTCTCCATCCGGAAGGGATGCAGCCCTTCGAGCTGGACGGCAGCTATGTGGTCTGCAACGGCGAGATCTACTGTTTCCCCCGGCTGAAAAAGAAGCTGATGGAGACCGGCAAATACACCTTCGTCAGCGAGTCCGACTGTGAGATTTTGTTGCCCCTGTACAAGGAGTACGGCACGGATATGTTCCGGCGCCTGGACGCCGAGTTTGCCCTCATCCTCTACGATGGAGACACCCAGAGCTACATCGCCGCCCGTGACCCCATCGGCATCCGTCCACTGTACTACGGCTACGACCCCCACGGTGTCATCGTCTTCGCCAGCGAACCCAAGAACCTGGTGGGTCTGGTGGATGACATCATGCCCTTCCCTCCCGGACACTACTATAAGGACGGCGAGTTCGTCTGCTACAGCGACATCGCCGCAGTGGATGAAGTGTGCATGGACGACGTGGAGACCATCTGCTCCAAGATCCACGAAAAGCTGGTCAAAGGCATCGAAAAGCGCCTTATCGCCGACGCCAAGGTGGGCTTCCTGCTCTCCGGCGGCCTGGATTCCTCTCTGGTCTGCGCCATCGCAGCCCGCAAGAGCAAGGAACCCATCCGCACCTTCGCCATCGGCATGAGCGAGGACGCCATCGACCTGAAATACGCCAAGCAGGTGGCCGACTACATCGGCAGCGACCACACCGAGGTCATCATCACCAAAGAGGACGTCCTGGCCGCTCTGGAAGACGTGGTGCAGCTGCTGGGCACCTATGACATCACCACCATCCGTGCCAGCATGGGCATGTACCTCATCTGCAAGGCCATCCACGAGACCACCGACATCCGCGTCCTGCTCACCGGCGAGATCTCCGACGAGCTGTTCGGCTACAAGTACACCGACTTCGCTCCCTCCCCTGAAGCCTTCCAGGCGGAAGCACAGAAGCGCATCCGGGAGCTGCATATGTACGACGTCCTCCGCGCCGACCGCTGCATCTCCGTCAACTCTCTGGAAGCCCGTGTGCCCTTCGGCGACCTGGACTTTGTGAAATACGTCATGTCCATCGACCCGGCCAAGAAGATGAACGTCTATGGCAAGGGCAAGTACCTGCTCCGCCACGCATTCGAGGGCGATTATCTGCCCCATGACATCCTCTACCGGGAAAAGGCCGCCTTCTCCGACGCCGTGGGTCACTCCCTGGTGGACGACCTGAAGGAGTACGCCGAGCGCTACTACACCGACGAGGAATTCGAGGCCAAGTGCAAGCAGTACGATTACGCAACTCCCTTTACCAAGGAATCCCTCCTCTATCGGGAACTCTTTGAGAAGTATTATCCCGGCCAGGCACACATGATCGCCGGCTTCTGGATGCCCAACAAGGAGTGGGAAGGCTGCGACGTGGACGATCCCTCCGCCCGTGTCCTGTCCAACTACGGCGCCAGCGGCATCTGATAACCAAGCAAATAACGCTCCCAAAATCGGACGATACCGAAAGAAGCGCCCATCTTCCACAAGAAGATGGGCGCTTCGAATTAGCAATAAAATGCAAGCATTTTATTGCTAGAAGCAGCCGGGTGCATGCACTCACTGCGTCGGGAAGTTCGCCACCTGTTTTACAGGTGGCGCCTACGCTACAAAATGTGCCACCGGCACATTTTGCTTAACGCTGCGGCACTTACCCGTCTGAGAAGAGAAAAAACTGACGCGCATGGCCCAGGCCACCCTCTCTTGCCCCTTGGGCAATTCACCTTGTGTCGCCAGTTTTTTCAGATTGCACAGAGTTCCGTCATCTTAGATGACGGAACTCTGTGAGACTCTATTTAGATTTTAGGGGAGGGAGATGGGGTTCACGTGCACCATACAGTGCTTGACAGCGGGGAAATCCGCCTCGATCTGGTCGTGGACCCGGTCGGCGATTTCGTGGGCGGAGGCAAGGGACTGGTTGCCGTCGGCGGAGATCTCCACATCCACGTACAGCCGGCTGCCAAACTGCCGGGTGCGCAGCACATCCAACCGCAGCACGCCGTCCTGTGCCTGGATGGTCTC
>CAKTQP010000028.1 GCA_934597165.1 uncultured Oscillospiraceae bacterium
GCATGTCCTTGGAATTTTGGGATTGCACTTTATTTCACCGTCTCGCGACGGCGAAACTCTGCTGAGAGCAAGTGTATTTGCGAAGTATTTTCTTCTTAGCAAGAGTTTGTTTTTTTCGACAGGCTAAAGGAGCGGGCAACCCGCTCCTTTTTTGCTATCAACCGATAAACAAACGTCGTTTTTTCGATAGAACCCAACGGGAGGTGCCTATGAACGTACAATGGTATCCCGGTCATATGACCAAGACCCGGCGGATGATCGCCGCCAACCTGAAGCTGGTAGACCTGGTGGTGGAGATTATCGACGCCCGTATCCCCATTTCCAGTCGAAATCCGGATTTAGATGAATTGCTGGGCGGCAAGCCCCGCCTCATCATCCTCAACCGCGCCGACCAGGCCGACCCGGCCATGAACAAGGCGTGGTCCAACTATCTCCGCAGCGACGGCGCGTCCGTCCTCCAGACCGACTGCAAGACCGGCGCAGGCGTGAAGCAGTTCTCGCCGGTGGTCAAGAGCATTTTGAAGGAGCAGATCGCCAAGTGGGCGGAAAAAGGTCAGGTGGGACGTCCCGTCCGCGCCATGGTGGTGGGGGTGCCCAACGTGGGCAAGTCCACCTTTATCAATAAGGTAGCGGGACGGAAATCTGCCAAAGCCCAGAACCGTCCCGGCGTCACCCGGGGCAAGCAGTGGATCACCGTCGATAACGGCCTGGAGCTGCTGGACACGCCGGGCATCCTGTGGCCGAAGTTTGAAGACCAGTCGGTGGGGCTGAACCTGGCGTTCACCGGCGCGGTGAAGGACGACATCATGGACTTGGAGACCCTGGCGTCCCACCTGATGAAGGTGCTGGCGGAGCGCTACCCAGACGCCATCCAGGGGCGGTACAAGATTGAGATTCCCGACCAGTTCACCGAGTGGGAGCTGCTGGAGGCGGCCGGGCGGAAGCGTGGCTTTTTGATTTCTGGCGGGGAAGTGGACACCGAGCGGATGTCCCGCATCCTCTTGGAAGAATACCGCTCCGGCAAGCTGGGGCGGTTCACCCTGGAAGCTCCCGACGACCAGAAGGGCGGTGACGGCAAGTGAAGGCGTCTGAAACGCCCATGCACGACCCGTGGGAATTGGAAACCCGGCTCTACGACCAGGGTTATCAGTCCATCTGCGGGGTAGACGAGGCCGGAGCAGGCCCTTTGGCGGGGCCGGTGTATGCCGCTGCGGTGATTTTGCCCCGGGGGTTGACGCTGCCCTATCTGAACGACTCCAAGAAGGTCACGCCCCGGCGGCGGGAGATCTTGTTCGACCAGATCCGGGAGCAGGCCATTGCCTATGCCATCGCCTGGGCGGATGAGAAGGAGATTGACGAAATAAACATCCTCAACGCCCGGATGCTGGCCATGGACAGAGCCATCAAGCTGCTGGAACCGGCAGCAGATTTCGCCCTCATCGACGGCAACCGGAACCAGGGCATCGAGCTGCAAAATGAGATGGTGGTACACGGCGACGCCCGCTCGGCGTCCATCGCCGCCGCGTCCATTTTGGCCAAGGTGAGCCGGGACCGGTTCATGGTGGAGCTGGCGGAGCAGTACCCCCAATACGCCTTCGAGAAGCACAAGGGCTATCCCACCAAGCTCCACTACGAGCGGCTGCGCCAGTACGGCCCCAGCCCCATCCACCGGAAGACTTTTTTGAAAAAGCTGTGAGCGGCGAGACCAAGCGAGTGGGCGACTGGGGCGAGGCGCTGACGGCGGAGTATCTCCGGGGGCTGGGGTGGCATATCCTGGAGAGTGGGTTTGCCTGCCCGGAAGGGGAGATCGACCTCATTGCTCAAAAAGGGGACACCCTGGCCTTTGTGGAGGTCAAGACCCGGCAGAGCGCCCACTATGGCGCAGGGCGAGAGGCGGTAGACCTGCGCAAACAGCGCAAAATCACTGCCACCGCTTTCCGCTACCTGGCACAGCACCCGGAATTACCCCGCAAAATCCGCTTCGACGTGGCGGAGCTGACAGCACCCCGGGGCGTCCAGACCCAGCGGCCTGAATTGCGCTATTTGGAAAACGCCTTTGTCTACGACCCATCCAACCTGACGGAACCAGGAGGAAGCTGATATGAACATCCCTCTCTTTGACGGCCACTGCGACACCCTCCACAAGCTCATGCGCACCCCCAGCCAGCACCTGACCGACAGCGACGGCCAGTGGAGCCTAGAACGCTGCCAACGGTTTGCGCCCCAAGCCCAGGTGTTCGCCGTCTTCGCCGACTCCGCCCAGCCGGACGCGCGAGAACAGGCGGCGTGGCAGATTCGTCGGATGCACCAGGAGTGCGACCTGGCACCCGACCGCATCGCCCTGTGCACCACCGGCACCCAAGCGGAAGAAGCGGTGGCGGCGGGGAAGCTGGCGGCGTTCCTGTCGGTGGAGGGGGCGGAGCTGCTGGACTGCTCCCTGGAAAAACTCCGCTGGGCACACGGGCAGGGCGTGCGCATCGTCCACCCCACCTGGAACCACGCCAACGTCCTGGCTGGCAGCCACTGCGACCAGCCGGAACGGGGGCTGAGCGAGCAGGGGAGAAGGTTCGTTTCCGAGATGGTTCGGCTGGGGATGCTGGTGGATGTGTCCCACTTATCGGAAGCGGGATTCTGGGATGTGGTGGAATTGGTGCAAGGGCCCTTCCTCGCCAGCCACTCCAATAGTCAAAGTGCCTTTTTTCACTCCAGAAACTTGACCGACAGACAATTTACTGCCATAATGAAGTATCGTGGCGTAGTAGGACTCAACGCCTACGCCCGATTCCTAGGAGACGACCCGGTGACCACGGCGGACTTGCGTCGGCATCTGGAACACTTCCTCGCCCTGGGCGGCACGGAGAACGTGGCGCTGGGAGGCGATTGGGACGGATGCGACCAGCTGCCGGAAGGGTTTTCGGGCGTTTGGAATTGGGCGGATTTTTATGAAGAACTGCTGCGATGCAATTATCCGGAGTCGCTGTTACGCGACCTGTTTTGGAACAATCTCATGAGGACGGTGAAGACAGTATGTATTATGTAAGCACAAGAGATCACTCCCTTCAGTATACCCCTGCCCAGGCCATTGCCCAGGGTCTATCCCGTGACGGCGGTCTGTTCCTGCCCGTGTCCATCCCCAAGCTGCCGGAAGGTGCGTTGAAGGAGATGACCGGCATGACCTACCAGCAGCGGGCCCAGTACATCATGAGCCTGTACCTGGAGGATTTCACCGCCGAAGAGCTGGGTCAGTTCGCCGAGAAGGCCTACGGCCCTGATAAATTCGATACCCCCGCCGTGGCGCCCCTGAAGAAGGTGGACGACGGCACCTACTGCCTGGAGCTGTGGCACGGCCCCACCTGCGCCTTCAAGGACATGGCCCTGCAGATGCTGCCCTACCTGCTCACCGCTTCCCTGAAGAAGAATCAGGAGGAGAAGACGGTGTGCATCCTGGTGGCCACCTCCGGCGACACCGGCAAGGCCGCCCTGGAAGGGTTCAAGGACGTGGATCACACCAAAATTATGGTGTTCTACCCCAAGGACGGCGTCAGCGACATCCAGCAGCTGCAGATGGCCACCCAGGAGGGCGCCAATGTGGGCGTCTCCGCCGTGGTCGGCAACTTTGACGACGCGCAGACCGGCGTCAAGACCCTGTTCTCCGACGAGAGCCTGCGGGAAGAGCTGGCACAGCGTGGCTACTTCCTCTCCAGCGCCAACTCCATCAACTGGGGTCGTGTGCTGCCCCAGATCGTCTACTACATCTCTGCCTACTGCGACCTGCTGGCTCAGGGTGCGGTGACGGAAGGGGAGCCGGTGAACTTCTGCGTGCCCACCGGCAACTTTGGCAACATCCTCTCCGCCTTCTACGCCAAGGAGATGGGTCTGCCCATCGGCCGCCTGCTCTGCGCGTCCAACAGCAACAACGTCCTCACCGATTTCATCGCCACCGGCAAGTATGACCGGAACCGTCCCTTCTACAACACGGTCTCCCCGTCCATGGACATCCTCATCTCCAGCAACCTGGAACGGCTGCTCTACCTGCTCTCCGGCGGCGACGACAAGCTGGTGGCGGGCTACATGAAGGAGCTGAGCGACACGGGCTGCTATCAGGTCAGCGGGGAGATGCTGGAAAAGATCCAGTCCGTCTTCGTAGGCGGCTTCTCCAGCGAGGAGGAGACCGAAGCCACCATCGGCAAGATGATGGACGAGCACAAGTACCTCATCGACACCCACACCGCTGTGGCCTTCCACGTGCTGGAGCAGTACCGGAAGGACACCGGCGACCAGACCAAGATGGTGGTGGCCTCTACCGCCAGCCCCTTCAAGTTCTGCGACGCCGTGCTGGACGCCCTCCACGTGACCGAGAAGGCCACCGGCACCGCACTGCTGGATCAGCTGGCTGACGTGAGCGGGATGCCCGCGCCCCAGCCTCTGGCGACCTTGAAGGACAAGAAGGTTCGCTTCACCTCCTGGACGGAGAAGGAGCAGATGCGCACGGTCGTCACGGATTTTCTGAAATAAGATAGGAGCGTCACAATGGCACTGTTTGTACTGGGTGACACCCATCTATCTTTGGGCGGCAACAAACCCATGGATGTGTTCGGCGGCGCCTGGGTGGATTATGTGGACAAGCTGAAGGCTGGGTTCCAGGTGATCCAGGAAACGGATACCGTTGTGTTGTGCGGGGACATCTCCTGGGGGATGTCCCTGCAGGAGGCGAAGCCGGACTTCCAATTCTTGCAGGAGCTGCTGCCGGGGCGGAAAATTCTCTTGAAAGGGAACCACGACTACTGGTGGGAGACGGTCTCCAAGATGACCCGATTCTTCGAGGCGGAGGGACTGGAGAACTTCGAGTTTTTGCACAACAACTGCCTCTGCTACGGGGACGTGGCACTGTGCGGCACCCGCGGGTGGTTCCTGGACGTGGAGAAAGGCCCCCACAACGAGAAGATGCTCCGGCGGGAGGTCATGCGCCTGGAGGCGTCGTTAAAGGCTGCCGGCGACCGGGAGAAAATTTGCTTCCTGCACTATCCGCCCCTCTACCAGGGCTACCGCTGCCAGGAGATTTTAGACCTGCTGGCCAAATACCACATCCAGCGCTGCTACTACGGCCACCTCCACGGCCGGAGCACCCGAGCGGCGTTTGAGGAGGAGCATCAGGGGACGGCGTTCGCGCTGGTCTCTGCGGATCATTTGCACTTTATGCCCAAGAAGATCTTGGACTGAGTGAATAGATGGAATGAGAAATAGAGGAAGTGGAGGGAATGATATGAATTGGAATGGATTGCTCATCGGCATCGGGACGTTCTTGCTCATCGGTTGTTTCCATGTGGTGGTCATCAAGAGTGAGTTCCACTTTGGGAAAAAGGTGTGGCCGGTCTTCGTTGTCGTCGGCTGCCTCATCCTGGCAGGGTCGGTGTTCCTGACTCACCCCATCGCCAACGCGCTCACCGCAGTGCTGGGCATCTCCTGCCTGTGGAGCGTGAAGGAGCTGTTCGAGCAGGAGCGGCGGGTGGCAAAGGGCTGGTTCCCCAGCAACCCCAAGCGGTCGAGCGGGGAAGAGGAGAAATGACCTGAAAATTCCAATTTGCGGACATTCACGGCGGTTTTTCCCGCCGTGTTCCCCATCCCGCCCAAGAAATTTCTCATTTGACACAAAAAAATTTCAATTACCTATAGAAAAAGAGTTCTATATCTGTTAGAATAAACAATCGCAGGACTATTGGAATGCACTCATTTTGTATCATCATCGGCTGTCCATACAGATTGATATAACGGAAGATATCGGCACAGCGGACAAGTTTAGGAGGAAAAAACCCATGAATGTGAAAAACGTAGAAAAACTGGAACACAGCATGGTCCGAGTGACCATCGAGATCGAAGCGGACGAATTTGACGCTGCTGTTGAATCTGTTTACCGTAAGATGAAGAACCAGCTCAACGTCCCCGGTTTCCGGAAGGGCAAGGCTCCCAGAAAGCTGGTCGAAAAGATGTATGGCGCCAACCTGTTCTATGAAGATGCCGTCAACGAGATCTGCCCCAAGGCTGTCGAGGACGCAGTGGATCAGGAGAACCTGGAGATCGTCGGCTATCCCGAAATGCACGTGGATGAAGTCGGCCCCGAAGGCGTCACTGTCCGTGCTGACATCGCCGTCAGACCCGAGATCACCGTCGAGAACTACAAGGGCATCGTCGCTCCCTACAAGGACGTCGAAGTGACCGAGCACGACGTGGACGTGGCTATGACTCCCTATATCAACCGCGCAAAGACCACCGTCGAAGTGGATCGCGAAGCAGCTAAGGACGACACCGTCGTCATCGACTTCGTCGGCTACAAGAACGGCAAAGAATTCAAGGGCGGCAAGGCAGAAGGCTATGAACTGAAGCTGGGCTCCAACTCCTTCATCCCCGGTTTTGAAGAACAGCTCATCGGCGCTAAGGCCGGCGACGAGAAGGAACTGAACCTGACCTTCCCGGCAGACTATGCCCAGAAGGAACTGGCCGGCGCTCCTGTGGTCTTCAAGGTCAAGGTCAACACCGTCAAGACCGTGCAGGAACCCGTCCTGGACGACGAATTTGCCAAGGACGTCAGCGAGTTTGACACCCTGGAAGCCCTGCGCGATCACCTGCGCGAAGAGTGCAAGAAGGATCAGGAAGAGCGCGCTCAGAAGGAATTCGAGTATCGCGTGCTGGAGAAGCTGGTGGAACAGACTGAATTTGATATTCCTCCCGCAATGGTGGACTATGAAAGAGACAGAATGCTCAACGAGTACAACAGCAATTTCGCAAGCAGCGGCATGAGCCTGGAGCAGTACATCTCCATGACCGGCGCTACCGTGCAGCAGTTCCTGGACTCCCTGCGTGAGGACGCTCTGCTGAACATCAAGAAGGGTCTGGTGCTGGACGCCATCGCAAAGCAGGAGAACGTGGAAGTGAACGACGAGGATATCGACGCTTACGCTACCAAGCTGGGCGAAGGCTATGGCATGAGCCTGACTGAGATCAAGTCTGCTGTGCCCACCGACAACCTGGAAGGCGGCGCACGGGTGGACAAAGCCGCTCGCATCCTCTATGACGCAGCCATCCACGGCCCTGCCGAGGAGGAAAAGAAGGAAGAAGCTGCGGAAAAGACTGAGGACGCAGCAGAATAAGCAACCTTGCAGTATAAAACCTTTGGGCGTTGGATACGATGAGTGAGCGCAACTTTTATCTCAAGCAAAACAAAGGAGTTTCATTATGAGTTTAGTACCGTATGTAGTGGAACAGACCAATCGTGGCGAACGTTCGTATGACATCTTCTCCCGACTGCTGAATGACCGTATCATCATTCTCTCCGAGGAGGTCAACGACGCCAACGCCGCCCTGATCGTGGCTCAGCTTCTCTACCTGGAAGCCCAGGATCCGGACAAGGACATTCAATTTTACATTAACAGCCCCGGCGGTGCCGTGACCGCAGGGATGGCGATCTACGATACCATGCAGTATATCAAGGCGGACGTGTCCACCATCTGCATCGGCATGGCAGCCAGCATGGCAGCGTTCCTGCTGGCCGCCGGCGCCGAGGGCAAGCGCATGGCGCTGCCCAACGCGGAGATCATGATCCATCAGCCGGCAGCCGGCACCCAGGGTAAGGTCACTGATATGGCCATCGACGTGGAGCGGTTCCTCCGCATCAAGAAGCGCATGAACCAGATCCTGGCGGACAACACCGGCAGAACGGTGGAGGAGATCCAGCGGGATACCGAACGGGATCACTGGTTCACTGCCGACGAGGCGAAAGAATACGGCCTGGTAGACCAGGTGATCCATCATCGATAAGGAAACAGAGAGAGCGGGGACTGGAACTGGAATCCGGTTTCTGCTCTTTCCTCTTAGTAAGGATAAGGGATGAACTATGGCAAAGAATGAAGAACGAAGAGCAGTCCGCTGCTCCTTTTGCGGAAAAATGCAGGAACAGGTGAAGCGCATCATCGCAGGACCCGGATGCTACATTTGTGACGAGTGTGTCGCCCTGTGCAACCGTATCATTGCCGAGGCTCAGGAGACCGATGATCGCTACGCCACGCCGGAAGTACAGGAGGAGATCCCTACCCCCAAGGACATCCGTGCCGTCCTGGATCAGTATGTCATCGGCCAGGACGAGGCAAAAGTGGCCCTCTCCGTGGCCGTCTACAACCACTATAAGCGCATCTTCTTCGGCGGCGGAGACGATGTGGAACTGCAGAAGAGCAATATCCTGCTCCTCGGCCCCACCGGCAGCGGTAAGACCCTCATCGCCCAGACTCTGGCGCGTATCCTGAAGGTCCCCTTCGCCATCGCCGACGCCACCACGCTGACCGAAGCCGGTTACGTAGGCGACGACGTGGAGAACATCCTGCTGCGCCTGGTGCAGGCCGCCGACTACGACATCGAACTGGCTCAGCGGGGCATCATCTACGTGGACGAGATCGACAAGATCGCCCGGAAGAGCGAGAACACCTCCATCACCCGGGACGTTTCCGGCGAGGGTGTCCAGCAGGCACTGCTGAAGATTTTGGAAGGCACCGTGGCCAACGTGCCCCCCCAGGGCGGACGCAAGCACCCCCATCAGGAGTTCTTGCAGGTGGATACCACCAACATCCTGTTCATCTGCGGCGGCGCCTTCGACGGCATCGAGAAGATCATCGAGTCCCGCACCGACCGCAAGAGCATCGGCTTCGGCGGCGACGTGGCCACCAAGCAGGATCGGGACAGCGGCATCCTGCTCAACGAGCTGCAGCCCCATGACCTGCTGAAATTCGGCCTGATCCCCGAGCTCATCGGCCGTCTGCCGGTCATCACCACCCTGCGGGCGCTGGATCGGGATCAGCTGGTGGAAATTTTGACCAAGCCCAAGAACGCTCTGGTCAAGCAGTACCAGAAGCTGATGGAATACGATCATGTTGACCTGGAGTTCCAGCACGAGGCGCTGGAAGCAGCGGCCGACAAGGCGTTGGAGCGTGGCATCGGCGCCCGTGGACTGCGGGCAGTGCTGGAAGCCACCATGACCGAGCTGATGTACGAGGTGCCGTCTGATCCCACCATCTCCAAGGTGGTCATCACCCCGGACAGCGTGCTGAAGAAAGGCAAACCCATTGTAGAACATGACAATGCGCGGCTGGATGCGCCCGACCAGGAAGCTGGTGGGGCAGCAGGTCAGGAGTCCGACGAGGTCGGCTCCGGTCACGCATCTTAACGATGTCATCAGAACCAGACAGGCCGCAGGATCGGGGAGATCGTGCGGCCTTTTTCCCCATCAACTCCATCCAACTTAGAAAGGAGTCGTGTATTATGAGCGAATTGGAACACAAGGAAACGATGCAGGCACTGACGCTGCCCACCATGGCGCTGCGGGGCATCACTGTGTTTCCCAGTATGTTGCTGCACTTTGATGTGGGACGGCAAACTTCCATCAAAGCCCTGGATCAGGCGGTGGAGCTGGGCTCCTATATCTTCCTGGTCCCTCAGAAGGACCTGTCCGTAGACGATCCAGAGCTTTCCGACCTGTACAGCATCGGCACCATCGCCGCCGTCCGGCAGGTACTGCGCCTGCCCGGTGACAGCATCCGGGTGATGGTGGAGGGCATCGCCCGCGCCCGCACCATCGAATGCTGGCAGGACAAACCCTTCTTCGTCATGCAGGTGGAGCAGATCCCTCCGGCGGAAAAGACCACAAACTCCGTCCGTGCCGAGGCGGTCATCCGCATCACCTATGATCTGATCCAGCGCTACTGTGAGCTGTCCCCTAAGACCTCGTCTGATGTGCTGCTCACCGTGGTGGACAGCAAAAATCCAGGGTATATGGCGGACTATATGGCGCAGAATCTTTCCATCCGAGGAGAGGACAAGCAGACCATCCTGGAAGAATTGCGTCCGGTGCGCCGGCTGGAAAAGATGAACCGGATTTTACGGCGGGAAATCCAGGTTCTAGAAATTGAAAAAGATCTGGAAACCAAGGTCAAGGAGCAGGTGAGCCAGAACCAGAAGGACTATTATCTGCGGGAGCAGTTGAAGGCCATCCAGGCTGAGCTGGGGGATTCTGGCGATGGGATGGACGAGATCGCCGAGTACGAACAGAAGATCAACGCGGCCAAGCTGCCGGAGGAAGTGGACGCCAAGCTGCGCAAGGAGCTGACTCGGCTGAGCAAGCAGCCCTACAGCTCCGCCGAAGCCTCCGTCCTGCGCAATTACCTGGACGTGTGCTTGGAGCTGCCCTGGACGGTGCGCACCAAAGAGCGGCTCAACGTGGAGGCGGCCAGAAAGGTGCTGGACGCCGACCACTACGGGCTGGACAAGGTGAAGGAACGCATTTTGGAGTTCCTGGCCGTCAAACAGCTGGCGCCCGACCTCCGTGGGCAGATCATCTGCCTGGTAGGGCCTCCCGGTGTGGGCAAGACCTCCATTGCATCTTCGCTGGCCAAGGCCATGAACCGGAAGATGGCACGGGTCTCCCTGGGCGGCATCCACGACGAGGCGGAAATCCGCGGTCACCGGAAGACCTACGTGGGCGCCATGCCCGGCCGCATCATCGCCGCCATCCAGAAGGCAGGCAGCTGCAATCCGCTGCTGCTGCTGGACGAAATCGACAAGCTGGGCGCCGACAGCCGCAGTGACCCTTCGGCGGCACTGCTGGAGGTGCTGGACGCAGCGCAGAACGCCACCTTTAGAGACCACTTCCTGGAGCTGCCCTTCGACCTGTCCGACGTGGTGTTCATCACCACTGCCAACGACCTGAGCACGGTCTCCCGTCCGCTGCTGGATCGTATGGAGGTCATCGAGCTGAGCAGCTACACCGACGAGGAGAAACTGCAAATTGCCCGGCGGCATCTGCTGCCCAACGAGATGAAGCGCCACGGCCTCACCGGCCGCAGTCTGCGGGTCACCGACGGGGCCATTCGTGAAATTATCACTGGTTACACCCGCGAATCTGGCGTCCGTCTGCTCCAGCGGGAGCTGGCGGCGGTGTGCCGGAAGGCGGCTATGGAGCTGGTGACCACCGACGCCAAGCGGGTCACCGTCAACGGGGACAACCTGGAGCACTTCTTGGGCATCCGGCGTTATCATCCGGAAAAGCTGGATCACACCCCCCAGGTGGGTCTGGTCAACGGCCTGGCCTGGACCAGCGTGGGTGGGACCCTGCTGGAGGTGGAAGTGAACGTGGTGCCTGGCTCCGGCAAGGTGGAGCCTACCGGCAACCTGGGTGACGTGATGAAGGAGTCCTGCCACTCGGCCATCTCCTATATCCGCTCCCGCACCAGCCAGCTGAACATCGACCCGGACTTCTACAAGACCAAGGACATCCACATCCATTTCCCGGAAGGCGCCGTACCCAAGGACGGCCCCTCCGCCGGCGTGACCATCACCACCGCCATCGTCTCCGCCCTGACCAACACGCCGGTGCGCGCCGACGTGGCCATGACCGGGGAAGTGACCCTGCGGGGGAGAGTGCTGGCCATCGGCGGGCTGAAGGAGAAGACCATGGCGGCCTATCGCAACGGCATCCAGACGGTCATTATCCCGGCGGAAAACCAGAAGGATTTGGAAGAGATCGACCAGACCGTGCGGCAGGCACTGCACTTTGTGCCGGTGGAGCAGGTGGACGAGGTGCTGGCGGAAGCGCTGGCTTACCCGGTCACCACCACCGACGCCAGCGGCGACGTGCCCGCCCTCCCGTTAGAAGACAGCCCCGCACAGCCTGCCGCTGTGGGGCTACAGCAGTGAGGTAAGAGATGAATCTACACAACGCGGAATTTATCCGCTCCTCCGCCAGCAAGAAGGATTTCATTCGGGACGGCCGTCCCCAGATCACCATGGCCGGACGCTCCAACGTGGGCAAGTCCTCGGTCATCAACCGGCTGCTGGATCGGAAGAATTTTGCCCGGGTGGGCAACGCCCCCGGCAAGACCAGTCAGGTGAACTACTTCTTGATCGATAAGAAAGTGTACTTCGTGGACCTGCCCGGCTACGGCTACGCCCGGGTCTCCCACGCGGAAAAGGCCCGCTGGGCACGGCTCATGGAGGACTATTTCGCCGACGGGCAGATCACCGTGGGTCTCCTCATCGTGGACGCCCGCCATAAGCCCACCGCCGACGACCAGACCATGGCACAGTGGTTCCATGAGACCGGGTGCCCCTTCATCGTGGTGGCCAACAAGCTGGATAAGTTGAAGAAATCCGAAATTGAGGGCAATCTTCAGCGCATCCGCGAGACGTTGGAGCTGGCAGAGGACGAATTGCTCATCCCGTTCTCGGCGGAGAAGGGGACAGGGAAGCAGGAGCTGTTGACGGCTTTGTTTGATAACCTGTAACCGTTTTTCATGTCTCACAGAGTTCCGGCATCTCTGATGCCGGAAAAAAGTGTAATCCGAAAAAACTGGCGGCGTGTACGTCAGTTTTTTCTCTTCTCAGCCGGGTAAGTGTGCGAGCGTAGCGAGTGCATGCACCCGGCTGCATTTCTCGATAAAATGCTTGCATTTTATCGAAAGGGCGAAGCCCTTTATGCACAAAAATGAAAAAACCTCTTTACAATAACACTTTATCGTGGTAATATATTAGTGCATTTTGAATTTCCTCTTTGTGAGGAGCAATCCAAACTTAGAAAACTACTTAGGAGAGAAGCACTATGAAGAACATGAAGAAATTTGCTAGCATGGGTCTGGCTCTGGCTATGATGCTGTCCCTGGCCGCCTGCGGCGGCTCCAAGGCTCCCGCCTCTTCCACCACCTCCGCCGCTCCCGCTGACGGTTCCGCTGCCGCTGCTGCAAGCGATCTGGAGTACGTGAAGGGCAAGGGCAAGCTGATCGTCGGCATCACCGATTTCGCTCCCATGGACTACAAGGACAAGGACGGCAAGTGGATCGGCTTCGACGCGGATAACGCCACTGCGTTTGCTAAGTCTCTGGGCGTCGATGTGGAATTCATCGAAGTGGACTGGGACAACAAGATCATGGAGCTGGACTCCAAGAGCATCGACTGTGTCTGGAACGGCATGACCCTGACCGATGAGGTCAAGAACTCCATGGAGACTTCCAAGCCCTACTGCGAAAACGCACAGGTCGTGGTCGTCAAGGCCGCTGATGCGGACAAGTACAAGGACACCGACAGCCTGAAGGATCTGAAGTTCGCCGCTGAAAACGGTTCCGCTGGCGCTGCTGAGGTCAAGAAGCTGGGCCTGAAGTGCACCGAGCTGAACACCCAGGCTGACGCTCTGATGGAAGTCGAAGCAGGCACCTCCGACGCCTGCGTCATCGACCTGCTGATGGCCGGCGCTATGATCGGCGAAGGCACCAGCTACACCGATCTGACCTATACCGTCAAGCTCAACAGCGAAGAATACGGCGTCGGCTTCCGCAAGGGCTCCGACCTGGCCGCCGCTCTGAACGACTTCTTCGCCGCTTCCTACAAGGATGGCTCCCTGAAGAAGACCGCTGAAACCTATGGCGTTCAGGAATCTCTGATCGCGCAGTGATCGGCACGGCCATTCATTTATAATGTTATCCATCGCAAAGGCAGAGAGGTTCCTCTCTGCCTTTGTGGAGGTTTTTGGAAGCGAGGTTTTCATTGATGTTCCTAACCGTCACCCTATCCCTGTTCGAGGGCTTGGCTGTCACCGTCAAGCTTTTTGCGCTGACGCTCGTATTTGCCCTGCCTCTGGGGCTGATCATCAGCTTCGGCTCCATGAGCAAGCTGAAGGTGCTGCGCTACCCGGTCAAGACGCTGGTGTGGATCGTCCGAGGCTCCCCCTTGATGATCCAGCTCCTCATCGTCTACTACGGCCTGCCCATCGTCTTCGGCATGCCGCCGCTGCCTCGTTTCCCGGCAGCGCTCATCGCGTTCGTCTTTAACTACGCCTGCTACTTCTCTGAAATTTATCGCGGCGGCATCGAAGCCATCCCCAAGGGACAGTACGAGGCCGGTCAGGTGCTGGGCATGACCAAGAATCAGATCTTCTTCAAGGTCGTCCTCCTGCAGGTGGTCAAGCGCATCGTGCCCCCCATGTCCAACGAGATTATCACCCTGGTCAAGGACACGTCGCTGGCCCGTATCATCGCCGTGTACGAACTGATCTGGAGCGGCCAGACCTTCATCAAGAGCGCCGGCATCATCTGGCCCCTGTTCTACACCACCGTGTTCTACCTGGTGTTCAACGGCGGTCTGACCCTGCTGTTCGGGTACATCGAGAGAAAACTTGATTTCTTCAAGTGCTGAGGAGGATAGAATCATGGCGATGTTAGATGTGAAGAACATTAGTAAGAGCTTCGGCGCCACCCGCGTCCTGGAGGACATCAGCTTCTCCCTGGAGCAGGGGGAGACGGTGGCGGTCATCGGCGCCTCCGGCAGCGGCAAGACCACCCTGCTGCGCTGTCTGACCTACCTGGAAAAGGCGGACAAGGGCACCGTGGCCATCAACGGTCAGACGGTCTTCGACGCCGCCAGCCAGCACAAGCTCACGGACAGCGAGCTGCGGGATCGGCGGCTCCACTTCGGGATGGTCTTCCAGTCCTTCAACCTGTTCCCCCAGTACACGGCCCTGGAGAACGTCATGTTGGCCGGTCAGCTGCTGGCCAAGGAGCGGCCGGACTACAAGAGCCGTAAGAAGGAGATCAACCAAGAGGTGGAGGCCAAGGCCAAGGAGCTGCTGGCTCAGGTGGGGCTGAGCGACCGGATGGGGAACTACCCCCACCAGCTCTCCGGCGGACAGCAGCAGCGTGTGGCCATCGCCCGTGCGCTGGCGCTGGAGCCGGACATCCTCTGCTTCGACGAACCCACTTCCGCACTGGACCCGGAGTTGACCGGGGAGGTGCTCAAGGTCATCCGCTCCCTGGCGGAGCGCAAGATGACCATGGTCATCGTCACCCATGAGATGGCCTTTGCCCGCGACGTGGCCGATCGGGTCATCTTCATGGATCAGGGCTATATCGTGGAGCAGGGGAAGGCGGAAGAGGTCATCAACAACCCCAAGGAGGAGCGCACCAAGCAGTTCCTCTCCCGATACGCATCGGAACAGTCTTTCTCCTAATCTTTTTGCAAGGTATCATGCATCCAACGGCGGAGCGCTGCGGCGTTCCGCCGTTTTTTGCTTGTTTGTGAACGCACAAACACACCCAGATTTTTACTGGACTGCTAGTTTGCGCACGAAATAGGGAGGAGGTGGCAATTTTGTGACCAAAATGGGGTCGGTTTTGAGAGAGAACGGCAAAAAGGGAAAAAAGTTGGTTGGTTTTTTGGGCAAAATGACGAAAAAGCATAATCCGTCCCTGAAAGACAGATGCAAGAACAAAGCACGTGATTTCCTACGAATGTCTTTCAGTTGCGGACAAAATGTGACGGATTCCTTTCCAAACTGTGAATTTTCTGCGACAGTGCCCCTTCTTTCTGGCGATAATCCCACTTGCCAAATCGGATGAAAGTGCGTAAAATAACAGTACATTTTAATAATGGTTCACCAGGGCGTTTTGACCTCTCTTGCCAGAGCGCCCAAATCAAAACAGGAGGAAACAACACAATGAAAAAGTTAACAGCACTCGTGCTGGCACTGTGCATGGCACTGGGCCTGGCCGCTTGCGGCGGCTCCAAGGACAACGGTTCCGCAGCAGGCAGCACCGCAGCAGCCAGCGGCGATACCGTCAAGATCGGCGTCTTCGAGCCTCAGTCCGGCGACAACGGCGCAGGCGGCAAGCAGGAGATCCTGGGCGTCCAGTACGCCAACTCCGTCGCTCCCACCGTCGAGATCGGCGGCAAGACCTACAACGTCAAGCTGGAGATCGTCGACAACGAAAGCTCCAACGACAAGGCCGTCAGCGCAGCCAGCCAGCTGGTCTCCAAGGGCGTCTCCATCGTCCTGGGTTCCTATGGCTCCGGCGTCTCCATCGCCGCTTCTGACACCTTCAAGAATGCCGGCATCCCCGCTATGGGCATCACCTGCACCAACCCCGCAGTCACCGCTGACAACACCCATTACTTCCGCGCTTGCTTCATCGACTCCTTCCAGGGTCCCGTTCTGGCAAACTATGCCTATGACAACCTGAAGGTCAAGAAGGCTTACTGCCTGAGCAAGCTGGGCGACGACTACTCCGGCGGTCTGGTCAACTACTTCACCAAGCAGTTCGAAGCCAAGGGCGGCGAAGTGGTCAAGGCTGAGTTCCCCGAAGGCAACAGTGACTTCACCTCTTACATCGCCAACGCAAAGAAGGAAGGCTGCGGCGTCTTCTATGCTCCCATCTCCATCGAAGCAGCTCAGCTGGTCATCAACCAGGCAGCAAGCCAGGGTCTGGGCATGCCCCTGCTGGCAGGCGACACTTGGGACTCCAACGTGATCCTGGAAGCCGCTAAGGGCACTGACGTTGAGATCGACGTCACCACCTTCTATGCTGACGGCACCAACAAGGACTTCGAACAGAAGATCAAGGAATGGATCAACGCTGACTCCACCAACCTGAAGAACAACGGCGGCAACGACACCCTGTCCGCTGTCACCGTCATGGGCTATGACGCATACATGGTCGCTCTGGAAGCTCTGAAGGCAGCTGGCAGCACCGATCCCGCAGCAGTCATGAAGGCTCTGCCCTCCGTCTCCTATGACGGCATCACCGGCACCATCTCCTTCGACGAGACCGGCGACGCAAAGGTCAAGACCGCTTACGTCAAGACTGTTGACACCAAGACCGGCACTTGGGTCGGCGGCGGCTCCGTCACCATGGACGAATAAGATCCAGGTCTAAAACGCGATCTACGTCGGCACACACACAAGTATTTCACGCGGCGGGGGCCTGACGGTCCCCGCCGTCCATGCGTTTGCCTCTGATCGGGGCGGCGCAGCCGCGCACGCAAACCATTCTTCCGAGGAGGAACAACATGAGCTTTATTCAGGAAAACCTGCCCTTCCTATTGGCAGGTATCTCCGTAGGCGGCCAGTACGCTCTGATCGCCATCGGCTACACGATGGTATACGGCATCCTGCGCCTGATCAACTTCGCACACGGTGACGTGTTCATGGTGGCGGGTCTGGTCATGGTCTACGCAACCACCGCTCTGCCATTGTACATCTCTATCCCACTGGTCATCATCCTGACCGTCATCCTGGGTGTGGCCATCGAAAAGGTGGCCTATAAACCCCTGCGGACCGCACCGAGAATGTCGGTCATGATCTCCGCCATCGGCGTGAGCTATCTGCTCCAGAACCTGGCTCTGTACGTCACCGGCGGCTTGGCCAAGGTCTATCCCCAGATCCCCGGCCTCTCCGCCAACGTCACCATCGCTGGCGCTTCCACCAAGTGGGTCACCATCATCACCCCCATCCTGACCATCATCCTGGTGGTCATCCTCACCCAGCTCATCAACCACACCAAGATCGGTATGGCCATGCGCGCTGTCTCCCGTGACTTCGAGACCAGCCAGCTGATGGGCATCAAGATCAACAACGTCATCAGCATGACCTTCGTCATCGGCACCTTCCTGGCTGCCATCGGGTCCCTGCTGTACTTCACCAATTATCAGTCCGTCGTCCCCACCTCCGGCGCCATGCCCGGCCTGAAAGCCTTCGTGGCTGCGGTCTTCGGCGGCATCGGCTCCATCCCCGGTGCGGTCATCGGCGCGTTCATCATTGGTATCTGCGAAAACATCATCAAGGGCCTGGGTTGGACCACCTTCTCCGATGCGTTCACCTTCGCCCTGCTGATCGTCGTCCTCTGTGTCAAGCCCACCGGCCTGTTCGGTGAGAAGGTCACAGATAAGGTGTAAGGAGGGTATGGAAATGACAAATAAAAAAGCCAAGACCCTGCGCACCATGTTGGCCATCGTCCTGTTTTATATCTTTTTGTTCGTGTTGGAGCGAGTCGTCCCGTCTTCCTCCATCCTGTTCCCGGTCCTGAAGAAGACCGCCGTCTACGCACTGGTGGCCGTCTCCATGAACCTGCTCAACGGCTTCACCGGCCTGTTCTCTCTGGGTCAGGCAGGCTTCATGCTGCTGGGCGCTTACACCTACGCCATCATCATGGTCCCGGAAGCCTCCCGCGAGAGCGTTTATCGGATGTTCAGCGGCGAGCACTGGATCAAGTTCTCCCTGTCGGACATCTTCGGCACCACCGGCGCCGGTTCCGTCATCGGTATGGTCATCGCCCTCATCCTGGGCGGCCTGGTGGCAGCCCTCTTTGCCTGGCTCATCGGCCTGCCCGTCCTGCGCCTGAAGAGCGACTACCTGGCCATCGCCACCCTGGGCTTTGCGGAGATCATCCGCGCCATCTTCCAGTGGGATAAGCTGGGCCCCCTCACCAACGGCGCAAACGTCCTGGGCGGGTTCCCGTACTTCAACTCCACTGTGGCCTACTTCCTGGTGGCCGGCGTCTGCATCGCCCTCATCGTGCTTTTGATCAACTCCACCTACGGCCGTGCCTTCAAGGCCATCCGTGACGACGAAGTGGCAGCAGAGGCCATGGGCGTCAACCTGTCCCGGCATAAGATGATGTCCTTCGTGGTCAGCTCCTTCTTCGCCGGCATTGGCGGCGGTCTGCTGGCCATGTACCAGTGCATGGCTCAGGCCAACAACTTCAAGACCAACATGACCTACGAAATTTTGCTCATCGTCGTCATCGGCGGCATCGGCTCCATCTCCGGCTCCGTCATCGCCAGCTTCCTGTTCACCGCTTGCAACGAATGGTGGCTGCGCTTCCTGGACGACGAGTCCCTGGGCATCTTCCTCTTCCGCGGCGGCTTCCGGAAGGTCGTCTTCGCCGTGGTCATCATGGTCATCGTCCTGTTCTTCCGTCAGGGTCTGATGGGGGATAAGGAATTGCCGGATAAGTTCCGGGATTGGAAAGCGAAACTCCAGCGCCGGAAAGAGAAGAAAAAGGAGGCAGTGAAATGAGTGAAAACGTCCTCCGTGTGGAAAATGTAACCATGCAGTTCGGCGGCGTCGTGGCCGTTGACAATATGAACCTGGAGGTCAATCAGGACGAGATCGTCTCCCTCATCGGCCCCAACGGCGCTGGTAAGACCACCGCCTTCAACGTCATCACCGGCGTCTACGCCCCCACCAACGGCTCCGTCTACTTCCAGGGGAACAAGATCATCGAGAATCACCCCCAGGGCAAGATGAAGAAGCTGTACAAGGGCGAGCACGCAGGGGAGTACACCCACGTGCTCCAGCCCACCCCCGATAAGGTCACCAAGCTGGGCATCGCCCGTACCTTCCAGAACATCCGTCTGTGGAAGTCCCAGACCGTCTTCGAAAACGTCCTCATCGCCAAGCACTGCCGCGTCCACGCCGGGATGCTCTCTGCCACCTTCCGCATGAACAAGGCGGAGGAGAAGCGGCAGCGGGAAGAGTGCGCGGAGCTGCTCCACGTGCTGGGTCTGGACGATGTGCGGGACGAGTTGGCCACCTCGCTGCCCTACGGTGAGCAGCGTCGCGTGGAGATCGCCCGCGCCCTGGCGTCCGAGCCGTCCCTGCTGCTGCTGGACGAACCGGCTGCCGGTATGAATCCCCAGGAGACCAATGAGCTGACCGAGTTCATCGGCCGCATCCGGGATGACTTCAAGCTGACCGTCTTCATGATCGAGCACCATATGGACTTGGTCATGGATATTTCCGACCGCATCTACGTGCTGGACTTCGGCAAGCTCATCGCAGACGGTACGCCGGATGAGATCCAGAACAACCAGCGCGTCATCGACGCATATTTGGGGGTGGCTGACGATGCTTAAAATTGAAAACCTTCACGTCGCCTACGGCGGCATCCAGGCCCTGCGCGGCATCTCCCTGGAAGTGCCTGACGGCCAGATCGTCACCCTGATCGGCGCCAACGGCGCTGGCAAATCCACCATGCTCCGCACCATCACCGGCCTGGTCAAGGCGCAGAGCGGTTCCATCCAGTGGAACGGCAAGGAGCTGATCGGTATGTCCATCGACCAGATCATCAGCGAAGGCATCGCCATGTCCCCGGAGGGACGGCGGGTGTTCGCTGACCTGACGGTGCTGGAAAACCTGAAGATCGGCGCTTACCTGCGCAAGGACAAGGAAGGCATCCAGAAGGACATCGAGTGGGTCTACTCCTTGTTCCCCCGCCTCCAGGAGCGGAGCTGGCAGGCTGCCGGCACCCTGTCCGGCGGTGAACAGCAGATGCTGGCGGTGGGTCGTGCCCTCATGAGCCGTCCCAAGCTGATGATGCTGGACGAACCGTCCCTGGGTCTGGCACCGCTGGTGGTGCAGGACATCTTCTCCATCATCAAGGAGATCAACAACCAGGGCGTCACCGTCCTGCTCATCGAGCAGAACGCCAACATGGCACTGAAGACCGCCGACCTTGCCTACGTGCTGGAGACCGGCAACATCACCATGCGCGGCACCGGTGCTGAGCTGCTGGCCAACGAAAAGGTCAAGGAAGCTTACCTGGGCAAGCACAAGGCGAAATAAGTCAAGAAAATGCCAAAACAAAAGCACGGCTCAACGAGCCGTGCTTTTTCTCTATCGAAACTACCTTACTTCCGGTCGAATGCCGGGTTGGTGAGGTAGACATTTTTCTGATTCATCTTGGCCTTGGCCAATTCGAGCGCCTCGCCGAAGCGCTGGAAGTGGACGATCTCCCGCTCCCGCAGGAAGCGGATGGCGTCGGTTACGTCCGGGTCGTCGCTGAGCCGGAGGATATTGTCATAGGTCAGCCGCGCCTTCTGCTCGGCGGCCAGGTCTTCGGTCAAGTCAGCGATCACGTCGCCGGTGGACTGCATACTCCCCGCCGACCAGGGGAAGCCGGAGGCGGCGGTGGGGTAGATGCCCACGGTGTGGTCTACAAAATAGGGGGCGAAGCCGCTGTTTAGGATCTGGTCTTCGGTCAGGTTCCGGGTGAGCTGGTGGACGATGGTGGCGACCATCTCGAGATGGCCCAGCTCTTTAGCTCCGGAGAATTGTCGGTAATGGTGCAAATTAAAGCAAGTGCATGAAGAGCATGATCTGCATATCGGACGGCTGGTAGCGTCCGCCGGTGGTTTTGGAGTATTCGATGCGCTGGAGGATGGTCTTGAGCAGGGCGTGTTTCTCTTTCACTGACTGGCAGTCGTTGTAGGTGTCCAGCACGTGCTGGATCTTGGGCACCAGCTCTCGGCGGGAGCGCTCTGCCCGGTCGATGGTGTCCAGCTGCTGGGTGAGCTGGTCGATCTGCGCTTGGGCTTCCACTCGGCGGGCTTCTAAGGTAGCGCTTCGGGACAGGAAGACCTGTTCGGTGTAGATGCCACGCTCCAGGAAGTCGTAGAGCTTCATCTGCTGGGCCTGCACCTGTTCCAGTTCCTTCTCCTGGGCGGCCAGCCCCATAGCCAACGTCTCCCGGTCACCGGTAGGCAGGGCAGCGCCGACGGGATCCGCGCCTAGGCGCAGTTCGTTCAGGGTATTTTCCAACGCTTCCAACACAGCTTCTTCCACCATGCTCAGGTAGGAACCCTTGGTGGGACAGGTGGGGTAGGCGCAGATGAGCTGGGGCGGGATGGACTTATACGGTCTGCGCACCATGGCTCGACCGCACACGGAGCAGTAGCACAGTCCGGCCAATGGGTTTTTTTGCTCCATCTGCTTGGGGCCGGGACGGCTGGGGTGGATGGCGAATTTGGCTTGGGCGGCGTCCCAACATTCCCGGGTCACCAGCGGTTCGTGGAGTCCCTGGTAGACCGGGTATTCACCAAAAGCGGCACGGCTGCGGGAGGCTTGCCAGGTGCCGGTGGCTTTGTTGTAGGTTTTCTGCTGCTTCCGCCAGCCCCAGCGGATGAGGCCGCAGTAGACCGGATTCTGCAACAGATCCCGCACCGTGGAGGCGGTCCAGGTCTGGCGGGACGGGGACGGGATGCCGGATTGGTTCAGCTTGGTGCAGATGGCTTGCAAGCCCATGGGGTGGATGACCGTGCCGTCGGAGCGCCCCTCCACGTACCACATAAAAATGTTCCGCACCACCGGGGCGGTCTCCGGGTCCGGCTCCAGGCCAAAGCCCTTGTCCTGGGACAGCTTCACCCGGCGATAGCCGTAGGGCGGCGTGTTGCCCACCCATTTGCCTTCCTTCACCGACGCCAGGCGGCCACGCTGCAACCGGCGGTTGATGACCTTGTACTCCCGGCGTGCCATGAAGAGACCGAACTCGAAGTATTCCTCATCGAACTCATTGTTGGGGTCGTAGGATTTCAGGGGGGTGATGATCTTGGTGTCGGTGACCTTGAAGGCCTGGGCGACGATGCCCTGGTCGATGGTGTCACCACGGGCGAGACGCTCCACCTCCATCACCAGCACGCCCTCCCACAGCCCTTCGTCCACGTCCGCCAGCAGCTGCTGCATCTGGGGACGGGCGGCGATGGTGTCGCCGGAGACCACTTCTTCGTAGATGTGGGTCACGTTCAGCTGCTGCGCCGCCGCCAGCGCCAGCAGAGTCTTTCGGTGCCTGGCCAGGGTGTCGCCTTCGCCGTGGGCTTCCGCTTCTAGGTCGACGCGGCTCTTTCTGAGATAGATTGCGTAGGGCATGGCATTTCCTCCTTGTTGTATTTTTATTTGCAAATTGTTCTTATATGATAACAGCGCCCCAGTGAGATCACTGGGGCGTTTTGTATTGCGCTAAGTATTGTATCATTCACCCTGAGAGACGCCGTATTCCGCCTGTTCAGAAGTGAATCCTTCGAATTCCAGCTGACTGACCAGCTGCTTATGGGAGAAAGAACCGGTGTTACGATATTCCTTCGCCTTCTTTGCGGCCTGCTCGTTCCAGTCAGCGCCACAGTTATCCGCTGCGTGGGTTGCGTCCTTATTGGAGAACTTCTCATGCTCCAACTGCTTGATCAGACTATCATGGGAAAATGCCATCGTTCCCAGATATTCTTTGGCCTTCTTGTCAGCCTGTTCCTGCCAGTCAGCACCACAGTTATCTGCCGCATAGGTTGCATCTTCCTCAGAAAAGCCTTCAAACTTCAGCTGGTCGATCAGGCCGTCGTGGGAAAAAGCCATCATATTCAGGTACTCCTCTGCCTTATTCAGCGCAGATTCCCGTTCAACGGAGAGCTTTTCGTCAGTCTTATCAGCCTTTTTGGCATCCTTGCTGTCAGCAGCATCCGCGGCGGTGCTGGTCGCAGCTTTGTCCGTGTTCTGGCTTGTTGTGCCGCTGCCACCACAGGCGGCCAGGCTCAGCACCATCACAAGTGCCAGCAGGAGAGTCCACATCTTTCTCATTTCTCGTTTCTCCAATCATTTCACAAATTTCCCGTATGTATGTTACAACGGAATATGCTTCCATGTTACATGATATTCGTAGAAATGACAAATTACGATTGTACATGTTTTTGTATTGCGCTAGTTTAGTCCTGATTTGTGTACCCAGTATTTTGTATAATTTTAGGTGTCCGATTCCTCTTTTTTCTTTGCTGCTTGTTCTTTTTCAAGTTGCTTCATTCCCAATTTTATGAGTTCTATTGTTGCAGCTGATCTGCTGGGAAAGCGATTCTCAAAGCGATAATCGTCAATTTTTTTCAGCATTTCTTCATCAACAATGACTGTATAGCGAGGTTTTTGAGTAGGCATGTTTTCACCTCCTTGCAGTTCATATTATGCACAGGTTCAGACGTTCTGTCAAGGTGCAAACAAAAAACGCTTGACAAGTTCATAGGTTCTGAACTATAATGCAGACAAGTTCAGAGGTTCAGACCCAAAGGAAAGGAGGTGCTTTTATGGCTACTACGATGAAACGATTGACCTTTGTTGTTACCCCTGAAATGGAAGTTCTTCTGACGAGGTTCAAGAAAAAGATGTTCTTTGATAGCACACAGTCTGATATGATTCGTGAACTCGTTTCCGCTGGAATGAGAGCATTGGAGTCTATCTCTGACGTTAAGGAGCATGAAGCAGAAAAAGAAGCGAGCTGACCAGTGCCAGGAAGCGGGGTAGGAGCTGGGGCAATATGAGAGGGGAGGTGAGAACATGACCGCATATGAAATTTACCGAGTCAGATTAGCATTGACGAAACGGGCAAAGGATGCTGAGGAGGAATGGCGGAATCTCAAGGAGTGCAATGACCCTGAGAAAGCGAAGGAAACGGAAGAGGCAGAGGAGAGATACCATGCTGCCCGGAAAACCCTTGAAATCTATGACCGTTTTAAATTCTGAAAACAGAAAGCGCAGGGAAAGCACTGCCATGCTCTCTCTGCGCTCTAGGGGTGAAATTATTCTACATAGTCAGAAGTACGATTACGCTCTTCGTTTGCGTGACGCTCTTCTGCTTTACGGATTTCGTCGTATGCACTGCGGAACATCTGATAAATTTCACCGGGAGTTTTTCCGTTCAAATCCTGGTGATGCATATAGAGCATCGCGAGTTCTTCGTAGATGTCTGCATAGATCTGATCTTCGTTCACTTGATTCACCCCCTTTCTGCTGTATTTTACCACAACGTGGGGGAGAGGACAAGGAGCGGAAGCCAAGATGAAGGGAGATGATGTAAGTGAAGCCTAATGTACTGATTGCCGCGGTGCTCGTGGGTATTGGTGGAGGGCTACTGATGGCGTTGGTGCAAGCAATCAATTGAAGCATCCCGGACAAGCGGATGCACATAAACTCAACCGGAGGTGATCGGATGAGAAAACAGAAAGAATATATCGTCCCCCACGTGGTGAAGACCATTGTAACGTCCAACGGTGTGACGGTACATATCGCCGACAACTACTGTCGCAATCTCACCCCGGAAGAGCGGGAGAGACGTGTGCGGGAAGTCCAGAAGGTGGCCTGGCGCATCATCCACAACTGTGCTGATGCGGGCATCTACCTGTGATCCAACCTGATGAGTGCCGGGTTGCGCCCGGCCGAAACGGCAGTCCTCCTCACTGCCGTCGTTGGAAGCAACTATACGATTCGAGAGAACGGAGGAAACATCATGAACGAAAAAAGCAAGAAGTTCGCGCTGATCGGCGACATGGCGGGTCTGCTGGGCTTTGTGGCCAGCTGTGCTGGCATCGCCTGCGGCATTTTGGAGCGCTATCAGGCGGGAGCCATCCTGCTGGGCGGTGGGGTGCTGCTGTTTGCGGTGGCCATGACTGCCTACCGGGGCATCCGGCGGAAGACGGAGCTGGTCAGAGACGGCGCATGGGAGTAAGGCGATGAAGTGTCCCTGTATGGACTGCGCCGACCGGCAGGCCATCTGCCACGACACCTGTGAGCGCTTCGCCGAGTACCGAAAGCCGCTGGATGCCGCCATTGCCCAGCGGGCGAAGGCAGCACAGGTGAATCGCACGCTCCATGATATGTATCAGCGCACCCACCTGACGGTGGGCCGGATGGCCCGCCGTTGTGCGGCGGCACGGGAGTGACGGGAATGGACAAGCTGTCACAACCCGATACCCAGCCTGATGAGAGCCGGATCGCGTCCGGCCGAAACGGGTCGTTACCCTGAACTCGACCCGTCGCTGGAAGCCAACTATACTCATTTTGAACCTACCTACACAGTTTAACCTCTTTCTTTTCCTCATGTTATAAAAACTCCTATTTTTTATCTTCTTTTGAGGCTTCCAGCCCGCCGGTATCCTCTCCGGCGGTATCATGTCGGGGTGCGGGTGCAACTCCCGCCCCTGGCGGAACAACTCCCCAAATACCCGGCCTTGCGCCGGGTCATGCCGCCGCAGTCTG
>CAKTQP010000029.1 GCA_934597165.1 uncultured Oscillospiraceae bacterium
CCCCAGCAGTTCCAGCACGGTGAGTTCTCCCTCCTGCTCATCCAAGCCATGCGCCACGGGTGCAGCTACCTTCAGGCTGTCCTCCTCATGGACGCCTACCTGAAGGACCCCCAAAACGGCAAGGCACTGATCTTACGGCGGTGATCCCATGAGTTACACAGGAGGATACGAGACCCGGTACGACACCCTGACCCAAGGACAGCTCAACGCCCTGTTCAGCTCGGCACAGTGGGCGGGTCTGTCGTTCGAGGAGCGTCTGGACGCCTGTCAGGAGGTGGCCAACCGCTACGCCGCCGAGCACGACGTGGAACCCTGCCTCATCACCCATCACCCCATGGAGGGCAGCGCCTACGGGGAGCAGTTCGGCAGCACCATCCGGCTGAACACCTACCTGGTGCGGGACGGCCAGTTCTGCACCCATTTCACCGATGAAAACGGGAACCGGGTGGAGGGCCGCATCGACGCCCTAGCCCCCAGTTGGAACACGTTGGACACCGTGTATCACGAAGGCACCCACGGCGTCCAGACCCAGTTGGGGCAGGTTCCGGAAACCTATATCACCCCCAGCATGGACTGGGACCTGTACCGCATCCAGGGCATCGAAAAGGAAGCCTACGCCGTCGGTCAGAGCCGCACCCTGCAAGCCCTGTCCGATTACGAGCAAGCCACCGGCAAGTTCGACCCAGCACGACTGGACTACTTCACCGCCGCCCGGAACGACTCCTTCCAGACCGCCCTGTCCGACGCCGCTCGGCACTACAACGACCCCAACATCGAACAGACCCTAGCCACCGTCATCCAAGACCGGGAGGACAACGTGGTGCGCAGCAACACCAGCGCCAGCTATCAGGCCATCTACGACTTGTGTGAAAACTACGGCATCCACTCGTCGGTAGACCTGTCCAACTCCCCCGAAGCGGTCAGCGCCCTAGCTGCCGGCACCAACCCGGAAGCCCACGCCGCCGCCCCGCCGGAGACGACGGAGACCCAGGAGTCTCAGGAGACAGAGGAGTCCACCGCAACATCGGAGGAGACCGACGACGGTCTGACCTCAGAACCCGGCGAGGCCGCTGACCTGTCCACTGAGGACGGGATGGAGTCGGGCGGTGCCGTGGAGCTGTCTGGCAGCGAGGCAGACTATGACGACGGCGGTGGTGAGGTGGACGCCGACCCTTCCGCAGGAGAATCTGGCGGAACCATCCAGGACGATGGGCTGGACGATGGATTGGGTGACGGCAAAGGTGCCGGGGCTGGCATCGGCCTGAGCCTGGGCGGCACCGCTCTGGGCGACGACGGAGCGTCCCTGAACAATGATGACGACTACACGCCATAACACCAAACAGGAGGAACCACCATGGCAGTGATGCGCGAGACCAATCTATATGGCTATTCCGTCCAGCAGGGGCAGTATCGCCCCACCAGCGACCCGCCTCGGTTCCTGTTCCGCGACCAGAGCACCGGACGGCATTTCGCCATCGACGAGCCGACGGTTTTTAAGAACCTCCTGCTCCTAGGCGGCGCCGGCAGCGGCAAGACCAACGTCCTCAACCAGATCGTCGCCCAAGCCCTCCACTGGAACCGTTCCGGCCAGCGGGACGGGGTGAGTCTCATCTTTGACACCAAGGGGGACTACATCACCCATCCGGGCTTTTACCAGGACGGCGACTATATCCTGGGCAACGACCGGCACTACCGGAAGCGCAGCGTCACCTGGAACCTCTTTGACGAGGTGCTGGCGGACGGGAACGACCCGGTGGACTACGAGGGCAACGCGCGAGAGATCGCCAACGTGCTCTTTCAGGGGCGGGGCTCCCAGACCCAACCCTTCTTCGCCAACGCCGCCCGGGACATCTTTGCCAACATGGTCATCTACTTCATCCGCCGCCACCGGGACGCCCCGGAGCGCTGGGCGAGTCAGCTGAACAACGCCGACTTCATCGCCTTCCTGCTCCGCAAGACCCCCGCCCAGTTCGCCCAGTATTTTCGCATCTACCCGGATATGCACGGGCTCATCTCCTACATCGGCGACGGCTCCAGCAACCAGGCGTTGGGCGTGTTCGGCGAGCTGCGGAGTATGCTCTACGACTGCTTTCAAGGCGTCTTCTGCCAAAAGCCCTCCCCCACGCACCCCTCCTTCTCCATCCGCCAGGCCATCCGTCAAAAGGGCGGACGGAGCATCTTCCTCCTGTACGACCTGGCACTTGGTGAGGTCATGACCCCCATGTACCGGCTGCTGGTGGACTTGGCGCTGAAGGAGGCGCTGAGCACTGAGTCCAACGGGCACACCCATGTGTTCCTGGACGAGCTGAAACTGCTGCCCAAGGTGACCCACCTGGAGGACGCCCTGAACTTTGGCCGCAGCAAAAAAGTGTCCGTGGTAGCGGGACTACAGAGCGTGGGACAGATCTACGCCACCTACGGCCAGGAGGCCGGTCAGGTCATCCTGGGCGGCTTCGGCTCGGTCATCGCTCTGAACACCGGCGACTACGCCTCTCGCGACTACGTGACCCGGCTCTTCGGCCCCAACGTCACCGCCTACCGGTACGAAAACGGCAGTCACACTCCCATCGACCGGGAGCGGGACGGATTCAGCGTGGAGCACTGGCACATTCAGCAATTACAGCCGGGACACGCCGTGGTGGGACTGGCCTCCCAGGCGGAACCATTTCTCTTTTTCTTCGAAAAAGACCCCTATTTGAGGTGATTTTATGGCTCATATCCATCATTTCCGCACCCTTGACCAGGTACAGCGCCTCTCCCTCCAGGAGGTGCGCTCCCCGCAGCACAGCGTGGCCAATTTCGCCGCCTTCTGCGGCGCCCGGCAGCAGCGGGAGGCGGTGGGGCTGCACGAAATGGAGCGCTGCTGCGGCAAACGGGGGGTGGTCTTGATCCACAACGACCCGCAGCTGGAAGGGCGTCTCGGCCGCATCTATGACCGCAATCCCCTCCTCCGCCGCCTGCCGGCACAGTTCCAAATGTACCTAGCCAACCCCAACGGCGCCGCCAACGCCTTTTACGACCCGCTCTACGGACTGTCCGCCAGCTATGTACTGGACATCCTCTGTCCCGTCAGCGACGACGGCTTCCGCTCGGAGACCCAGGCGGTGCGGTCGGTGCTGTCTGACTACCTGGAGATCCTGCGCTTCCAGTTCTCCAAGCACCCTGCCCCCTTCGGCGCTTCCCCCTACAACCTGGACTTGCTGCTGGAGCTGACCCGGATGCCCTACGCCGACCTGGAACGGAACGTGCTGGCCTTCCTGCCTCAGCCCCTGTCCAGCCAGCTTATGGGACGGCTCTCCCAGAGCGGCAGCCAACAGAAGGCCTTCCACGCCGTCCGCGCCTTTGCCCAGGCTATGAACAAATGCCTGTGGACGCCTCGCGGTTTTGCTGGACACACCAAGCTGAGCCTGACCCAGGCGGTGAGTGAAAAGAGCCTCATCAGCATCTATGTCCCCGGCAGCCGGTCAGAAATCTTGGACTATCTTGCCACCGAGCTGCAAGCCCTCAACGACCGGAACACCCCCTATCTGCTGGTCACCAGCGGCATCACCCTGCCCAACAGCCCCCGCTTCCAAGCCCTCTTCCTCCAGGAGCACAGTGGCATGAACTACGCCACCGGCATCCTGGCAGAGGACCTGTCCAGCGCCGTGCAGACCGACGCATCCGACCGCACCCAAGCCGCCCTGTTCGGGCAGCTGCAAGAGCTCTTCGTCTTCGCCTGTTCCTCCACCCTGGCCGCCGCCCCCTTCTCTGCCGGCATCGGACAATACTACCGGCAGGTGACGGAGCGGCACGCCGACCGGCACCGGGAGCCATTCCGTATCTTCGCCTCCCACGGCCACGGCATGGCACAGCGGGAGGTGCAGCAGGCAGTGGTCAACCCGGAGGAGCTGACCCGACTGGGGGACGGCTGCCTAGTGTACGGCAAGAACCACCCCATCCCCATCCTCGTCCAACACTTTACCCTTTAGGAGGTGCGCTATGGCTATTCGATGTGACGATTGCCGCTATCTTTTCTCCAAAAAACGGGTCAGCTGCCCCTTCTGTGGCGGCCCGACCATCCGAGACGACCGCCCTGACGCCGACCTGCTGGCTGACGGCTACACTATGGCTCCTCAAGGCCGGCGAGATACTCAGGAACCCCCCGCCGACCCCTTCGAAGCCATGCTCCGGGCCTACCAGGAGGAACAGCAGCAGACCCAGCCCATCCCCACGCCCCCTGCGGCAGAACCGTCTGCGCCGGAACCGCCCCAAGGTGGAGTGGATTTCTTCTCCCAGTTCCAGGGCAGCAGCGCCCCGACAGACATCCCCACAGTGGCATCCGCCCGGCGTTCCCCGCCGCAACAGGAGCCTCCTCGCCGCCAGCCCACCCGCCAGCCTGACCCCTACGAAGCGGAGCTACGAGAGCTGGAACGGCAGCAGCGGCGGTTGGAGCGGCAGTACCGGCGGGCGGCCTTTTGGGATCGCCTGTCCAGCCTCCGTTGGGGGACGGTGTTCCGGGTGGTGGTGTTCGTGCTGGTGGTCATCGCCGCCATCGGACTTTGGAACATGCGCTACACCATCTTGAACTCCGTCCTGAACCTGGTCATCGGCATCCTGCCCGTTGTCCTTCTCATCTGGGGTATTTGGCTGCTCATCCGCTCTATCTTCCGATGACCGCCCGAAAAAAACGCAAAACGCAGCCTGTGTGACAGTGAAGCACAGGCTGCGTTCGCATATTCCCATTATAATATATCGTAAAATTGTTCGTTTCAGGAGGAGTGTGTAGTTGGTTTCTGTATAAAAATAGGAGGATTTAAGAAATGAGTTGTTCGTAACAGGTTCGCACGGGGCTGAAGGGGGTTATTCCCCCTTCAGCTTTTTGATTTCCTGGGTCATGATGGGCAGGACCTGGAACAGGTCGCCCACGATGCCGTAGTCGGCAATGCTGAAGATAGGTGCGTCGGGGTCCTTGTTGATGGCCACGATGCAGTCGGAGCCGCTCATACCAGCCTGATGCTGGATGGCGCCGGAGATGCCGCAGGCGATGTACAGCTTCGGAGCGACCGTCTTACCGGTCTGGCCGACCTGATGGACGTGGGGGATCCAGCCGGAGTCCACGGCGGCACGGGAAGCGCCCACAGCGCCGCCCAGAGCGTCTGCCAGGGGTTTGATGTAATTTTCAAAGCCTTCCGGGCCACCGACACCGCGGCCGCCGGAGACGATGATCTCAGCGTCTTCCAGCTTGATCATCTCTGCTGCCACTTCGCTGATGGATTCCACCAGCTTGGTGCGGATGATGTCTGCGGGGACGGGGATGGAGACCTTGACGACTTCGGGAGCCTTCCCTTCCTGGGGAGCGGCCTTCTTGAAGACGCCGGGGCGGATGGTGCCCATCTGGGGACGGGTGTTCTCGCACATGATGGTGGCCATCAGGTTGCCGCCGAAGGCGGGACGGGTCCAGCCCATGACGCCCTCTTCCGTGATATCCAGGGAAGTGCAGTCTGCGGTCAGGCCAGTCTTGACCCGGCAGGAGACGCGGGGACCGAAGTCACGGCCAATGATGGTGGCGCCGATCATCAGGATGGAGGGCTTGTACTCTTCCACCAGCTTGACCATGCCGTAGGCATAGGCGTCGGTGGTGTAGTGTTCATAGGCGGGGTCTTCCACAGAGAGGATCTTGTCCGCACCATAGGCGGCTGCTTCCTTCTCTGCTTCTGCATTGTCCTTGCCCAGGATGACTGCTACGGCCTGCTGACCGGTCTTGTGGGCCAGCTGAGCCGCGGGGTTGAGCAGTTCCAGGCCGACGCTGGCGGCTTTGCCGTCATCCGTCTCAATAAATACCCAAATATCTTTGTATTCCGTAAAATCCATCATCGCTGGCCTCCTTAAATCTTCTTGTCGTCGCTCAGCAGGGCAACCAGTTTGACTGCGCTGGCGGAGAGGGTATCCTCTTCCACGACGACACAGTTCTTGTTATGCTGGGGCGTGAAGCTCTTCTTGACCTTGGTGGGGGAACCCTTCAGGCCGGCACGGCTCAGGTCGATCTGGCCTTCCATGTCCTGGGGGGTAATGGTGGGGATCTGAGCGCGGTTAGCAGCCAGACGCTTCTTCACGGTGGGGTAACGCAGCTCAAAGGGGGTCTTGGTCACGGAGATGACCACCGGCAGCGCTGCTTCCAGCACGTCGTAGCCGTCCGCGGTCTCCTTGCGCACCTGGACCTTGTCCCCTTCACAGGCGACCAGCTCGGTAGCGTAGGTGATCTGGGTGTAGCCCAGGTGTTCTGCCATTTCGGGACCGACCTGACCGGTGTCCCCGTCGATGGCCTGCTTGCCGCAGTAGATGACGTCGAACTTCTCGCCGCGCTTTTCCTCAACGGCCTTGACGGCGCAGGAGAGGATGTAGCTGGTGGCCAGGGTGTCCGAGCCGCCGAATTCCCGGCCGGAGACCAGGTAGGCTTCGTCTGCCCCAACGGACAGGCTTTCCCGCAGCACGTCCTCTGCCTGGGCGGGGCCCATGGACATGACGGTGACGGTGCCGCCGGTCTTGTCCTTCATTTGCAGTGCCATTTCCAGCGCAAACCCGTCAAAGGGGTTCAGGATGCTGGGCACGCCGGCACGAATGAGCGTATTGGTGACCGGATCGATCTTGACCGCAGTGGTATCCGGTACCTGTTTGACACAAACCAGAATATTCATCTGTTCTTTCCTCCTTAGATCTTACCGACCAGCGTCTTGCCGATGATGTAGCGCTGGATCTCGCTGGAGCCTTCATAGATGGAGAAGATACGGGCATCACGGACCAGCTTTTCCAGGGGATATTCCTTGGAGTAGCCGTAGCCGCCATAGATCTGCTGGGCCTGCAGGCAGATGTCCAGGACTGCTTCCGAGACAAAGCACTTGGTGCAGGAGCCGACCAGGGTGTCATAGATGCCGCGGTCCACCAGAGCGGCGGAGTAAGCCAGCTGGGAGCGGCAGCACTGGAGCTTCATCTCCATGTCCGCCAGCTTGAACTGGATGCCTTCCAGGTTGCCGATGGGCTGACCGAAGGACAGGCGGGTTCTGGAGTATTCCAGAGCCAGATCCAGAGCACGCTGTGCCACGCCCACTGCGGGAGCGACACCGGTGGGACGGGTGCGGGAGAGCATCTTCATGATGGTCTTGAAGCCGCTGTTTTCCGGGCCGATCATGTTTTCTGCGGGAACACGGACTTCGTCCAGGGCGATCTCGGTGGTGTTGGATGTACGGATGCCCATCTTGTTCTCGTGCTTGCCCACGGACAGGCCGGGCATATCGCGCTCGACGATGAACAGGGAGATCCCCTTGCTGCCCTTGGAGGGGTCGGTGGCTGCGGTGACGGTGTAGATGTCGGAAATGCCGCCGTTGGTGACGAAGCACTTGCTGCCGGTCAGAACGTATTCGTCGCCGTCCTTGATGGCCTTGGTCTTGCAGTTGCCTGCGTCGGAGCCGGACTGGGGCTCGGTGATGCACATGGACCAGAAGGAGCCGTTAGCCAGGCGTTCGCCCCACTTCTTCTTCTGTTCCTCGGTGCCAGCCAGCATGACGGGCTTGTAGCCGAAGGTCTGGCCGCTGAAGGTGTTGGCGAAACCAGCGTCATGATAGGCCATAGCTTCCCGGATATACATGATGGTGGTCACGTCCAGGCCAGCGCCGCCGTATTCTTCCGGCACGTCGATGCCCCAGAAGCCCAGGTCCATCAGCTTGCGGACGGTGTCGATGGGGCAGATGCCCTTTTCATCGTACTCTGCTACATAGGGGTCCACTTCCTTGCGCATGAACGCATGGATCATTTCCACCAGATCTTCCTGGTCACGGGTCATCAGCTGATATTTACTCATATTGCTGCACCTCTTTCTATTATAATTTGATTGATCTGCCTTGGTTTCAGCGTCCCTGGAAAACCGGTTTCCGCTTTTCCACGAACGCAGTCAGCGCCTCCCGATGATCTTCGGTCAGGCTGCAAACATACTGCGCTTCCACTTCGTTCTGCATACAAGCATTCAACTCTGGGAAGGCTGCGTTGAACAGCAGGCGTTTCATCTGCGCATAGGCCACGCTGGGGCCGTTGGCGTACTTTTTGATGTAGCCACGGACGGTCTCTTCCAGCTGTTCCTTCGGCACAGCCTCGGTGACCAGGCCCCAATCACGAGCCTGTGCGCCGGTGAAGCGCTTGCCGGACATGAGCAGCTCCGCCGCCTTGTTGGGGCCGACCAGTCTGCTCAGCATATAGGTCACGCCGCCATCGGGGACGAACCCGATGTTGACGAAGGCGAACACCATCTTCGCCGTCTCCTCCACGATGGAGAAGTCACAGGCCAGGGTGATGCTCATGCCCACGCCGGCCACGGCGCCCTCGACCCAAGCGATGGTGGGCTTGGGCAGGGTCTTGAGCCGCATGATGAACTCACCGCCGTTGCGGATACCACGCTTGGTCACGTTGATCCCGCTGTCCAGCCGTTCTTTCATGGCCTTCACGTTGCCGCCGGCGCTGAAGTTGCCGCCGGCGCCGCGGATGACCACGGCTCGGACGTCATCATGCTCCTCACAGTAGGTCAGGCACTGGGACAAGTCCTGCATGGCCTCTGCGGAGATGGGGTTGTACTGCTCCGGCTTGTTGAGCAGGATATAGGCCACGTGCTCTTTGACCTCAAATGCGATGTCATTGGTTTTAAAATTCAGTTCCATCATTGTTTTTCACCTTATTTTGTTCCAACAGTTATTTTCAGATAGGGGTTTTGATCGCAACAGGCGCTGTGCCGGCACAGCGGGCGGTCAAACCCGCCGTGCCAGACACGCTGGAGGGACGCCTGCCTGAGGGCAAGGGCACGCCAGGGGGGCGTATCCTACTGGCTCGTCAGATCAGTCTTCGGTCACCGGGCATTCGTCAAAGCGATCCCAGTCGCCTTCCTGCCACACGCGCTTGTTGGGCAGAGTGACGGTGACGCGGGTGGTATTCATCAGGTGATACCAAGCCAGGTTTTCGGAGATGCTGTTATGGCCCCAGGTACCGCAGCCCAGAGTGGGAGTAGTGGGCATACCGTTGTTGATACCGGAGGGAGTCTGGTTGACCTGGAAGCGGGAGACGGGCAGCAGATGTGCGGCGTACTCGATCTTCTCCTGATCGTGAGTCCAGATGGCGCTGTTGTGGCCTGCGCCTTCCATTTCCAGGTTGGCCACAGCCTTGGCAACGGTTTCCTTAAAGTCAGTGTAGGTGATATAACGGACGAAGGGGAACAGGATTTCCTTGGACAGGACATCGTCTTCTGCACAGCCGGTGTACTTGCACATCAGGACTCTGCAATGTTCGGGAACCTCTACGCCGATCATCTTGCCGACGACCTGAGGAGAACGGCCAACAACCTCACGGCTGATGTGTTCGCCATCGGGGAAGACCACCTTGCGCAGCTTTTCGATCAGTTCTTCGCCTTCTACCAGATAAGCGCCGTTCTTCTGCATCTTTTCCAGGAATTCTTCTTCCATAGATGCGGGCACATGGATGGTCTGTTCGCTGGTGCAGGGCACGCCGTTGTCATAGGAACGGTTGGCCACTGCCAGAGCGGTCATGCGATCCAGGTCATCATAGTCGTCGCAGATGATCTCCTGGCAGTTGCCCTGACCGACGCCAAAGCCGGGACGGCCGCAGGAGTAGACAGCCTTGACCATGCCGGGGCCACCAGTGGCGATGTTGGCGTCGCAAGCAGCCAGCATGACATCCGTTGCTTCGATGGAGCAATATTCCGGTTCGATGACCTGCATCAGGTCAGCGGGAGCGCCCAGTTCTTCGATGGCAGCGCGGATCATATTGACCGTCTTCAGAGAGACGTTCTTTGCGGAGGGATGGGGAGCAATGATGCAGGCATTTCTGCACTTGACAGCCATCATGCCGTTGGCTGCGATGGTAATGATGGGGTTGGTGCTGGGCATAACGCAGCCGATCACGCCCATGGGCTTAGCCATGACGCGGACGCCGGGTTCGTCACGCAGGTTCTGAATGTAGCCAACGGACTTTTTGCCGCGCATGATGTTCCACTGGTTGGGGATGGAAGCCAGGATCTTGGAAACCTTCATCTCAGGGGTGCCATACTTGGTCTCCAGATGGGCTTCCAGCGCCAGTTCTTCTTTTGCGTCCACCACGGTCTTGCCGATGGCACGGACGACCTTGTCGATGGTCAGCTGATCCAGAGCGGTGCGTTCGAATTCCTTCTGCGCAACTTTTGCACGCTGAACCAGACCGTTGATGTATTCCTTTACATTGCGTTCTGCCATGATAAATTAACCTCCAAAAATTTTTATCTGACACGGCACTCCGTCTGGGACGGGCACCATGGAGTTACCTCACTTGTTTTTGACCTTCATTTCCCACTCGGCTTCCATCTCGTCCACCTCTTCCGCCGTGAAGCCCAGAGCTTCCAGCACCTCATGGTTCTGTTCGCCCAGCGCCGGCGCTTTGCCGTAGACCGGCTCGAAAGCAGAGAATTTGAAGGGGTCTGAGGGGAATCGGCGGGTGCGGATGGTGGTCATCCCATCTGCCATAGGCATATCGGCGATCCAGCCGCACTGGTTGAAATGCGGATCCTCGTCAATGTCCTTCATGTTGTAGATCTTGGAGCAGGGCACGCCCGCCACCATCAGCAGGTCGATGGCGTCGCTGACCTGTTCGAAGGTGCTCAGCCAATCCTCGATGATCTCGATGAGCAGCTGCTTGTTCTCTACACGCTTGTCGTTGCTGACGAAGCGGGGGTCGTCGATGAGATCAGTCCGCTGCATGACCTTGCAGAAGGTCTCCCACAGCTTGCTGCTGAGCACGCCGATGACCACGGACTGGTTGTTCCTGCCCTTGAAGATGCCATAGGGAGCCAGATTGCTGTGGTGGTTGCCCGTTCTGGTCTGCATCACGCCGGTGATGCCGTGATCCAGCTTGGCCGCCATCCACATCAGGCTCCGTGCCAGAGAGATGTCGATGTGCTGCCCTTCCCCGGTCTCAGACCGGTAATAGAGGGCGGTGCCGATGCAGCCGAAGGCGTTCAGGGCGCCCATCCAGTCGCCGATGGCGGAGCCGATCTTGGTGGGTGCGCCATCCGGTTCCCCGGTCATCTCCATCATGCCGGACACCGCCTGGGCGATGACGTCATAGCCGGGTCGGTTGGCGTAGGGGCCTTCCTGGCCGTAGGCGGAGATGGAGCAGTAGATGAGACGGGGATTAATCTCCTTCAGGGTCTCATAATCCAGCCCCAGCTTTTTCATGACCCCAGGTCGATAGCTCTCCAGCAGCACGTCCGCTTGCGCCGCCAGCTTCCGGAAGGCTTCCGCCCCGCGGGGGTCCTTCAGGTCCAGCACCACCGACTTCTTGCCTCGGTTGGAGGTGCAGTAGTTGATGCTGATGCCGTCGATGATGGGGGGAAAGTAGCGGTTGTCGTCGCCCAGCACCGGCTTTTCCACGTGCCAGACTTCCGCACCGTAATCAGCCAACATGGCGCCTGCCATGGGGCCCGCGTAGTTATTGGTGACATCCAGAACCTTCAGGTTCTCGTAGACTTGTCTTCCCATTGTTGTTTCCTTTTCGTTCTAAGTGATCTTACCAAGCCCACATGGTCTCGAAGTAAGCATGCAGCTCGTCGGGGTCGGTGACGTCTGCCACGCCCAGCATGCCCTGTTCGTTGGTCCAGCAAGCGTGGTAAGCAGCTTCCATCTGTTCCTTGCTGCCGATGCCGTAGGTCTGGGGAGTGGGGATGCCCAGGGACTGGTTCATGTCCAGGACCACCTTGCAGCAGGCGTCTACCAGAGCTTCCCGTTCCAGACCGGTGCTGTCCACGTTCATGAAGTCAGCCAGCTTCTGGAGACGTTCCATGGGGACGGTCTTGCCGCAGTGCTGGATGGCGAAGCACAGACCCCAAGCGCAAGCGATGCCATGAGGTACGTGCAGTGCGCCGCCCAGTGCATGAGCGATGGCGTGACCTGCCTGGAGGGTGCTGCTGGCGAAGCTGGCGCCGCCGTAAGTAGCAGCCTGCATCATCTGGCCGCGGGCTTCGATGTTCTTGCCGTCTTCCACAGCCACGGGCAGCCACTTGATGACACGGCGGATGGCGTTTTCGCAGAACATATCGGCGAATTCATTGTGGCGGCCGACCAGGTAAGCTTCCACAGCGTGGGACAGAGCGTCCATACCGGTAGAGGCGGTCAGACCCTTGGGCAGACCCAGCAGCAGAGCGGGATCCAGGTAAGCAGCGTAGGGACACATCTTGACCACGTCCTTGATGCAGACCTTTCTCTGGCTCTCCGTGTCGGTGACGATGGACAGTGCGGTCACTTCGGAGCCGGTGCCGGAGGTGGTGGGGATGGCGATGACCTTGGGGCAGAGGTTGGGGATGGGCTTGCCCACACCCAGGACGTAGTCCAGCAGGTGGCCGGGGTTGGTGTGCATGACAGCCATGCACTTGGTGGTGTCGATGACACCGCCGCCGCCGATGGCGATATAGATGTCAACGTTCTTCTCGTCTGCTTCCTTCGCAGCCGCTTCGATCATTTCCACGGGAGGGTCAGCGGTGACGCCGCCGAACTCTTCCACGACAAAACCAGCTTCCCGCAGGGGAGTCAGGACGGAGTCAGCGATGCCGACCTGCTTGATGCCTTCGTCATAGACGGCCATGACGGTCTTCACGTTCAGGCTCTGCAGCAGAGTGGCGACCTGCTTGGAAACGCCTTCGCCATAGATGATACGGGGGGCATTATAAGCGTCAAATGCGATCATAATCAAAAATCTCCTTTCCCAGAGGGATACGGTGGGGCAGGCGGTTGGGGGAGCGCGCCTGCCCCCGGATTGGAATGGAATCAGTGGATCAAGCTTCTTCGGTGTCCTTCAGCAGCGGACGATCCAGCTTGGGGATCAGCGCGCCGCAGACCAGACCCAAGGTGCACAGGACGAAGGCCATGACGAAGGCGATGGCATAGGAGCCGGTGCCGTCGATGCTGGCGGCTGCCACTCTGGGGATGACCTGAGTCATGACCATGTAGCCCAGCAGAGCGAAGCCATAGATGTTGCCTGCGTAGACAGGGCCGAAGGAAGTGGTGCTCATGACCGGATAGACGGTGTTGGTGGCACCGAAGCCAGCGCCCAGGCAGACATAAGCGACCAGGATGACGGCGACGGATTCACCGGTGAGCAGGCACAGGCCGCAGATCATGCACAGCAGCCAGCAGCAGCCGTAGATCTTCTTGTAGCCCAGGTTGTCCACCAGCTTGCCCAGCAGGAAGCGGCCGACCACGTTGCCCACGTTGTACAGGGAGACACCCAGGGTGGCGTATGCCAGGTCGATGCCCTTGTCGGTCATGAACATGGAGAAGCGGGAGAACATGATGAGGTAGAAGGCGGGGAAGAAGGCCATGGCAGCCAGCTGGAGCCAGAACTGCTTGGTCTTCCAAGCCTTGGAGATGGGGTAGCTCACGTACTGAGAGGAGAGCGCCTGCCCATCGGCGGGTGCCACGTACCCTTCGGGGATGTAGCCCAGAGGTGCGGACTTCATGCCCATGCCGCAGATGATGCAGACTACTGCGCAGACGATGCCGCAGGCGAACAGGGTGACTTTGACGTTGAATGCCTGGGTGATGTAGGAACAGAGCGGTGCCAGGAAGGCGGAGGAGCCGCCGTTGAAGGCCATGCACAGACCAGCTGCCAGACCCTTTTTATCCGGATACCAGCCCATAACGCAGTACATGGTGCCGCAGTAGGTGATGCCGTTGCCCATGCCGATCAGGAAGCTGTAAGTGAAGTACAGCAGACCGGGGGCGGAGTTGGGCACCAGGCCGGTGAGGATGAGGCCAGCACCGAAGACGATGGCGCCGATGAGGGTGACGGCCTTGCCGCCGAACTTCTGGAGCAGCTTACCGCCGACGATGGAGCCGATGGGCCAGAAGGTCAGCATGGTCGTGCCGATGTTGGCGATGGCGGAAGCCTCCCAGCCGTAGTAGGCTGCCAACGGGGTGATAAATACGGATGTTGCGTTGATAATGCCGGCGCAGAGGAGGATGATCAGACCCCGGATCATAATGCCGGTTCTGTTCACATGTTGTGCGTCGAGATGAGTCATAACGTACCACCAATTCCTTTCTTTTCTTCGATTCGTTTGGAGTCGGATGGCCATCCGTAATGCCTGGCAGCCTGAGCTGTCCTGCATCAAACTGTGCTTTCATTGTACCGACCGGACCCGGTTCAGACAATGTGTGCCGATGACAAAAACCCCGCCGATTTTCCCACTTCTGAACAAAGGCACCGTCTCTTGCAAGCGTACACATTATTCTTTTTGTACAGGACGCCGTTCAGCTTCCCTGCTCTCGCAGTTTGTCAACTTTCTCTGTTTTCTTACATTATATAAAACAGTTTCGTTCAGGCAAGATGTGCTCCACACAAAAAACCACCCATTCCTATTGCAACTCGCACAAAAGGACGGTTCTACACACGCTTCTCACACTTTTGACAACCTTTTTTCTTGATTCCTTGTTGTATTTTACCATTTGCGTCCCTTTTTCATCCTTTTCAGCTTCCTCTATATTTCCATTTTCATCCGTCCCACACCTTCATTTTCCCAATTCTCCCCCGTTTTTTGGACATTTACGGGACTCATTCTAATCTCTCCCGTTCCTTTTATGAAAAATGTAAAAAAACAATCTGTTTTTGTTGGCCCCGCACATAGGCCGTCCTGTAGCTTTGATGGTATAAAGAAAGGACTCCATACTGTAAAGACAAAATCAAGAGAAGAAAAGAGGTTGTTCTATGGAGATTCTCGCTTGTATCCTGGGCTTCCTCGTGGTGATCCTATTGGTCTACCGCGACTGGTCCGTGTACCTCGCCACCTTCGCCGGCCTGTGTGTGGTCGTGCTGCTCTCCGGCAGCGATTTCATGACCGCCATCACAGAGACCTACACCAACGGCGTCTTCACCGCCATCAACAGTTTCCTCTTTATGCTCATGTTCGGCTGCGTCCAATCCTCCCTCTATCGGGAGAGCGGCGCCGCCTACTCCATCGCCTCCACCATCATGCACAAGCTCATCCGAGAGGACACCAGCAACACCGCTAAGAACATCATCTCCCTGAGCATCATCATGGTCATCGGCACCCTGCTGAGCATGGGCGGCATCATTGCCGGTGTGGTCATCGTTCTCATGTATCCCATCGCCCTGGCCATCTTCGAGCACTGTGACATCCCCAAGCGGTTCATCCTGGGCGTCCTGGGCGCTTCCGCCTACACCTTCACCCTGACCCTTCCCGGCAGTCCGGAGGTCACCAACGTAGCCGCCATGACCGTCCTGAAGACCAGCTCCACCGTAGCCGCTATCCCTGGCATCGTGGGTGCGGTGGTAGAGGTCATCGTCATCCTGGTGGTGCTCAACGCCATGATCAATCACGCCCGCCACAACGGGGATCATTTCCAGCGCCACCCGGAAGACCCTTACATGGATGAGACCTCGGAGAAGCCCCCCTTCCTCCTCTCTCTCGTCCCCCTGCTCTTCCTCTTTATCGTCTTCAACGTCTTCAACCTGCACATCGTCCCCTGCCTGATCCTCAGCTGTGTCCTCTCCATCGTCCTGTTCTGGAGGTGGTTCAAGCCCAAGGACGTCAAGCACATCGTCTGCCAGGCTACCGTGGATTCCATCCCCATGACCATGAACGTCGGCGCCATCTGCGGCTTCGCCGCCATCATCACTAACTCCGACGCCTTCCAGACCATCCTGGATGCGCTGACCAGTATGAACGCCTCCCCCATCCTCATCTGTGCCGTGGTCGTGGCCATCATGTGTATGCTCACCGGCGGTTCCTCCACCGGCCAGCTCATCGCCCTGCCCATCATCGCCCCCCGGCTCATGGAGATGGGCCTGAGCGTGGACATCATCCACCGGGTCTCCGTCTTCGCCGCCACCACGCTTGACTCCATGCCGTACAGCGGCTCCATCCTGATGCTGCTGCCCATGTGTCATATGAAGCTGAAAGAGATCTATCCAGCCATGTTCATCACCACCGTCCTGGCCACCACCTGCGGCACCATCGCGGTCTGCCTCATGTGCGCCCTCTTCCCGGGTCTGACCTGACCAGGACCCCGCCTTCTCTGTCCTTGATACAGAGACAACACAAAAACGGAGCCGACCTTTCTCCGCAGGTCGGCTCCGTTGCTTTTTGCCTATTTAGTCGTGGGTGATCATCCGATTTTTCCGATACAGGAAGATCTTGAAGGACAGCTGCAAATTGAACAGCAGCTTAGCGTTCTTCTCCCCGGACAGGTCGATGCTGCACAGCTGCTCGATCTGCTGGATGCGGTAGTTGATGGTGTTCCGGTGGATGAACAGCATCTGTGCCGCCTGTGCCTTGTTGAACCCGGTCTCCGCGTACACCCGCAGGGTCTCGAACAGTTCCCCGCCCTTCTTCCGGTCATAATCCGCCAGCTGCTTCAGGGCCGGGTGATAGCAGTGATCCAAAAACTGCTCCTCCTTCACCTGATCCAGGATGATGTAGAGCACATAGTCCAAGTAGAAGAAGAAGTGCCCCACCGAATCGGTGCGGGTGCTGAACTCCAGCACCTTGTTGGCCTGGTTGAAGTGCTCGCCGAACTCGGAGATGTCCGAGAAGACGTTGCTCACCCCCACCAGCAGGTTCTGTTTCTCCGCCATCTCCTGGAGCTGCGCCCACTTGTCCTCCGGCAGCTCCCCATTACTCTGGGTGCTGACCAGACAGACCAGGGAGGAATGCCAGGGGAAACAGGGCTGATCCACCAGGATCTTGGTCAGCTCCGGCATGAGGATGTAGGTGTAGTAATCGGTGTCCTTGGAGTATGGGGTGCGGATGACCATGGCACGCATGTACTTTTGGAATTTCAGGCCGCTGATCTTGGCACGGAGGTTGGTCTCCGCCGGAGTAGCGCCAGCCACAGCGTCCAGGAGGATGTTGGTGCGCATGATGGAGCGATAGTCGTTGATGCGATCCATGTCCTTCAGCCGCAGGATGCCCTCCTTCACCCTGTGGGCGAACAGGGGCAGCATCTTCCGGGTGTAGCTGTCAAAGGCCGGACGGCTGTTCAAAGCGAACACATATCCCAACGAGGCGTTATTATGCCACAGCGGTTCGACCATAATATACTTGTCCATCTTCTGGCAGTACAGCTCCACCACGTGGCTGTTCTTGGGCACATTCAGCTGCCGCCGCTGGAGGTTGATGTAGTCCATCAGCGTCTCGTCGCAGTAGCCCTGATAGATGCTGTTCATCCAGACGGGCACGTCCACGTAGAAAGGCTCCGAGTGCTCGATGATCTTGCCGGAAATGTCGATGGCCACGAACAGGTTGCCGGTGTAGGTGGCGGCGTCGGTGAAGATGGTGCGCAGGTCTACGCCGGAGATGAGCTTGGTCACGATGTCGCCGTACTGGGCTTGCAGCTCCGGCGTCTCGCACAGCTGCAATTTCACATACCGGAACACCTCCGCCAGAGAAAGCCCGTCCCGGATCTTGGCGCAGTTCTGCAGGCTCTTCTCCCGGAACTCCGGCACCTCCCCCTGATAGATCAGGCAGGTGGGGAGCTTGGTGGCGGGGCCGATGTCCTCCGCTCGGATGAAGTACACCGTCCGGGCGTACAGATGCTGGCAGTTGCGATCCATCAGGTTCAGATCCTCTACCTCGCAGTCCTCCTCGACCACCACGTCTGTCACCATATCTGCTTTGTTCAAAATGTCCATCAACAGCGAAAATTTCATAGACCTCTCAACTCCTCACGTTCCTACGGTAATCCGCCCATGGCAAAGATTATTTTTTCTTCGGTTCCAATAGGCTCAATGTATTGTTAATTTTGTAACATTCCGCTTTCTCTGTCAATATTCGTTCTCCCATAATTGCTTTTTCAATTTTGTGCGCCCTGCACAACGGATTTGCAAGGATGTTCTAAATCGTGACAGATTTTGAAATATATCTGAAATCTCACCCTTTTTCTCCGATTCTTTGTAAAACGACACGCTTTTTGACAAGAAAGTTTCCATTTCTTTTTTCAACCGCCCCACCTCCCTCTCTGCCCCCTCCCCACCCATTGGTCCTTTGGCACAAAAACCAGAGTTTTTTCGTCACCGTCGTAAAAAAGCACTTGACTTAAAGTGGACTTTCAGTTATATCATAAGCAAAACCATCCACCCCCAGCCCCCACGCTGGCGCAAGGAAAGGAGTCCTGTGAAAGACGCTATGAAGAACCGAACCCGAATCCTCTGTCTGACCCTTCTCATTGTCCTGGTGCTGGCCGCCGTGGTCGCCGTCCTCTGGCGTCCCGCTGGACAGTCCACTTCCACGCCATCCCCCTCCAGTCTGACCGAACCAGCCGCCTCCGTCTCCCAACCCGCCCCCGCACCCCAGCCCTCCAAAGCAGTGCAGCAGGAGATCCAGCGGTACGCCAAAGAGGCCAACGCCGACGGCATCGTGACCGAGACGCCTGACCCCTATTTCATCGAAAAGCAGCCCGGCTTCGACTACCGCGACCCGGAGACCATCACCTACCACTCCGGTCTCACCCAGACCACCCGCCACGCCATGGTCTTCCTGCCGGCGGACTATTCCGAAGAGAAGACCTACCCAGTGCTCTACCTGCTCCACGGCTACGGCGGTAGCCACCGCACTTGGCGGAACAAATCGGCGGACGTCATCCTTCAAAACCTGTACTACTTCGAAAATGTGCCGGAGATGATCGTGGTCTGCCCCAACAGCAACGTGAACCAGGCGGAGAGCGTGGAGGGTCTAAGCTTCTGGGAGAGCGTAGAGCCCTTCGACCGGACACCGGACGAGGTCGTGGACTACCTGATGCCCTATATCAACCAGCACTACCCGGTCAAGACCGGCCCTGAAAACACCGCCGTGGCAGGCAACTCCATGGGCGGCCGCAACGCCCTGGCACTGGCCTACCGCCACCCGGAGCTGTTCGGCTACGTAGGTGCCTTTTCCTCCTCCACCGCCGTAGCAGCTGCCAACGGCAACGTCATGTCCACCCCGCTGCAGGATCTGTCCCTGCCGGACGGCGCACCGCCCTTCCAGCTGCTGTTTTTGGCTGTGGGACGGTCGGACAACGTGTGCGGCAATGTGACCTATGAGCTGGACAACTATATGAACCAGCAAGGTATCAAACATCTGTTCTATGACACTACCGGCGGACATCAGAACGTGGTGTGGCAGAATGCCCTGTATAACTTCGGGAAGAAGTTGTTTCGGACGGATTCGTGAGATTTGACCGTAAAAAATCCCCTCACAAGGACTGTGAGGGGATTTTTGTTGCGATTTACAGCTGACTTGCCGCCAGATAACCACTCTCCACTGCATAAGCGATGTTCCCATACTGGACACAAGTGCCAATCGCGTGACAGTTGGGGAAGGATGCGAACTGCTGGGCAAAGTCCTGGTTGGGGCGCATCCCCATGGCCAGGATGACTGCATCACAGGGTGCCGTTTTCCGCGTCCCATCCTCGGTCTCGAAGACGCAGCTGTCCGGGGTGATCTCCACCAGCTTGTGGCTGGTGTACTGAGGCACTTCTCCCAGACGGTGCTCGATGTCGATGATGTTCTGGAAATGCTCTCCGTGTGCCACCTCCGGCAGCAGGTCGTAGACGGAGACCTGGTTGCCCTTGCTGTGCAGGTATTCCGCCGTCTCCAGACCGGTCATGCCCGCGCCGATGACCACTACAGTCTTGCCTTCCAAGTTGAACTTACCGGTGAGCAGGTCGGAGGCAGTGTGCACCTGACTGCCGTGGATGCCGGGGATGCGGCCAGGAATAAGGGGGGACGCGCCAGCGGCCACCAGGACAGCATAAGGGTGCAGCTCCGCCACCGCTTCCGGCGCAGCAACCTGTCCCAGACGAACGGTGACGCCCAGCTTGTCCAACTGATGGGTCAGGTAGCGGACAAAGGCCAGGATCTTCTCCTTGTGGGGTGGCTTCGCCGCCTGGAGGAGGGCGCCGCCCAGCTGGTCATTCTGCTCCCACAGGGTGACTTGGAACCCACGCAGCGCCAGCACCCGTGCCGCTTCCATACCGGCAGGACCGCCGCCGAGGACTGCCACGGGACGGCCATCGCCATCCTGACGCAAGGTGCTGCGGGTACACTCGAAGGCACCCTGGGCGTTCACGGCACAGTGCATCTCGCCGCAGGCCATGGTCTTCATGCAGTTCAGGCAGGAGATGCAGGGTCGGATGTCCTCATCCCGGCCTTCCAGCGCTTTATTCGTCCACTCCGGATCGGCCAAGTGGGCACGGGCGGAGCCGACAAAGTCACAGACACCGTCCTTCAGCAGTCCTTCGGCGTAGTCCGGTTCCCGGATCATGGCAGTGCAGACCACCGGAATCTCCACCACCTGCTTCAGCTCGTGAGCCAGCTCCACCTTCCAGCCCTGGTCAAATCCAGTCGGCTCCCAGGCGGTGTTCATGGTCTCATAAATGCCCGAGCTGACGTCCAACAGGTCTGCTCCAGCGGCCTGGAACAGCTTGGCGTACTCCTTGGACAGCTCCAGGGTGATGCCAGCCTCACGGGGCAGGCCGATATAGTCCAGGTATTCACAGGCAGAGATGCGGATGGCGATGGGGAACTCCAGCCCACAGGCATCCCGGATGCCGTGGATGATCTCCAGGGCGAACCGGGCGCGGTTGGCCACGGAACCGCCGTAGTGGTCGGTGCGGTGGTTGGTGTAGGGGCTCAAAAACTGGTTGATGAGATAGCCGTGGGCGGCGTGGATGAGCACCCCGTCCACCCCGGCCTTCTGACATCGGATGGCGCCGTTGATGAACTTCTGCACCATGCAGGCGATCTCCTCGGTGGTCATCGCGATGACCGGTTGGTGGGTCAGCCCGCACTGGATGGCGCTGGGGGCGAACATCCGGCGTCCGCCGTTGAGGGCACTATCCCCCTGGCGTCCAGGGTGGTACAGTTCTACAAAGAACGCACAGCCATAGGGGTGCAGGGCGTCCATGAGCTGGCGGTAACCGGGGATGAGCCTGTCGTCGTCGATGCACAGGTTTCTCGGGTTGGCACGGCCGGAGTTGGAGGCGACGGAGACGGCTTCGCTCATGATGAGGCCCACGCCGCCTTTGGCACGGGCTTCATAGAAGGCGATGTCCTCCGCGCTCATGGAGCCGTCCAGATTGGACAGGGCATTGCCCATGGCTTCCATGATGACACGGTTTTTCACAGTGAGGGCGCCGATCTGGCCTGGGGAACTGAGGTATGGTCTCATAAGAGGGGTGCTCCTTTTCCATTAGATTTTTGCTTCCACATCAGCGGGAAGGATACGGTGGGGCCAGTGCTGCTCCTGCGCCCACTGGGCGGCATAGGAGTCCGGCTCCACCAGCAGCAGCGGCTGCTGGCCGCCGGACGGGCCGAAGGGCATCTGGCCAAGGGACTGGACAGCCGCTGGGATGCGCAGGGTCTTTAGACCGGTACAGCCCCAGAAGGCCATGGAACCGATGCGTTCCACGGTCTCCGGCAGAGTCAGGTCAGTCAGAGAACTGCAATTACACAAGGCGCTGTCCTGAACCACCTCCAGCCGGTCGGGCAGGCGGAGGTGGTAGAGGGATCTACAGTCGTAGAGGGTCAGGAGGGACAGGGTGCGCAGGCCATGGGGCAAGGTAAGGGATTCCAGGTGGACGCAGCCACTGAAAGCCGCTTCCCCCAGGTGGGTGACGGCGTCTGGAATGTCCATGGACTGAAGGAAATGGCAATGGGTAAAGGCGTCGCTTTCGATGCAGCGCAGGGTCTGGGGCAAGGCGACCTGCTCCAAACTGATACATTTGCAGAAGGCCATCCGTCCAACGGTCTCCACCCCCTCCGGCAAGGTCACCTGCCGGAGCTTTTTCTTGTGGTAGAAGACCCCCTTCCCCAGCTGGGTCACCGGCTTCCCGTCCAGCTGGGCAGGCACGTCCACCTGGGCGTTCTCCCCTCGATAGGCGATGAGGGTGACGCCTTCCGGTGTGGCCTCGTAATCCCACTGGGCTTTCAGCCGCTGTTGGAGAAGGGCTTGGAGGGTTTCCTTGGTATAAGTGACACCGCAGAGGGTACACTGGATTTGACCGGATGCTTCCACGGTCAGGGTACCGCCGCAGACTTGACAGGTGAGAACAGACATGGGAAAACAGCTCCAATCAATGATTTTTTCGACACAGAAATGTTGTACTCCGACTTTCATTTTACTGCATCCGCCAGCCGTTGTCGTGGTCGTTTCTTTTCAAAATAACCGGTGTAACTGAAAAGAACGGACAAAAATCCACTGGTGGATGACTACGGTCGGAGACGAAAAAACTGCAAGAAAATGTGAAAAAATTACGAGGAAATCCGGATAGAACCGCGTTTTTTTATGGAATTTCTTACGATGACAAATCCAGCTCCCTCATGCTATGATAAGGTCACAGAGCACCAGCGGAGTCCAGCAGGCACCCTCCCTTACTCTTTCCGCCTGTCCGCAGCAGGGCGCTTTGTTCCTCTTTGATTTGAAGTATTAGAACCCCAAACTGAAAATAACGGAGGAAAAAACACCTTCCCGGTCTTATCCGCGGGAAGGTGTTTTTCTTTCCCCCACCTGCCGGCAAAAAAACACAGCAGCGTCTCCCAGGCGCTGCCGTGTTTTTTTCATTCATGGAGCGGAGCAGGCGTCATTCCAACTCCTTCTCCTCCTCTTCCCCCTCTGCCACATGGTTGGCGTTCTCGTAAGCCATCAGATTCATGATCTTCTCCGACAGCATCACCCAGAAGCAATCCCTGCTGTCCTCTCCCGTGAAGCCGGTCAGGGACTCGATGCGATTGATGCGGTTTTTCAGGGTGTTGTAGTGGAGGTACATGGTCTTGGCGGTGTTGGGGATGGAGCAGTGATTTTTTGTGTAGACGAAGAGGGTGTTGAGCAGGTCGGCACTGGAGGGTGCAGCCTGGAGCTTCTTCACAGCCGGATGGAGCAGATCCCCCAGGTTCACCTCTTTGCCCAGGGACAGGATCATGTGGTACTCAAAGATGTCCCGATAGCAGAGGATCTGCTGCTGCTCATGCTCCTTGGAGATGGTGCGGAACTCGGTGCAGAACAAGGTCTGCTGGTAATAGTTGCGCACCTGGTACAACTCGTGAAAATGGGTGGAGATGTTGGCGGTGCAGTTGAGCTTTTCCAGGACGGCGGAGAGCTGGCTGAGCCACTTCTCATCCTGGGTGATGTTCTCCTCATTGGAGTCATAGAGCACCAAAAAACAGCCGTTGACCCAGATGACCAGATTGTTGTGGAAGTAAGAGCGGATACGCTGCAAGGTGAAGGAGATAATATCGTTGGTGGTCTGGGAGCCGATGAAGTTGATGCCAATGACATAGAGATACTTGTAGAATTTCAGGTTGTACAGCTCCTGGCGGGAGAGGATCTCATACTTGTTGGTGAACTTCCCCTCCAGCAGCGAGTGCAGAAAGTCCTCGGTCAGGGAGACCACGTCAGGGATGCGTCCGCGGATGCTGCTGCGGACGAAGGGTACGTAGTGGCTGAAGAGCTGGAACACTTGCAGCTCGAATTCGCTGACCGGGTGGTTGACCTCCAGCAGCTTCAGATAGCCCAGGACGATGTTGTTCTGACTGACCCGGGCGGAATACTGCTTCAAGGACGTGACCTCATTGGGCAGCTCCACTCGGATGTCCCCCAACACCAGGTGCTCTTCATCGGCAAAGGCAGAGCGGTTCATGATATAGCCGATGTACTGGGAGGAGAACATCTGGTTGTCCAGGGCATAGCGCCAGGCATCCTCATTACGGAGGACGGCGGTGCCGGCGTGGGCGATGAGGTTGAAGGAGATGTCCACCAGCATGAGGGGGTTGTTAAGGATGCTGTAGGCATACTCCATGAGCTTGTGGATGTCCCCGCCGCCGTGGATGATGGAGATGAGGGTGCGGGAGATATTGTCCAGCTTGGACTCCTCGGAGAGCAGACCGGAGATCTGCTCGATGAGCCCCAGGTACTCCGCCTCCGAATGGACTACCATCAGGTTCCCCTGCTGCACCATAGCGTCTGGAGGGACCTCCGCCTGGCAGCAGAGCAGGAAATTCCCCTGCTGCGGGAGGGTCTGTTGGGTCAGATCGGCGACCTTACTAATATAAAGGTAGTCTGGGCTGTAGGCTTCAGACAGCTCACTGAGCGGTTTCAGACCGATGATCTTGGCTGTGGGGCGCCGACAGAGGATCTGTGCATCGGACGGCAGCAGATCCAGGATGCGTTCAACAGAGATTTCCATAGGGTTCCTCCTTTTCATGTATCGCTCGGAACAATTTGTCAGGTTTACAAAGTGTAATGTTGACCAAACATTCCATTCTCTAACATATCGGTATTATCCCCAAATGACGTCGCCTTTAGAGTACCTTAATTCGGCGAAGAAAACAATCCTTAAAAAGGAAAACTCAAATTTCCACCACGGTTCCATGCAAAATTTCAACAAAACATTCCGTTTCTGTTAGTGTATTTTTTCAATTTTGCCCTGAAAAAACCCGGTTTCATTCATCGGAACAAACAGAAGAATTGACGTTTCGGAAAGGCTTTTTGTGCATTATACTAAATGGCAGTGAGTGAATGAACGTGTCTGCGCAAGCAGAAGAACCTGTATATAACATTTTTGAGGAGGTTTTTCGGAATGAATCGAGCATATGAAAAGCTCTGCAACTACACGCAGCAGTGCCCCGTCACCTTCGGCGTTGGCAGTATCGCCACCGTCAAGGACGCGATGGGTATGCTGGGCGCAAAGAAACTGTTCGTGGTCTACGACCAGGGCGTCAAGATGTCCGGTCTGGCCGAGAAGGTCACCAAGTCCCTGGATGAACAGGGTGTAGACTACATCACTTATGATGACATCACCGCTGAACCCGTGGAAGACGTGGTGGACAAGGCTTACGAAGTGGCCAAGGAAGCCGGCTGTGACGGCGTTCTGGGTCTGGGCGGCGGCTCCCCCATGGATACCGCGAAGATCATCTCCGTCCTGCTGAAGAAGGGCGGCAAGACCAGCGATTATTTCCTGAGCAAGCTGGGTCCCATCTTCCACGATCACGTCCCCTCTCTGATGGTCCCCACCTCCAGCGGCACCGGCTCCGAAGTCACCTGCGTCGCTGTGGTCTCCGACATCAACCATGCCAAGGACGGCGTTCTGGCTGGCCCCTCCATGGCCATTGTTGACCCCGAAATGACCCTCACCTGCCCCCCGCTGAACACCGTCACCAGCGCACTGGACGCTTTCGCACACGCTGCCGAAGCCTTCACTGCAGCCGACGTGGACCCCGTCAGCGATCAGCTGGCTCTGGAAGCCATCCGCCTGATCATGGGCAACCTGGACAAGGTCTATCACAACGGCGCTGACATCGAGGCTCGTACCCGCATGTCCATGGCCGCCAACATGGCTGGCATCGCCTTCAGCAACACCGGTGTCTCCTTCGGCCACGCTGCCGGTCACGAATTCGGCACCAAGTTCCACATCGGCCACGGCCTGGCTTGCTGCTACAG
>CAKTQP010000030.1 GCA_934597165.1 uncultured Oscillospiraceae bacterium
GAGCGTGGGGGAGGGGCTGAGCCTGCTGATGACCATCTATTACTTCGTGAAATATCGCAAGGTCTGGACGCCCGAGCGCGGGACGGTCGGACAGACGGAGCTGCAATAAGGGAAAAGGTACGGTGTTTGCCGTACCTTTTTTGCGTTTTGGATTGCGGCCACTCCCCCGGCAGGTTCTCCGCCTGTAAAACAGGCGGAGCCTACGCTACCCAATGTGCCCCCGGCACATTGGGCTTAACGCTGCGGCAAGCACCCGGCTGCAAACTTCACCGAAATGCTTGCATTTTGGTGAAAATTTGGTATAATAAAATGTCATGATATAGCAATTTCTCATTTCAAATGACAGAATCAAGAGGTGCCCTTTGTATTTCAAAGCCCTAGAGCTGCAAGGCTTCAAGTCCTTCCCCCATAAAACCCGTCTCACCTTCGACCAGGCCATCACCGCCGTCGTCGGCCCCAACGGGAGCGGAAAATCGAATATCGCCGACGCCATCCGCTGGGTCATGGGGGAGCAGTCCACCAAGACCTTGCGAGGCGGCAAGATGGAGGACGTGATCTTCGCCGGCACCCAGAAGCGCAAGGCCATGGGCTACGCCGAAGTGTCCCTGGTGCTGGACAACGCTCAGCATCGCTTCCCTTTGGAGGAGCAGGAGATTATGGTCACCCGCCGGTTCTACCGCAGCGGGGACAGCGAGTATTATATCAACCGCCGTTCCTGCCGTCTCCGGGACATCCACGAGCTGTTCATGGACACCGGCCTGGGGCGGGAGGGCTATTCCATCATCGGCCAGGGCAAGATCGACGAAATTTTGTCCACCAAGAGCGCCGAGCGCCGGGGCGTCTTTGAGGAAGCGGCGGGCATCTCCCGTTACCGTCACCGGAAGGAGGAGGCGGAGCGGAAATTAGCGCGGACGGAGGAAAATCTGCTGCGCATCGGCGACAAGATCGACGAATTGGAGCTGCAAGTGGAACCCCTCCGCGCCCAGGCGGAGACCGCCCAGACCTACCTGCGCTGCCGGGACGAGCTGCGGATTTTGGAGCTGTCCCTGTGGCTGGAGCAGTTGGAAGGGCTGCGGAGCACGAAGCGAAAACTCCTCTCCGACACCGAGCACGCCGCCCAGCAGCGTGGGTCAGCGGCGGACGCACAGGAGCAGCTCTACGCCCAGGCGGAGGCGTTGGGGGAGCAGATGCGCCAGCGGGAGCTGGCCTTGGACACCCTGCGGCAAGAGGCGGCGGCGCTGACCGGCGACCTGCAAACCCAGGAGTCCCACTTGGCCGTCCTGACCACCCAGCTCCAGAGCAGCACCCAGCAGGCGGAGCAGTTGGAGCAGGAGCTCGCCCAGCAGCAGGAGCGAGCGGATTCGGTGGCCGCCCAGGTCACCCAGCACCAGCAGCGCCTGACCCAGCTGGACGCCCAGCGGAACGCCCTGGCGGAACAAAAAGCCGCCCAGGAAGCCCAGTCCGCCCACCTGGAACAGCAGCTGACCCGCCAACAGGACACCCTGACCGCCACCCAGACCCAAGCCCAGCAATGCGCCGCCCAGACCGCCCAGGCCAAGGAGACCCTCAGCGCCCTGACCGCAGCGGCACAGGGACTGCTCGACCAGGACACCGCCCTAAAAAGCCAGCTCCTGGCGGCGGAGGAGCGCATCCAGACCGCCAAGACCACTTTGAATGAATATCAGACCCAGTGGCAGACGGCACAGGAACAGCTCCGCGACCTGGACAACGCCGTAGCCGGCTACCGGTTGCGCCTGGAGCAGCGCGCAGCCAAGGAACAGCAGGCCAACCAACGGGTGCAGCAGCTCACTGTGGAGGCACGGGGGCTGGACAGCCGGATTTCCATGTTGGAGGAGATGGAGCGTGCCTATGAGGGCTACTCCAAGGCGGTGAAGACGGTCATGCGGGCGTCGGGGAAGACCCTGCAGGGCATCCACGGCCCGGTGGCGGGCTTGCTCCGGGTGCCGGACGAGTACGCCGTGGCCATCGAGATCGCTTTGGGCGGCACGAAACAGTATATTGTAGTAGAAAACGAGACCGACGGCAAACGTGCCATACAATATCTAAAACAGCGGGACGGCGGCCGCGCTACCTTCCTGCCCCTGACCACCATCCAGCCCAACCGCCTGCGGGAGCGGGACATTGACCGATGCCCTGGCTTCGTGGGGGTGGCCAGCGACCTGGTGGAGTACGACGAACGCTATGCCAACATCGTCGCCCGCCTGCTAGGCACCGTGGTCATCGCCGAGGATTTCGACCGGGCGTTGGCTATGGCAAAGGGATACCATTATAAATTAAAGATCGTCACTCTGGACGGCCAAGTCCTCAACCCCGGCGGCAGCATGACCGGCGGCAGCCACAGCCGCGCGGCGGGTATCCTGTCCCGTGCCGGGGAGCTGGAGCGGCTCCATGGGCAGCGCAAAAAACTGGCGGACCGGCAGAAGGACGCCCAGACTCAGTTGGAAACCGCCGCCCGCGCCCGACGTCAGGGGGAGACCGAGCTGGAGGACGCCCAGGAGGACCGGCGCGCTATGGAGGCGGAGGTGTTCCAGCACAAGAGCGCTTGCGAGCGCCAGCAGGCCGTCCTGGATAATCTGAACGAGAACCAGACCACCGCCCAGGCGCAGCTGACCCAGCTCACCCAGCGCAGCGACCAGTTGGACGAACAGTTGGAAGCGCTGCAAGCCACCATCGCCCAGCTCCAAACCCAGTCCGAGAACCTGGCCGCCCAACAAGCGACCCAGACCGACGTCCTGACCCAGCTGCAAGCCCAGCGGGAGACTCAGCGCCAGACCTTGGCAGAGCTGACCACCCAGGACGCCGCCCTGACCGCCGAGCAGGAGACCACCCGCCGGGCGCTGACCCAGCTTCAGGACATGGAACAGCTCCTCTCCGGCGACCGCGCCAGCTGGCAGCACCGGCAGGCTCAGTGCCACGCCCAAGCCCAGCAGCTGACGGCGCAGATGGCGGACACCCGCACCCGTCTGACCCACCTGCGCACCGTCCAGGCGCAGCAGGCGGAGCGGATGCAGACCCTGACGGCGGAGCGGCTGGCGCTGGAGGGACAGCGCAGTCAGGCCGACCGGGCGGCGCGGGAGAAGAACCAGGAGCTGCTGCACTTGGAGCGCGCCTGTTCCGCCCTGGAGCAGAAGAACGCGGCGGCGGCCATGGAGGAGAAGCAGATCTTGGACAAGCTGTGGGACAGCTACGGCCTCACCGTGGACAGCGCCCAGCCCCTGCGCCAGGAGCTGGAATCCCACGCCAAAGCCACCCGCCGCATCGCCCAGCTGAAACGGGAGATGCGCGATCTGGGCAACGTGAACCTAGGCGCCATCGCCGAGTTCCAGCGGGTCAGTGAGCGGTACGACTACCTGACCGGCCAGCGCGCGGATGTGCTCTCCGCCAAGGAAGATTTAAGCGGCATCATCGACGGCATCACGGCGGAGATGGAGACCATTTTCGGCCAGCAGTTCGCCCGCATCAATACCGCCTTTTCCGAGACCTTCGTGGAGCTCTTCGGCGGCGGCAAGGCGGCACTGGAGCTGGAAGACGAGAGCGATATTTTGAACTGCGGCATCGAGATACGAGTCCAGCCGCCGGGGAAGACGCTCAAGGTGCTCTCCCTGCTCTCCGGCGGGGAGAAGGCCTTCGTGGCCATCGCCCTGTACTTCGCCCTCTTGAAGGTGCGTCCCACCCCCTTTGTGGTCATGGACGAGATCGAGGCGGCATTGGACGAGAACAACGTGGCCCGGTTCGCCCGCTACCTGCGGAACATCAGCGATCAGACCCAGTTCATCGTCATCACCCACCGGCGGGGCACCATGGAGGAGGCGGATGTCCTCTACGGCGTGACCATGCAGGAGCGGGGCGTGTCCCAGGTGCTGGCGGTGGATTTGAACGCAGTGGAAACGGAATTGCACCTGAACGCGACTTGAGTGGGGCGTCAGGTTGAGATAGAAGGAGTGTGACCCAATGGGACTGTTTGATAAGATTAAGAAAATCAGTATTTTTAAGGGCTTTTCCAAACTGGACGACGAATTTTATGACAATCTGGAAGAATCCATGATCCTGGCCGACATGGGGGTGGAGACCACCCTCAAGGCGGTCGACCAGCTCCGCGCTCGCACCAAAGCGGAGAAAATTAAGGACGTGGAAGGCGCCCGGGAGTGCATGAAGGAAATTTTGGCGGACATGATGCGGGTGGGCGACCCGGCGCTGAACCTGAGCGGCAAGCCCGCCGTCGTCCTCTTCATCGGCGTCAACGGCGTGGGCAAGACCACCACCATCGGCAAAATTGGCTCCAAGCTGAAAGGGGAGGGCAAGAAGGTGCTCTTCTCCGCCGCCGACACCTTCCGTGCTGCGGCTGCCGAACAGCTGGTCATCTGGTCGGAGCGGGCCGGGGTGGACATCGTCCGCCAGAAGGAGGGCGCTGACCCGGCCGCCGTGGTGTTCGACTCCCTGTCCGCCGCCAAAGCCCGGGGGACGGACGTGGTGCTGGTGGACACCGCCGGACGGCTCCACAACAAGGCCAACCTGATGAACGAGCTGAACAAGATCAGCCGCGTCATCGACCGGGAGTGCCCGGACAGCTCCAGAGAAACGTTGTTGGTGCTGGACGCCACCACCGGCCAGAACGGCCTGGTCCAGGCCAAGCAGTTCCGGGACACCTGCGGCATCACCGGCATCGTCCTGACCAAGCTGGACGGCACCGCCAAGGGCGGCATCGCCGTGGCCATCGCCCAGGAGCTGCAAGTACCCGTCAAATACGCCGGCGTGGGCGAAGGGGTGGACGACTTGAAGCCCTTTGACCCCATGGCCTTTGCAGAAGCATTGATCTAAACAGGAGGGAATGTGTTATGGCAAGAACCGAACGAAAAGCAGACCAGATACGGGACGTAGAGATCTTCCCGCTGTGTAACCCCTACGCCGAAGGCAGCTGCACCATCCGGGTGGGCAACACCTACCTGTATATCACCGCCACCGTGGAAGAGAAGGTGCCGCCCCACGTGCCCGAGGGAGAAGGCTGGGTGACGGCGGAATACGCCATGCTGCCCCGCGCCACCCAGGAGCGCAACAAACGGGAAGTGTCCAAGCTGAAAAAGGACGGCCGCAGCGCCGAGATCCAGCGCCTCATCGGCCGCAGCCTCCGTGCCGCCATCGACCTGAAAAAGCTGGGCCCCCGGCAGATCATCGTGGACTGTGACGTGCTGGTGGCCGACGGCGGCACTCGCACCGCAGCCATCACCGGCGGCTTTGTGGCCATGGCGCTGGCCTGTTATCGCTTGGTGGTGGAGGAGAAGATCCCCGAAATGCCCATTTCTACCTATGTGGCCGCCATTTCCGCCGGTCTGGTGGACGGGGAAGCCCTGCTGGATTTGGAATACAGTGAGGACTCCCACGCGGACGTGGATATGAACTGCGTCATGGACGAGGACGGCAACCTCATCGAGGTACAGGCCACCGCCGAAGGCCACACCTACACCATGGAACAGCAGCAGGAGCTGCTGGAGCTGTGCAAGAAGGGCGTGGAGCGGATGACCCAGATGCAGAGACGGATTTTGTGGAGAATGCTATGAGATTTGTATTGGCCAGTCATAATAAAGGAAAGCTCGCCGAGCTGCAAGAGATTTTGGGCGAGCTGGGCGTGGAAGTGGTCTTGCAGTCCGACGTGGGACTGGACCTGGAGCCGGAGGAGACCGGCACCACCTTCGCCGAGAACGCAAAGATCAAGGCGCAAGCCGTCATGGAAGCCAGCGGCTTGCCCGCCATCGCGGACGACTCCGGCCTCTGCGTGGACGCCCTCCAGGGCGGCCCTGGGGTGTACAGCGCCCGCTACGGCGAGCCGGGCATGACCCAGCCGGAGAAGAATCAGATGCTCCTGCGCACCATGCAGGGGCAGTTCCCACGCACCTGCCATTTCGCCTGCCACATCACCTGCTGCTTCCCCAACGGGGATCAGCTGGACGCTGAGGGCACCTGCAACGGCACCATCGCCTTTGCGTCCATGGGGGACGGGGGCTTCGGCTTCGACCCCATCTTCTTCGTGCCCAAGCTGAAAAAAACCTTCGCCCAGCTGACGGCAGAGGAGAAGAACGCCATCTCCCACCGGGGCAACGCCCTGCGGGACTTTGCCGGGCAGTTGAAGGCGTATCTGGAACAGAAAACCGACCAAACACAGGAGTAAAAGAGAACCTATGGAGTTGACAAGCAAACAGCGCGCCCAGCTGCGCGCCATGGCAAACGGTCTGGACGTCATCCTGACCGTGGGGAAGGACGGCATCGGCGACAACCTGGTCAAGCAGGCGGACGACGCCCTGGAAGCAAGAGAGCTCATCAAGGGCAAGGTGCTGGAGAACAGCCTGCTGTCCGCACGGGAGGCTTGCGACGAGCTGTCCAAGCGCACCCGTAGCGAGCAGGTGCAGGTCATCGGCAACAAGTTCGTCCTCTATCGCCAGAGCCACAAGAAGGGCAAGACGGACAAAATTATTCTCGTCCAGCCCAAGCAGAAAAAGAGATGAAGATCGGCATCTTCGGCGGCACCTACAACCCGCCCCACCTAGGGCACATGGCCGCGGCCAAAGCCGCCATCGAGACCCTGCACCTGGACAAGCTCCTCCTCATCCCCGACCGCATCCCACCCCACAAGGAGCTGCCGGAAAATCCGGTCTCCAACGAGGACAGATTGGAAATGACCCGCATCATGGGCGACCGGCTGGACTGCCCGGACGTGGTGGAGGTGTCCGACCTGGAAATGCACCGGACGGGGAAGAGCTACACCGCAGACACCCTGCGGCAGCTGCGCCAGGTTTACCCCACGGACGAACTGTGGCTCATGATGGGGACGGATATGTTCCTGACCCTCCACAGCTGGTACCAGCCGGAGGAGATTTTGAAGCGCTCCGGCATCCTCACCTTCGGCCGCAACCGGGCGGACACCATCGACCTGTTCGACCGGCAGACCGCCTTTTTGGAAGCCACCTACGGCACCGACGTTCGCGTGCAGGTCATCGACCTGCCTGGTCTGGTGGAGGTGTCTTCCACCCAGCTGCGCCAGGCGCTGGCCAACGGGGGCGGACAGGACTATTTAGACCCGTCCATCTACGGCTACATCCTGCGCAAAGGGCTGTACGGCACCCACGCTGATATGAAAGCGCTGTCCCTGCCCGACCTGCGGGCCGTGTCCTATTCCATGATCTATTCCAAGCGCGTCCCCCACGTCCAGGGGACGGAGTGGGAGGCGGCGGAGCTGGCCAAGCGCTGGGGCGCCGACGAGACCGACGCCCGGAAGGCGGCCATCCTCCACGACTGCACAAAATATTGGTCTCTGGCAAAACAGTTGTCAAAATGTGCGGAATATGGTATCCTATTAGACCGGGTAGAACAGAAAACCCTCCCCTTGCTCCACTCCAAGACCGCAGCCGCGGTGGCAGAGCGGATGTTCGGGATGCCCCAGGACATCTGCCAGGCCATTTGCTGGCACACCACCGGCAAGGCGGACATGACGTTACTAGAGAAGATCATCTACATCGCCGACTACGCCGAACCCCACCGGAGCTGGTCGGAGGAGGCCCACGGTCTGGCGATGCAGGACTTGGACGCCGGGGTGCTGCTGGGGCTGGAGAACACCATCCGATTCACCCAGCGCCAGGGCAGGGAGGTTCACTACCGCACGATAGAAGCACGGGATTGGCTCCGCAGCCAGGGCGTGAAGCTGCCGGGCGAACCGTAACAGATAAGGAGTATCAAAAACTATGGCAGAAGCGTTAGAACTCACCGCGGCCATCGTCAAAGCCTTGGACGCCAAGCGTGCCATGCGCATTGAAGTGCTGCACACCACCGACGTGACCACCCTGGCGGACTACTTTATCATGTGCTCCGCTGCATCCACCACCCAGCTGCGCACCCTGTCCGACGCCTGCGAGGAAGCGGCAGAGAAGCTGGGGGAAGTGCCCCACCACATCGAGGGCGAACGCACCAGCGGCTGGGTGCTGCTGGACTACAGCTCGGTCATCATCCACCTGTTCCTGCCGGAGCAGCGGGAATTCTATGACCTGGAACGGATGTGGCTGGACGCCGACCAGGTGGACATCACGCCGTTCCTGGAAGAGGCAAAAAACGAACAGGCATAATCAAAAATTCAATCTATATACAATAATATTAAAGGCGGGATTTTAAGTGAAGTATGATTTCAGCGCCATTGAGAAGAAATGGCAAGAGAAGTGGCAGAAAGAAAAGACCTATCAGACCAAGAACTTCGTCAAGGGCAAGCCCAAGTTCTACGGCCTGGTGGAGTTCCCTTATCCCTCCGGTGCGGGCCTCCACGTGGGTCACCCCCGTCCCTACACCGCTATGGACGTCATCGCCCGAAAGAAGCGGATGGACGGCTACAATGTCCTCTTCCCCATCGGGTATGACGCCTTCGGCCTGCCCACCGAGAACTTTGCCATCAAGAACCATATGCACCCGGCCGTAGTCACCAAGGCCAACATCGAGAACTTCACCCGCCAGCTGCATATGCTGGGCTACTCCTTCGACTGGGATCGGGTCATCGACACCACCGACCCCAAGTACTACAAGTGGACCCAGTGGATCTTCCTCCAGATGTTCAAGCACGGCCTGGCCTACAAGACCTCCATGCCCGTCAACTGGTGCACCAGCTGTAAGTGCGTCCTGGCCAACGAAGAAGTGGTCAACGGCGTCTGCGAGCGCTGCGGTGCCGAGGTCGTCCGGAAGGAAAAGAGCCAGTGGATGCTGAAGATCACCGCTTACGCTCAGAAGCTCATCGACGGTCTGGACACCGTGGACTTCCTGCCCCGTGTGGTGGCCCAGCAGAAGAACTGGATCGGCCGCTCCACCGGCGCTGACGTGAACTTCAACACCACCGAAGGCGACGTCCTCACCGTCTACACCACCCGCTGCGACACCCTCTTCGGCGCCACCTACATGGTCATCGCCCCCGAGCACGCCTATGTGGAGAAGTGGAAGGACAAGCTGTCCAACTACGACGAAGTGGCCGAATACGTCCGCGTGGCCGCCACCAAGTCCGACTTCGAGCGCACCGAGCTGGTCAAGGAAAAGACCGGCGTGGAACTGAAGGGCGTCCGGGCCATCAACCCGGTGAACAACCAGGAGATCCCCATCTTCATCTCCGACTACGTCCTGGCCTCCTACGGCACCGGCGCCATCATGGCCGTTCCCGCCCACGACACCCGTGACTGGGAGTTCGCCAAGGCCTTCGGCCTGCCCATGGTGCAGGTCGTCGCCGGCCCCGAGGGGGAAGTGGACATCTCCAAGGGTGCGTTCACCGACGTGGAGACCGGCGTCAGCGTCAACTCCGGCTTCCTGACCGGTCTGAGCGTGGAAGACGCCAAGGCCAAGATGATCGAATGGCTGGAAGCCAACCATATCGGCTGCGCCAAGGTCAACTACAAGCTCCGCGACTGGGTCTTCTCCCGTCAGCGTTATTGGGGCGAACCCATCCCCATCGTCAAGTGCGAAAAGTGCGGCTATGTGGCTCTGCCCGAAGATCAGCTGCCCCTGCTGCTGCCTGAAGTGGAGAGCTATGAGACCACCGACGACGGCGAATCCCCCCTGTCCGCCATGACCGATTGGGTCAACACCACCTGCCCCTGCTGCGGCGGCCCTGCCCAGCGGGAGACCGACACCATGCCCCAGTGGGCTGGCTCCAGCTGGTACTTCCTGCGCTACATGGACCCCCACAACGACGACGCCCTGGCCTCCAAGGAAGCCTTGGACTATTGGGGTCAGGTGGACTGGTACAACGGCGGTATGGAACACACCACCCTGCACCTGCTCTACAGCCGCTTCTGGAACAACTTCCTCCACGACATCGGCGTGGTGCCCAACGCAGAACCCTACCATAAGCGCACCAGCCACGGCATGATCCTGGGCAAGAACCCCCATTACGTGGGCAACGTGACCACCCAGGAGGAGAAGGACGCCCTCATCGCCAAGTACGGCAACGAGGCGCTGCGCCCCTCCGTCAAGATGTCCAAGTCCCTGGGCAACGTGGTCAACCCCGACGACGTCATCAAGGCCTACGGCGCGGACACCATGCGTCTGTATATCATGTTCATCGGCGACTTCGAGAAGACCGCAACCTGGTCTGACGACGCCGTGAAGGGCTGCAAGCGCTTCCTGGATCGTATCTGGAACCTGCACGAAAACTGCACCGACAGCCTGGATTACACCCCCGCCAACGAGCCCTCCATCCACAAGACCATCAAGAAGGTCAGCGACGACATCGAGGCCATGAAGTTCAATACCGCCATCGCCACCATGATGTCCCTGGTCAACGACTTCTACGCCAACGGCGTCTCCAAGGGCGACATGAAGGCGCTGCTGGTCATGCTCAGCCCCTTCGCTCCCCACATCGCCGAGGAAATGTGGGAGCACCTGGGCTTCGAAGGCATGGCCTGCGAGCAGGCATGGCCGGAATACGACCAGGCCAAGACCGTGGCCGCTGAGGTTCAGATCGCCGTCCAGGTGGCCGGCAAGGTCCGCGCCAACGTGGTCGTGCCCTCCGGGGCAGAGGATGACGAGGTGGTCGCCATCGCCCTGGCCGACAGCCGCATCCAGAAACAGGCAGAGGGCAAGGAGCTGGTGAAGCAGATCGTCGTCCGGGCCAAGGACGGCAAGATCAAGCTGGTCAACCTGATCTTCAAGCCTGCGAAATAATTCACTGTTTTTTACCGGCATATCGCCGAAAATCTGCAATGCCCCCTTGACAACGAGCGTTGAGAGGCGTAAACTAGATGACAATGAAGCTAGTTATAATGCTTCCTATGCCCTTGTCACAGACTCCCTGGGCATATTCGAGGGGAGGGAAAATAGATGGCTGAAGTCCGTGTAAGAGAAAATGAATCTCTGGATAGCGCTCTGAAACGCTTTAAGCGTAGCTGCGTTAAGTCCGGTGTTCTGGCAGAGGTCCGTAAGCGTGAGCATTACGAAAGCCCCAGTGTGAAGCGTCGTAAGAAGTCCGAAGCTGCCAGAAAGAATCGCAAAAGATTCTACTAAGTTGTAAACGAAACCCCTTGTGCCACAGGCGCAAGGGGTTTTATTTCGCCCACAACGCACAAACGACCCTGTACCACCGTACAGGGTCGTTTTTTTCACCAGACCGGCGGCTGAAACCCCGCAACCTCCTCCCAGCACACCAAAACCCCCGCCAACCCCAGCTCCGCCGCCAAATCCAGCTTCGCCTGGACGCTGGCGGCGTTGTCATATAAGATGAGGTGGAGCCGCTCCGCCTCCCGGTAGGTGGCGTACTGACAACAGAAATCCTCCGAGAACCACGCCCGGCACCGATGCCGCGCGAACCGCTCCCGCAGCTCCGGCAGCGTCAGCGCCACCCCTTGCCCGTCCGGGCAGGGGAGCACCAAATCCCACGGACTGCACTCCAGCGCCAGCACCACACGGCCGCCGTACCGCTCCAGCGCCTGCCGTATCCGCCCCCGCAGCGTCCCGCCGGAGAGCTGGGAGGAGACCAGCACTTGCGCCACGGACGATGCGCCTGCAAAGGCTTCTGGGACAGTGAAGGACAGGCCGTTTTCCCTGAGCACCCCATCCAGCCGCTGTGCCAACGCGGCCCCGTCCGCCGTCTCCGCCCAGTTGGCCAGCACCCCCGCCGCCTGTTGTGCCTGACACTCCGCCAGCACCTGGCGACAGAACCAGTCCAGCCCAGCAGGAGAGGCGGGAGCAACGCCGCCCACCATGAGGACACATCCGACAGGCAGCGCACCCTGCCCCGCCCGCAAAAGCTGGCCGTCCGGGGCGGCCTGGTAGGCCATGGGGACGGGGGTGAAGGGACGGGGGAGGGACGGTGTGACGGCGGTGGGGGCGTGGGCGAGAAAAAGGGGTAGGGTGTGTGACATTTGGAAAATCCTCCTTGTATTTGAGCGGTGAAGATGATAGAATTAAAATGTTACAGTTTGTTACCGAATTGGAACGAATTCGCAGTATTTTTGGAGGAACCCTATGGGCGCACTGATCCCCGACCGCATCGAGGCAGGCTTCGACCGGCTCCAGCCGGACTGGCTCCGCAGCAAAGGCATCCGCTTGGTTTTGGCGGACTTGGACAACACCTTGACCCGCTACCGTCAGCTGGAACCCGACCCAGCGCTCATCACCTGGCGGGACAGGCTGCACCAGGCGGGCATCACCCTCTTTGTGGTCTCCAACAGCCGCCGCCCGAACCGTGCCCAGCAGTTCTGCGCCAACCTGGACGTGCCCTTCATCAGCCACGCCGGCAAGCCACACGCCGCCGCCTTTCATCAGGCCATGGAGCAGTGCGGCTGTCAGGCGGAGGAGACCATCATGATCGGCGACCAGATTTTTACGGACATCTGGGGCGGCCACAACGCCGGTATCCGTGCCGTCTACATCCGTCCCATCGCCCTGAACACCATCTTTCGCAAGATTCGCTACGGCATCGAAGCGCCCTTCCGGCTGCTCTGCCGCATGAGAGGGGAGAGACTATGAGCGTCCTGTTCGGCGTAGCCGGAAACTCCGACACCTTCACCAAAACCGTCAGCAAAGCCAGCGCTGACGCCCCCGCCTGGCTCCGCGCCATCGGCCTGGACGCTTACGAGTACCAGTGCGGCAAGGGCGTGCGGGTGGGGGAGGCCACCGCGCGGCAGATTGGCGAAAACGCCGCCCAAGCCGGCGTCACCCTGTCCCTCCACGCCCCCTATTTCATCAGCCTGGCAAATCCCGACCCGGAGACGGTGCAGAAGTCCATCGGCTACGTCACCGCCTCCTGCCGCGCCGCCCAGTGGATGGGCGCGGGGCGGGTCATCGTCCACTCCGGCGCGCTGATGAAACGCACCCGCCGGGAGGCGTTGGACATCGCAAAAGCCAACCTGAAGGCCATCCTGGACGCCTGTGACGAACAAGGTTATGGTGACATCACCCTCTGTCCCGAAACCATGGGCAAGATCAACCAGCTGGGCGACCTGACCGAGGTGCTGGAGCTGTGCGGGGTGGATGAACGGCTGGTGCCCTGCGTGGATTTTGGGCATTTGTACGCCCGTTCCCTGGGGGAACTCAACGGCGCGGACGCCTGCAAGGCCATGCTGGACGAGATGGCGGACGCACTGGGGGAGGAGCGGGCGTCCCGGTTCCACAGTCACTTCTCCAAGATCGCCTTCACCCCCAAGGGCGGCGAACAGAAGCACCTGCGCTTCTCCGACGAGGGCTGGGGGCCGGAATTCCGGCCGCTGGCGGAGGAGATCGCCCGGCGCGGGTGGAGTCCTACCTTTATCTGTGAATCATCCGGCACCCAGAGCGAGGATGCCTTGACCATGAAAGCCATTTACCAGGAGGTGTCCCGTTCATGAACCATCTCAACGCCATCACCGCCCAGCTGGACGCCTACCAGTTGGACGCCCTGTGCATCACCAGCGAGCCGGGCGAATACTACGCCGTAGGTGTGAAAGGGGAGGGGCTGGTGCTGGTCACCCGGCAGGGGTGCCACTACTTCACCGACTCCCGCTATATCGAACTCGCCCAGAACACCGTCGCCAACGCCGCCGTGACCATGGTGACCCCACAGCAGGATCACCTGGCGCTGGCCAGCCAGGTGCTGGCACACCACGCTTTGAAACGGGTGGGCATCGAGGAGCAGTACCTGACCGTGGAGCGCTGGCAGAAGATGCAGGCGGCCTTCCCGGAGGGCACCGAGCTGGTCCCGGCGGGGAAGCTGGTCACCGGATTGCGCGGCTCCAAGACGGAAGAGGAGCTGGCCGTCATGCAGAAGGCGCAGGACATCACCGACCAGGTCTTTGACGAGATCTGCGATTTCATTCACCCGGGCGTCACCGAATCCGAGGTGGCCGCTCAGCTGACCTACCTCCAGATGAAGCACGGCGCGGAGGGCAACTCCTTCCCGCCCATCGTGGCCTCCGGCGCCAACGGCAGTATGCCCCACGCCATCCCCGGCCCCAAACCCATCCAGACCGGCGAGTTCGTGACCATGGATTTCGGCTGTATTTATGCAGGCTACTGCTCCGACATGACCCGCACCGTGGCCATCGGCCAGCCCAGCGACGAGATGCGCAAGGTCTACGACGCCGTGCTGGAAGCCCAGCTCACCGGCATCGCCACCGCAAAAGCAGGCGTCCCCGGCTGCGACGTCCACAACGCTGCCTGGGACGTGCTGAAAAAACACGGCTACGGCGACTACTTCGGCCACGGCTTCGGCCACAGCCTGGGCATCGAGATCCACGAAAGCCCCAACGCCAACCGTTCCAACACCAAACCGCTGCCCATGGGCGCGGTCATCTCCGCAGAACCGGGGGTGTACCTGCCCGGGAAATTTGGCGTGCGCATTGAGGATGTGCTCTACCTGACGGAAACTGGAAACACCATCCTCACCCACGCACCCAAGCAGCTCATCATCTTATAAGCAAAGACCCATCAGACGAAAAGAAAGCGAGTGACCTATGAACAAACGAATCCTCTCCCTGGTGCTGGCTCTGGCCATGAGCCTCTCCCTGGCCGCACCCACCACTGCCTTCGCGGCAGACGCCACCGAAGAACCTGTTACGGTATATGCGACCGAGGCGGAAGAAAATACCCCCGCTCCCGCAGACCCCGAGGCTGAACCGGGCGCCGAACCGGAGCAGCCCACCGAGCCGGTGGAAAAAGCCACCCAGGAGATCACCGGTGTGGAAGATGCCTACACCTTCTCCGCGGACAAGAAGGGCGCAGCCCTCACCGCTGCCACCACCGGCGACGGCGCCCTGACCTACGCATCCGACGCCCCCGAAGTGGCCGCCGTAGAGGAGACCACCGGCGCGCTGACCTTGGGCGTGGCTGGCACCGCCACCATCACCATCACCGCCGCCGAGACCGATCAGCACAAGGCAGCGGAAAAGCAGGTCGCCGTCACCGTCACCAAGGCCAAGCAGAAGATCACCGGCGTGGACAAGAGCCTGGATCTGAAGTACAAGGCCGACGGCACCTATCAGCTCAAGGCCAAGGCAGCCACCGCGCTGAGCTACAAGTCCAGCGACACCAAGGTGGCCACCGTGGACAAGAAGGGCAAGCTCACCATGAAGGGTCTGGGCACCGTGGTCATCACCATCACCGCCAAGGAGACCGGCAGCTACACCAAGGCCACCCACAAGGTGGAGATCGAAGTCTACAAGACCGCCGCTAAGCTGAAGGTGTCCAAATATTATAAGAAGAGCAAGTTCTACAAGCGCCTCATGGCTCTCAAGCTCAGCGGCACCACCCGCCAGAACGTCATGGCCATCGCCGAAACTCAGGTGGGCTACCACGAGGGCAACAGCCTCAGCCAGATGACCGGCACCAACAAAAAGGGCAGCGGCAACTACACCGAGTACGGCTATGTCTACGGCATCCAGGGCGCTTGGTGCGCCATGTTCGTCAACTGGTGCGCCCGGGAGAACGCCACCTCCACCAAGGTCGTCCCCAAGTACTGCCGGGTCATGGACTATCGCAGCTTCTACCAGAAGCAGAAGCGCTATTACACCTGGGCCAACACCAAGGGCGGCAGAGGCAAATACCTGCCCAAGGCCGGCGACATGATCTTCTACACCACCTACCCCGGCGCCTCCTCCCAGCACATCGGCTACGTCAAGAGCTGTAAGGTCAAGGGCAGCAAGATCACCATCGTCACCACCGAGGGCAACAGCAGCGACGAATGCCGCCACAAGACCTACACCCTCCGCACCAAGAGCAACGGCCGCATCGCTGCCGGCTGGTACATCCACGGCTTCTCCTCTCCCAAGTATTGAGCCACAGGCCGGAAACTTTGACAAAATTACGAAAAACCCCCGCCCCAGTCAGGGCAAAACAGTGAAAAGTTTTCCTTGACGGGGTGGGGGGGCAGTGTTATAATTAGAGACTGTGTAGGTTTGGGATATTACAGAAAACCAGGAAAATCGACCACGATGTTCCACCCAAGCCACCCCAGGCCTTGCGCCTGCCAGAAAAGTTTTTAGCGGCAGGAGGAATAATCTTCCTCACAGCTGTTAAAATAAATCTATTGTATCTTTGAAGAAAGGAGGAAATCTAATATGCCTACTTTTAATCAGCTGGTTCGTAAGGGCAGAGAGACTTCCATCTACAAGTCCAATTCCCCCGCACTGCAGAAGGGCAAGAACACTCTGAAGGACAGAGAGACCAATCAGCCTTCTCCCCAGAAGAGAGGTGTTTGCACCGCTGTTCGTACCGCAACCCCCAAAAAGCCCAACTCCGCACTGCGTAAGATCGCCCGTGTGCGCCTGAGCAATGGTTACGAAGTCACCGCTTATATCCCCGGTGTCGGCCACAACCTGCAGGAACACTCCGTCGTCATGATCCGTGGCGGCCGTGTCAAGGACCTGCCCGGTGTGCGTTATCACATCATCCGTGGTTCTCTGGATACCCAGGGTGTCACCGGCCGTATGCAGGCTCGTTCCAAGTACGGTGCAAAGCGTCCCAAGACCAAGAAGTAATCTATTTTTGGACTGAGACCCGAGCAAAACTCACTTTTGAAAGCACTTTTGCGCTCTGAGCGCAAGGCGCAAGCCTTGCCAGGAGTCGTTTATCATATATTTTACCGGGTTGTGTATCACACAAACGTCGGAATATGGGTAGACCTCTGGCAGGCACTGGACAAGCAGGCACTTGTCTCACACGGAAGCGGCTCTCCCCGCACGAGAACCGCTCTCGAGTACCTATGAAATCATACTGTGAAGGAGGGAAGTAAAGTGCCTAGAAGAGGAAACGTACCCAAGCGTGAAATTCTCCCCGACCCTATCTACAATTCCGTTCTGGTGACCAAGCTGGTCAATAGCATCATGCTCGACGGCAAGAAGGGCGTAGCTCAGAAGGTCGTTTACGGCGCTTTTGACATCATCCAGGAAAAGACCGAAAAGGATGCCCTGGAAGTGTTCCGCGACGCATTGGAAAACATCATGCCCACCCTGGAGTGTAAGACCCGCCGTGTCGGCGGCGCCAACTACCAGGTGCCTATGGAAGTTCGTCCCACCCGTCGTCAGACCCTGGGTCTGCGCTGGCTGACCAACTATTCCAGAGCCCGCAGCGAACGCACCATGAAGGAACGCCTGGCCGGCGAGATCATGGACGCTTACAACAACGCTGGTAACGCTGTCAAGAAGCGTGAAGACACCCACAAGATGGCAGAAGCCAACAAGGCTTTCGCCCACTTCCGTTGGTGATCATAACCCCGTTTTATTTGCAATTTTAAGGAGCAAACATTCATGCCAAGAAAAACCTCACTTGAGAAAACGAGAAACATCGGTATTATGGCGCATATCGATGCCGGTAAGACCACTACGACTGAACGCATCCTGTACTACACCGGTGTCAACTACAAACTTGGCGAAGTTCATGAGGGAACGGCCACCATGGACTGGATGGTTCAGGAACAGGAGCGCGGCATCACCATCACCAGTGCCGCCACCACCTGTTTCTGGCGGGATCACCGCATTAACATTATCGACACTCCGGGCCACGTGGACTTTACCGTGGAAGTGGAGCGCTCCCTGCGTGTGCTGGACGGCAGCGTGACCGTCCTGTGCGCCAAGGGCGGTGTGGAACCCCAGTCTGAGACCGTCTGGCGTCAGGCTGACCATTACAAGGTTCCCCGCATGATCTACGTCAACAAGATGGACATCATGGGCGCCGATTTCTTCCGGGTATTGGACATGGTCCATGACCGCCTCAAGGCCAATGCCGTACCCATCCAGCTGCCCATCGGCGCCGAGGATACCTTCCGGGGCATCATCGACCTGGTGGAGATGAACGCCGACATCTATTATGATGATATGGGCAAGGATATGCGGGTGGAAGAGATTCCGGCCGATATGCTGGAGCTGGCGCAGGAATACCGGGAAAAGCTGCTCGACTGCGTCGCCGACATCGACGACGACATCATGATGATGGTGCTGGAAGGGGAGGAAGTCCCCACCGACCTCATCCGAGCTGCCATTCGCCGCGGCACCATCCACAACCAGATGATCCCCGTGGTCTGCGGTACGTCCTATCGTAACAAGGGCGTGCAGAAGCTGCTGGACGCCATCGTGGATTACATGCCCGCACCCACCGACGTCCCCGCCATCCGCGGCATCAACCCCAAGACGGAGGAAGAGGAAGAACGTCCTTCCGACGATAAGGCTCCCTTCTCCGCCCTGGCCTTCAAGATCATGACTGACCCCTACGTGGGCCGCCTCTCCTTCTTCCGGGTCTATTCCGGTACGGTCACCACCGGCTCTTCCGTGCTCAACAGCACCAAGGGCAAGAAGGAACGTCTGGGCCGCATCCTTCAGATGCACGCCAACCACCGGGAGGACATCGAGCAGGTCTACTCCGGCGACATCGCCGCCGCCGTCGGCCTGAAGAACACCACCACCGGTGACACCCTGTGCGCCGAGCACGCTCCCATCATCCTGGAATCCATGGAATTCCCGGAACCGGTCATCCGCGTGGCCATCGAACCCAAGACCAAAGCCGGTCAGGAGAAGATGTCCATCGCCCTGATCAAGCTGGCAGAGGAAGACCCCACCTTCAAGACCTACACGGACGAGGAGACGGGTCAGACCATCATCGCCGGTATGGGCGAGCTGCACCTGCAGATCATCGTGGATCGCCTGCTCCGTGAGTTCAAGGTGGAGGCCAACGTGGGCGCACCCCAGGTCGCATATAAGGAAACCATCCGGAAACAGGTCAGCCAGGATACCAAATACGCCCGCCAGTCCGGCGGTAAGGGTCAGTACGGCCATGTCAAGATCACCATCGAACCCAACGAGTCCGGCAAGGGCTACGAGTTCACCAACTCCATCGTGGGCGGTTCCATTCCCAAGGAATATATCCCCGCCGTGGACGCCGGTATCCAGGGTGCGATGCAGGCAGGCGTGCTGGCAGGCTATCCCGTCGTTGACGTGAAAGTCAACCTCTATGACGGTTCCTACCACGAAGTGGACTCTTCGGAGATGGCCTTCAAGATCGCAGGCTCTATGGCTTTCAAGGAAGCCATGCGCAAGGCAGACCCTGTCCTGCAGGAGCCCATCATGAAAGTCTCCGTCATCGTCCCCGACGACTACATGGGCGACGTCATCGGCGACCTCAACAGCCGCCGCGGACAGGTCCAGGGTATGGAACCCCGCAACGGCGCCACCCAGATTGACGCGTTTGTTCCGCTCAGCGCCATGTTCGGCTACGCCACCGACCTTCGATCCCGCACTCAGGGTCGTGGCCAGTACACCATGGAGCCCAGCCACTATGAAGAGATCCCCAAGTCTCTGGCTGAAAAAATCATCGCCAGCCGCGGCGGAAATCACTGATTTTTCGCTAAGAGCCGAAATTGCTCTTGCAATTCCCGGTTCAATAGGATACAATGGCAAATAGAGAACTTTTTTATCATTCTAAACGTATTGTTTGATTTCTACATTTTAGGAGGAAATTATTATGGCAAAGCAAAAGTTTGACCGTAGCAAACCCCATGTAAATATCGGCACCATCGGTCACGTCGACCACGGCAAGACCACCCTGACTGCTGCTATCACCAAGTACCTGGCTTTCTCCGGCAAGGCTTCTTACACTGATTACGCTTCCATCGATAAGGCTCCTGAAGAAAAGGAACGTGGTATCACCATCAACACCGCTCACGTCGAGTATGAGACCGAAAAGCGTCACTATGCTCACGTTGACTGCCCGGGCCATGCTGACTATATCAAGAACATGATCACCGGCGCTGCTCAGATGGACGGTGCTATCCTGGTCATCGCTGCTACCGACGGTGTTATGGCTCAGACCCGTGAACATCTGCTGCTGGCTCGCCAGGTCGGCGTTCCTTATATCGTTGTTTTCCTGAACAAGTGCGACCAGGTCGACGACGAAGAACTGCTGGAACTGGTTGAAATGGAAGTTCGCGAAACCCTGGACTTCTATGAATTCCCCGGCGACGACACCCCCATCATCAAGGGCTCCGCTCTGAACGCTCTGATCTCCGAATCCACCGATCCTAACGCTCCTGAGTATGCTTGCATCAAGGAACTGATGGACGCTGTTGACGAATACATTCCTACTCCCGACCGTAAGGCTGACATGCCCTTCCTGATGCCCGTCGAAGACGTCTTCACCATCACTGGCCGTGGCACCGTCGCAACTGGTAGAGTGGAACGTGGTACCATCAAGCTGAGCGAACCGGTCGACATCGTCGGTCTGGAAGAAGAGAAGAAGTCCTCCGTCGTTACCGGTCTGGAAATGTTCCGCAAGCTGCTGGACTTCGCTGAAGCTGGCGACAACGTTGGCGTTCTGCTGCGTGGTATTGCTCGTACCGACATCGAACGTGGTCAGGTCCTGTGCAAGCCCGGTTCCATCCATCCTCACACCAAGTTCAAGGGTCAGGTCTACGTTCTGAAGAAGGACGAAGGCGGCCGTCACACCCCCTTCTTCAACAACTATCGTCCTCAGTTCTATTTCCGTACCACTGACGTTACCGGCATCATCACCCTGCCCGAAGGCACTGAAATGTGCATGCCCGGCGATAACGTCGACATGGACGTTGAGCTGATCACCCCCATCGCAATCGAAAAGGGCCTGCGTTTCGCTATCCGTGAAGGCGGCCGTACCGTCGGTTCCGGTGTTGTCATCGACATCAACGAATAATCTTTTCGATTGACGCACGTGAGTGTGTTTGTCCCAAACTTTCAAAAGAGACCGGTTCGCCGGTCTCTTTTTTCAATCCCACCTTAAAAATGATGCTTATCCTATCACTTTATAAGGTCTCACAGAGTTCCGTCATCTAAGATGACGGAATAAAATGAAATCTGAAAAAAGTGGCGGCATGTACGTCACTTTTTTCTCTTCTCAGACTGGTAAGTGTGCGAGCGTAGCGAGTGCATGCACCAGGCTGCGACCTTCACGGAAATGCTTGCATTTTCGTGAAAATCTACCTGTTTGATGGGTTATTGCCTCGGATTGGTTGACAAAACAACTACCAATGGTATAGTATAGTACATATTGCCCCGCCCGCGCGCGACCAAGGCCGACGGGGTTGGAAATGAGGGATGTAACCATGCCTTCCCAGATGGAAACGAAGGTTAAAAAAGTAGTGCAGCAGCTGTTGACCGGCGCCGAAGCCATGCAGCAGAGCAGTGAGGAGACTGTCCACCTGCAGCCGGACAAGAGCGCCATCATCACCATCATCGAGCAGCTCCAGACCGTGCTGTTCCCGGACTACTTTATCAAGAAAAAAGTGAGCCATTACGCCACAGAATACTATATCGGCTCCGTTTTGGACGAGATTTATACCAGCCTGACCCGCCAGATCACCCTGGCGCTCCTCCAGGGCGACGAGTACCGCCACGCGGATAAAGCCACCCGGAAGGCCAAGGCGGAAGCCATCACCGGCCAGTTCATCGAGACCCTGCCCCGCATCCAGTCCTACCTGGCCATGGACGTGGAAGCCACCTTCGTGGGCGACCCGGCAGCGTTCAACACCGACGAGATCATTTTCTCCTATCCCGGCCTCTACGCCATCATGGTCAACCGCCTGGCACACGAGCTGCACCTGCTCAAGGTGCCCCTCATCCCGCGCATCATGACCGAGCACGCCCACAGCCTCACCGGCATCGACATCCACCCCGGCGCCACCATCGGCAAGCACTTCTTCATCGACCACGGCACCGGCATCGTCATCGGTGAGACCACCGAGATCGGCGAGTGGGTCAAAATCTACCAGGGCGTCACCTTGGGCGGCCTGTCCACCCGTGCCGGTCAGGGTCTGCGCAACCATAAACGTCACCCCACCATCGAAGACCGGGTCACCATCTATTCCGGCGCCTCCATCCTGGGCGGCGAGACCCGCATCGGCGAAGGCTCCATCATCGGCGGCAACGCCTTCGTCACCCGTTCCGTCCCGCCCCACACCCGGGTCAGCATCCGGGACCCGGACTTGGAGTTCCACCGGGACAAGACGGACACCATGGACGACAACGACCAGAGCAAATATTGGAATCCGGCTCAGACGGACGAGAGTTGAGCGGATTTGGAACGAAAAGGGTCTGATACGACATCAGACCCTTTTCTTCGCCCTCCCACGTTGACCCCGGTGGAAAAAGAGGGTAAAATAGCAGTCGAGTATATATTTAAGTGTAGACGCAGGAGAGCAAGTATGTTAAATCAGACACAACAAGCGCAATTTTGCAAGATGCGACGCCAAGTCATCGCCCGGAACTACAAAAACCTCAACCAGCAGCAGCGCCTGGGCGCCCTCACCACCGAAGGCCCCCTGTTGCTCCTGGCGGGTGCCGGCAGCGGCAAGACCACCGTGCTCATCCACCGCATCGCCAACCTCATCCGCTTCGGCCGGGGCAGCGACCCCAGCTGCATGGAGGTGCCCGATTGGGTCACGCCGGAGGACGTGGAGTTCCTGACCCGCTACCTGGGCTACCCGGAGAAGGACATGGCCCAGCGGGCGGAGATGCTCTGCAAGGTCCACCCAGCCGCGCCCTGGTCGATTTTGGCCATCACCTTCACCAACAAGGCGGCAGGGGAGCTGAAGGAGCGTCTGGAACGGATGCTGGGGCCGGAGGGACAGGATGTATGGGCGGCCACCTTCCATTCCGCCTGCGTGCGCATCCTGCGGCGGGACATCCATCGCCTGGGCTTCTCCAACTCCTTCACCATCTACGACGTGGACGACACCCAGCGGGTGGTCAAGGAGATTTTGAAGCAGATGAACCTGGACGAGAAGGCGTACCCGCCCCGCAACGTCCTGGGCTATATTTCCCGGGCAAAGGACAAGATGTTCCTGGCACGGGACTACCTGAAGGGCGCGGAGCAGTCCGGTGACTTCCGACAGATTCAGATTGCCAAGATTTATCAGGAGTATGAGCACCGCCTGTGGGAGGCGGACGCCCTGGACTTCGACGACCTCATCCTACATACCGTCCGCCTGCTGCTGGAAGACCAGGAGGCGCGGGAGTATTGGCAGAACAAGTTCCGCTACGTCCTCATCGACGAATATCAGGACACCAACCACCTCCAGTACCTCCTGGCGTCCACCTTGGCGGGGAAGTGGAAGAACATCTGCGTGGTGGGCGACGACGACCAGTCCATCTACCGCTTCCGCGGCGCCACCATCGAAAATATCCTCTCTTTCGAGCAGCAGTACAAGGGCGCCCGGGTCATCCGGCTGGAGCAGAACTACCGCTCCACCAAGAACATCCTGGACGCCGCCAACGCCGTCATCCAGAACAACAAGGGGCGCAAGGGCAAGGAGCTGTGGACGGAGAAGGGGGCAGGGGATAAGATCCGCCTGTACGTGGCCATGAACGAGTCAGACGAGGCCCAGTACGTGGCCGCCCAGGTCATCGCCGGCATCCAGCAGGGGCGGCAGTGGAAGGACAACGCGGTGCTGTACCGGATGAACGCCCAGTCCAACGCCGTTGAATACGCCTTCAAGCGCAACGGCATCCCCTACCGCATCATCGGCGGCACCCGGTTCTTCGACCGGGCGGAGGTCAAGGATATGCTGGCCTACCTGTGCGTGGTCAACAACCCGGCCGACGACCTGCGTTTGCGGCGCATCATCAACAAGCCCACCCGGGGCATCGGTGCCCGCACCATCGACATCGCCGCCACCATCGCCGCCAACGAGGGGTGTTCTATGTACGAGGTCATCAGTCGCGCCAGGGCGTACCCGGAGCTTCAGCGGAGCGCCGGGAAATTAGACCAGTTCCTCACCCTCATCCAGACCCTCCAGCAGAAGGCGTCCACCATGGAGCTGACCGATTTCTACGAGGAAGCCCTCCAAGATACCGGCTACATCGCCGCCCTCCAGGCCAAGAACACCGTGGAGAACCGCACCCGCATCGAGAACGCCCAGGAGCTGCGCTCTTCCATTCAAAGCTACCTGGAGGGAGCGGAGGAGCCGTCCCTGAACGGGTTCCTGGACGAGGTGGCCCTGTATACCAACCTGGACAACGCAGACAACAACGAGAATTGCGTGGTCATGATGACCATGCACGCGGCCAAGGGCTTGGAGTTCCCGCGGGTGTTCATCGTGGGCATGGAAGAGGGCATCTTCCCCGGCACCCGTTCCATCGGCGAGCCGGAGGAGATGGAGGAGGAGCGCCGCCTGTGCTACGTGGCACTGACCCGTGCGGAGGAACAGCTCTACCTGACCTGCGCCAACCAGCGGATGCTCTTCGGCCGCACCACCAGCAACCTGCCCTCCCGGTTTACGGATGAAATTCCCGAACGCTGCCTCATCCAGAGCGGCAGACGGCGGACGGAAGAGGAGCGGGAGTACGGCGGCCAGTGGGGGAATGTCCGGCAGGAACGCCAGCACCAGGAGCGGCAGGACTACTACGCCCAGCGCCGGGAGGAACGCCGCAACTTCGGCGGCAGCTATTCCATCCCCATCACCCCCGGCGGCAACCGCTCCGGCAAACCCTTGGGCGGCGGCATCAGCATCGGCGGCCGCAGCATCCAGTCCACCCCCAAACGCCCCGCCGCCAGACCAGCAGCCCAAGCCACCGCCCCCACCGGCGTCCAGTTCCACAAGGGCGATCTGGTGGAGCACACCGCCTTCGGCCGGGGCATGATCGTCTCCCTCAAGCCCATGGGCGGCGACGCCCTCTTGGAAGTGGCCTTTGACTCGGTGGGGACGAAGAAATTGATGCTCAAGGCGGCGGCGCAGCATATGAAGAAGGTGTGAGGGGAGTGGAACCCGAAAAATCGAAAGGAGGCAATCACCATGGCCAAAAAAGAAGACCGATTTGAAGTGGTATTTCAGGACGGCTCCCAGCTCAAGGACGCTGGCGTCCGTCAGATCTTGGTAGACAAAGAGACCGGCGTCCATTACCTGGTGTGGAAAGCGGGCTATGCGGGGGGCATCACCCCGCTGCTGGATTCCGACGGGAA
>CAKTQP010000031.1 GCA_934597165.1 uncultured Oscillospiraceae bacterium
GGGCCCAGCTTTTCAGCGTTGTCATATACGACCTTGCAGATTGCCTTTGCAGCTGCGTCTGCCTGTTCCTGAGTTGCGAATGCGAACTCTGCCTGTGCGGCCTTGGACCGTGCGATCAATTCTTTCACTGTCATGTTAGGTCATCTCCTATTCTCGATTCTGGTTGCATTTCGGGTCATTATTTAGGGAATATTGCTTAAAATTAAAGGATTTTGTCCTTTATTGTTGTCTGTATTATACCAACGCTGTCTAAAATAGCAATAGACTGCGCCGCTTTTTCCCCTTTGCGAAATATGTTCTCAACACATGAACCGCGTTTTTGCTTTTTGCGGTGTCACTTTCATAATATGCAATTCGATTCGAAATAAGGAAACTTTCCGCTCCCATCCTCTCTTCATGTAAAATTTGTACAGTTCCCCGCCATTTCAGCAGATTCACCGAAAAATCTGCGTTTTGGGCAAAAAAAGAGCGGCCGTGAAATGCTCCAGTCATTTCACGGCCGCCTGTTCTTCCAGAGTTTTATTTGGGGTAATAACCCAATTTCCCGGAGATCTTCCCTGCGGCAGTGGTCACAGCCTTGGCCAATTCCCGCTCTCTCTGGGGCTGGCTGAGGCTATGGGCACTGGCGGATATGCTGATGGCTGCAACCGGATTCCGGTTGCGGTCAAAGATGGGCACGGCCAACGAACCGATGTTTTCCGACAGCTCATCGAAGATGATGCAGTACCCTTTCTGTCTGGTACGCGCCAACTCCTGCTGGATCTCCTGGATGTCCACCTTGGTCTCCGGCGTAAATTTTCTCAGTTCGCTGTCCCGCAAAATCCGCTGAACTTCCCCAGCAGACTGGTACGCCATGATAGCGCGACCCATCGCGGAACAGTACATTGGATGGCAATGACCCATCGGAATCAGCAATTCCATGGTATTTTCGCAACAAATACTGATCAAATGCACCACTTCCACCCCGCGGGGCACACTCATGTGACTGTGGACGCCATACTTGTAAGACAGCCGCTGCAGCTCCGGATAGGCGAAGCGGTAGATGCTGCTGTTCTGCAGCGCCGCGCCAGCCAGAGCGACGATCTCCAAGCCCAGGGAGTAAAATCCCGTGGCGTCGTCCCGCTGGAGGTAGCCCCAATCCAGCATGGTGTTGAGATGTCTGGAGACGGTGCTGATGTTCATGTGCAGCTTGGAGGCGATGTCCGAAGTCCGCTGGGTCGGCGTTGTCTCGTTAAAGGTGGAGAGGATCGCGAAGGTCTTACCCACACTCTTCGCGTTGGAACTGCTCTGCTGTTTCACTGCTGCTTGACTCATAACCAAACACCCTTTCCTTTCAAGTTCTCTTTCTGCCTGGTCGATGCAAACGAATCTTTTTGTGCAATTTGTACGAGCAAGTTCAGTGTAACACGGCTTTTCATATCACGCAATCATTTTTCGCAAGAAGCAACATCTTTTTCATATAGTGCAACAACATGAAAATTTTTGTAATCTTGATAGGCCATCCCCCAATCCACCCTATTTTCCCCTGTTTTGTGGGTTCTATCCCTCCTCCAAACGCCCCATCCGCTCCGCACATAAAAAAGGAACCGCCCCTCGTTTTTGCATAAAACAAGGGTCGGTCTTGCATGAGAGAACAAGCGATCGGCGTTGAGAAAGGATAGCATTCGCCGTCCTGCGGAGTCACAAAAACACAGGACAGGGTACTCCGATCGCGCATCTGTTTTGATTTCCAGCTGAGCATTTAAAAGAGCCATGCACTAAACTTCAATGAACACAAGTTTTCCTAATAGGAGGTATACACAACGCCTCACCTAGGGTAAGGGAACGGCTCGTCCGATCTGACTCGGCGAGACCATGAGAGATCGAAAGGGGAAGATCGCTCAAAGGTGAGGGCCTATTCTATGAAGATTTTGGCAGAAGATGAAGGATGGCTCTTTTAGACACCCAGCTATTCTGTTATGAGAGGTCGGGCGGCTGTCAGCCTGGCTGTAGCGGACAGCCGCCCGGCGTATAAAACCCAGTTACTTCTCTTTCCACCCCATGATACGGTCAGAGAAGGTAGGCAGGTTCGCGAAAGAACTTACTTCTTCATGGTGCCGTGTTCCAGATAGTTCTGGTGCCAGGACAGAGCCAGCTTCAGGTCGTGGGGGGTGTGCTGACCAGCGGAGACCTTGCAGGCATGTTCAAAGTATTCCCGCAACATGGGACGATAATCCGGATGTGCGCAATTTTCGATCAACAATTCTGCCCGCTGCTTGGGAGACTTCCAACGCAGGTCGGCAATGCCCTGTTCGGTGACAATGACATCCACGTCATGTTCAGTGGAGTCCACGTGGGAGACCATGGGAACGATGCAGGAGATGTCGCCGCCCTTGGCGATGGATTCGGTTGCGAAGATGCAGATACGAGCGTTGCGGGAGAAGTCCGCGCTGCCGCCCAGACCGTTCATCATCTTGGTGCCCATGATGTGAGTGGAGTTGACGTTGCCGTAGATGTCCACTTCGATGGGGGTGTTCAGGGCGATCAGGCCCAGACGACGGGCAGTCTCAGGATGGTTGGTGATCTCCTGGGGACGGACGATGATCTTATCGTGATAGTAGTCGATGTTATCATAGAAACGCTTACGGTAATCCGCAGTCAGAGCGATGGAACTGGAGGAGATAAACTTCACAACACCCTGATCCAGCAGGTCCAGTGCAGCGTCCTGCATAACTTCGGTGTACATGTTCAGGCCCTTGAAGCCACTTTTTGCCAGACCGCCCAGGACAGCATTGCCAACAGAGCCAACACCGGACTGGATGGGGCCGGGATTTGCGGGCAGACGACCAGCTTCGATCTCACCCTTCAGGAACTTGATGACGTTTTCGCCGATCTTGTCGGTGACAGGAGTGGAGGGCTTGAACTTCTGAGGGGGATCTTCCCGGTCGGTCATCACGATGGCCACGATCTTGTCGGGATCGCAGGGAATGTAGGGAGTGCCAATGCGGTCATCGGGCTTGGTGATGGGAATGATCTTTGCCTCGGGGGGCAGACCGATCTCGAAAATGTCGTGCATTCCCATCAGCTGTTCCGGCAGAGTGGTGTTGACTTCCACGATGACCATGTCCGCGGAAGCGACAGCTGCGTCGGAAGAACCACAGGAGGCAGCCAGGTACAGGCCGTCTTCGGTGACAGCGGTACATTCGATCAGTGCCACGTTGGTGTGCAGACCGCAATCCTGCTTCATGTTCATGGGCAGGTGGGAGATGTGAAGGTCGCTGAATTCCACAGCGCCGCTGTTGATAGCCTTACGCAGGTCGGCATTGGACTGGTGGCCGAAACGGCGGGAGACCAGACCGGCACGGACCATCGCGCCGTCCACTTCATCGCTGACTGCTGCGCCAACGCTGATGGTCAGGTCCTTTGCATGGCCGGATTCCACCAGAGCCAGAGGCACTGCCTTGGGGCTGCCCACGCTGGTGAAGCCGCTGATGCCCAGGACCATGCCGGACTTGATGAACTGTGCTGCCTGCTGCGCCGACATCACTTTGCTCTTCAGAGATTCTGCTACTCTTTCCATACTTAACTCCTTACTTCGTCAATGTTTATGCTGAACTCGTGTCCCGATCTTCGCTTTTCTCCGCCGCATCGACCGCGGACACCAAAATGATTCGGTATTCATCACTGTGGTTCGTATTATAGCGGACCGTTTCAAAATAGCAACCGATTGAAGCCGCTATTTCCGATTGACGAAATATATTCTCAAAAAACAGTTTTCGATTTTGCACTGCGATAGGCCAATTGCATATGATGAAAGCTGTTTGCAGAGGGGTCAACTGCAAACAGCTTTTGTTTTTCTCTATGAAACCTGCCGCGGATCTTGGAAAGGGTCGTCCACAACGCAGGACTGTTCTCATTTCGGGTAGTAGCCCAGCTTGCCGGAGATCTTTCCGGCTGCGGTCATCACGGCCTTAGCCAGCTCTCGTTCCCGCTGGGGCTGGCTCAAACTCTGGGCGCTGGCGGAGACGCTGATGGCAGCCACCGGGTTCCGGTTGCGGTCAAAGATGGGCGCCGCCAGGGAGCTTTTGCTCTCGGCCAATTCGTCGAAGAGGATGCAATATCCCTTCTGCCGGGTGTGGATCAATTCCTGATTGATCTCCCGCAGGTCGATCTTGGTCTCCGGCGTCAGCTTTTGCAGCTCACTGGCTCGGAGTACCTTCTCCACCTCCGCCTGAGGCATATAGGCCAACATGGCGCGTCCCATAGCAGAGCAGTACATGGGGTGACAATGACCCATGGGAATGAGCAATTCCATGGTACTTTCGCAACAAATGCTGATCAAATGCACCACGTCCACTGCACGGGGCACCCCCATGTGGCTGTGGACACCGTACTTATAGGACAGCTGCTGCAGCTCCGGGTAGGCGTGGCGATAGACGTCATTATTTTGCAGCGCCGCACCGGCCAGCGCCACGATCTCCAGCCCTAGGGAATAGTAGCCGGTGGAGTCGTCCCGCTCCAGAAAGCCCCAGTCCAACATGGTGTTCAGGTGGCGGGAGACGGTGCTGATATTCATATGCAGTTTGGTGGCGATATCCGATGTACGCTGTTCCGGCGCCAGTTCATTGAAGGTGGAGAGGATCTCCAACGTCTTGCTGACGCTCTTTGCGTTGGAGCCTTTATGTGAACCCTCCGTTCGTTGAGCCATGACAGATCATCCTTTCTCAACAGAAAGATTTCCAGATTTTATTGGGATTGTTACGTTTCTATCAAAGTTTCTGTGCAGGGCTAGTTTACCACCTTTTTGCGCATGATGCAACTGGATAACAGGATTTTCTTCAAAATAGGAAAAACCATACACAGATCGGTGTTTTTTTCTGTGAAAACAGTGCATTTTTTTCGCAGAATGATAGGGTGAAATGCCGCAACTCCCCCGCCACCACCGCTCTCCCCCACCAAACCGCAGGAAAAGTCGCTGTTGCCAGGGGAAAAATGCAGCGGTACCAATGAAATCTCGTGGCCGCCGGAGCACGAAAAACAGGGGGATTTTTCTCGCACCCACAAAAAAAGACCCGCCTTGAAAAGGCAGGTCTTTTGCACATTTTTACACGATAGGCAGAGTCGGTTCCTCTTTTTTGGCCTTGTTGAACACCACCTGGCTGGGGTCGATCTTAGCCTTGCGCAGCACCAGACCGTTCATGCCGGAGGCGGTACACAGGTGGGACACTTCAGACTGCATATAGGGGAAGAGCTGGTCATAGCACTGAGTGTGGATCTGCTTCTTATCCTCTTCCGTCTCCACGCCCTCGCACTTGAACACCCCCAACATCTCCACGGACAGGAAGAACAGCTTTTCGTCCTCCTTGTCCTTCAGGGAGTGGTAGAGCTTGGCGACGCAGCGTTCCCCATCGGGGGAGTAATTCACCTGGAAGGAAAAACTACTGCCCAGCTGGCGATTCGTACCATGTTTTCGTTCCAGGTCGTTGTTGAAGTGAATCTCACGTACCTTTTGGTTCATCAATGTAGCTGTTGGCATAGTATTACCTCCCGTTTTCTGTTTCAGACCTCCCGTTCGGAAAGCCTAGTTTTATTGTACCACACCCTTCGTCATTTGTAACCCATTTCTTTTGCCCTGGGCAGGCTGAAGCAGAAGGAATTTCCCCGCTCCGGGCTGGATTCCGCCCACAGCCGTCCCTTGTGCTCCCGCGCAATTTCTCTGGCAATGGCCAGCCCTAACCCAAACCCTTCGCTGGTCCTGGCCTGATCCGCCCGGTAGAACCGCTCGAAAATGTGCTCCAGATCCTGGGACGGGATAGGCGTCCCCTCGTTGCGCACGGTCAGCTGGATGCGATTGCGCCCGTCTGCCGCCAGGGTCACCCAGATGTGACCGCCCTCCGGGGTGTATTTCCGGGCGTTGTCCAGCAAGATGTCCACCAGCCGCTTCAGCTTGCCGCCGTCGCCGGTGACATACAGCTCTTCCGTCACAGCATCCTCCAGCCGCTTCCCCGCCTCGAACACCGCCGGTTCAAAGCGCAGCAGGGCGTCGTCCACCAGGTCGCTGAAATTCACCTGCTGGCGCACCAACGCCTGTTGTCCGCCGGCATCGGAGCGCGCCAAGGTGAGCATCTCCTCCACCAAGTCCTTCATCTGCTCCGACGACGCCCGGATATTCCCCAGCCACCGCTGCTGGCGCGCGTCCTGGGGCTGGACGCTGTACTCCTGAAGCATATCCACGTTGGAAAGCACCACCGTCAAGGGGGTTTTCAGCTCATGAGAGGCGTCCGCCACAAACTGCCGCTGCTGCTTCCACGCCCGTTCCGCCGGACGGGTGGCCCAGCGAGCCAAGAGCAGGCTGATGAAGAAGAATCCGACCAGAGCGCCGCCGCCGATGAGCAGCAGATTGCGCAGCAGGTTCCGAGTGGTGCTGATCTCCTGGGTCATGTCGGTGAAGGCGATGCGCCAGCCGCTGGTGGTGGTCTTGCGCAAGTAGCGCAGCTGATAGTTGGCCAGCACACCTACGTCCGACTGAGCGTCCAGCCCCGCCTGCACCACTTGCAACAGCGCCTCCTCATCATTCAGGTTGTAAAACCGGCTGTCCAGCACCGCCACCTGCCCTTGGTGGTTCACCGCCACGGTGAAGTAAGGCAGGGAGACCTCCTGTTCCCGGAAGGGGTTGATGCTCAAGATGCCGCCGCTGTCCGGGTCCCACATGACCACGCTCTCCCCTTTTTGGGAGATAACCCGCTGGAGCACGGACAAGCTGTCCGCCTGGAGGCTGCTGCGGATGGTGACGAAGAGGAAGGAGCAGATGGTGGCTAGGAGCAGGGTGACCACAGCCATGATGATGGCCACAAATTTCCATCGCAGACGTCGGATCACGGCTCTGCCTCCTGGAGCACGTAGCCCACCATACGCAGGGTCTTGATGGTGACAGAACTCTTCAAATGCTTGAGTTTTTTACGCAGGAAGGAGATGTACACCTCCACGTTGTTATCCTCCGCCTCGGACTCGTATCCCCACACGGAAAGGAGTAACTGTTCCTTGGTCACCACCTTGCCGCTGTTGGCCATCAGCTTCTCCATCATAGAGAATTCTTTCTTGCTCAGCCGCACCGACCGTTCCCCACAGGAGAGCTGACAAGTGTCCAACTCCAACCGCAGGTCGCCAAAGGCCAGGGTGTTGTCCACCGCGTCGGTGTTCCGGCGGGTGATGGCGCGGATACAGGCCAGCAGCTCGTTGCTGTCAAAGGGTTTGGTCAGGTAGTAGTCCGCGCCGGAGTCCAATCCGTTGATGCGATCCTCCACCTCTGTCCGAGCCGTCAGCATGAGTACCGGGGTCTTGTCCCCCTCCTTCCGCAGCGCGTGTACGATCTCATAGCCGTTGCGCTTGGGCAGCATCACGTCCAGCAGGATCACGTCATAGATGCCGGATAGGGCGTTATCCAGCCCTTCCTCCCCGTCATAGGCGATGTCCGCCCCGTAGTTGTGCGCCTCCATCAAATCGGCCAGCGTCTGCGCCAAACGCCGCTCGTCCTCCACAATGAGCACCCGCACGCCGATCACCTCCATCTTTTTTCTCTATTTTACCCGTTTCCAGGACGATACGCAAGGCCGGACGGCATCCCGTCCGGCCTTGTCTCCGTCAAGACGCAGTGTCCGCCTGCGCTTCGTTGTAATCTGCCGACGCCTGGGCGTAGCCCTTCTGTGCGCCTGCCAAAATCTGTTCCACCTTGGAGACAGAGATGCGATAAATTTCCGTCTTGTCCCCGTTCAGGGTGGCGTAACGGCACTCAGTGCCGTCGCTGTCTGTGGTGGTCTTGCCCAGCTCCAACGTCACCGTCTGCTTCCGGTTGTTGTCGTCCTGGTATACCATCTTGAGCACAGCGGTGGGATCATCCAATCCGTACTGCTTCAAATCCTTGGGCTGGAAGTCCGCCAGGCTGTCAAAGGACAGGCCAGTCACCTCGGTGCGCAGCGCAGACAGGTACGCCTCCTCGGTCACATCCACCTCGCCGGTCAAATACCAGTGGTACTCCACCTCCGGTTCCGTCGCTTCGGCGGAGCTGCTGCCATCTGCGCTGGAATCGCCGGTGTCCTCGGCCTCCACTTCCTCGCCACGAATCTCCAGTTTACTGGTCAGTTTCCCTTGCAGCGTCACCGACTGGAGATTGCTGCTGGACAGGGTGGGGAATTGCGCCAGAGACGCCCAGGCGTAGAGGTTCTGACTGAGCTGGCTCTGTACGTCCGAGGAAATGGTATAGATGGTCTCCCCGTCCTTCTTCTGGGCGTAATACAGCTCCCCAGAGGCGCCGCCCAGATAGAGGGTCGCGCTGTTCCCCTCCTTGTCGGTCAGCTCCACCCACTGTTTGGGTTTTTCCAGCCCATAGGCGGACAGGTCATCCTCCACAGCAATCTCCCGCTCCGCCGTCAAGGACGTGAGGGTGTCCACAAAGGTATCCACCGTATCGCTGTTCAGCGGAAAATCCGATTCATCCGCGCTGACCCAGCTCTCCCCGGACTTCTCAAAGGTGATGGTGTCCGTCCCGTTGGAATAGGTCAGCTTGGTGGGCTCCTCCACCAGATCCACATGGATGACCGCCGCTTCCGCTTCTGCTTCCTCTTGGGCAGTCTGCCAGCGGTTCCAGCAGAACGCCCCTACAAACAAGGCCACAGCTACCACCAGGAGCAGGAGCAGCAAGCGCAGCTGTCGTTTCTTTTTCGCCATATCGCCCCTCCTTACAGCTTTCTCCGCTTCCGCCAGACCATAAAGCCGCCGATGAGTACCACCAGGGGCAGCACCGCCAGATAGAGCAGGCTCCAGGTGCCGGCGCGGGTGATGGTGTTGGTGACCGTCTCCAGGCTCTTAGCCGGAATGGAGATGTTGCTGGTGACCCCGACCGCGCAGGTCAGCGTGTTCAGATACAGGGTCAGGTTGCACACTGCATCGCCGAACTGCGTGTTGATGGTGTCATCCACCAGGCTGTTGGCGGTGATGACGGTCAGGCGGGAGACAATGTCCGTGTCCTCCTCTGCGTCATCCGCACTGCTACTGCTGTCGGCAGTATCCTCTTTCTCCGTGGCGTCGGTGGTCTTCTGCCCCACCACTTCGCTGGCGGTGGCGCCCACCACGTATTTGCCCTCGGTGTAATCCTTTTCACTGACCACGCTCAGGCCTTTGTCTGTGGTCGTCAGGAAGGGAGTCACGGTGATGGTCTCCCGTTTGGCGTCCACCTGCTTCATGGCCAACGCCTGGTTGACCAGAGCCAGGTCATCGGTGGTCAGGGTGCCTGCCACCTCGGTGCCCACGTCCAACTCGGGGAAGAAGGTCAGATAGCTGTTGGCCGCCGTGTAATAGCGCTGGGTGTCGCCAGCATAGCCGCCGGTGAGGGCCAGGCCGTACTCCTTCATCAGGCTGTCCAGATTGGGATGGTCAAAGTCCTGGCTGGACAGGATGAGGGAGACCTGACCGCCGCTCTTCAGATAGGTGCGGATGAGCTTCAGCTCGTCCTTGGCCAAATCCTTGGTGGGCTGGTTGATGAGCAAAATCTTGCAGTCGTCCGGAATCTTCCCCTCCCGGAGCAGGCTCAATTCCTCCGTTTTGAAGTGACTCTTGGTCAGCCGCTGGGTCAGCTGGGTGCCCAGAGACGCCTCGCCGTGGTTGGTCAGGGTGTAGATGGGATAGCTGGTGCTGGACACCACCGCGTCGATGGCGCTGGTCAGCTGGCCGTCTCCGTCGAACTTGGTGTAGGTCGAGCCGCCGGAGTAGTAGCTGGAATAGTAGTCAGGCACCAGGATGTCGTCAAAGGCGATGGTGTAGGTCTGATCCTTCCCCTCGCACTGGACGATGATGGAGTTGGCCTCGCAGTCGTATTCCTTTAAGGCAGAGGGATAGGCCACCGGGTCGATGGTCTCCATGGTCACCTGGTCAGACTGTGCCGTGTACAGCTCCAGAAACCGGCTGATACGGCTGTCGATCTTGTCTGGCTCGGCCACTACCACCAGGTGGATCTTTTCTTTCAGATTGGACAGATACTCCTTGGTGGTGTCGGAAATTTCATAGATCTTCGTGGTGGACAGGTCAAACTGCCGCACCTTGGCCGGCAGCAGCCCCACCGCCAGGTTGAACAGGATGACGATGGCCACCACAATGGCGATCATACCGGTAGACATGAGGCCGTTCTTGCCTCTGGCCGTCCGCAGAATGCTCTGCTTTTCCTGGGAAATGTCCTTTTGTTTCTTGCGCAATGCCATGTCTCCACCTCCTCAATTCCAGCGGCGGCGCTGGATCATCTGCACCGTCAAAAAGAGCATCAACGCCGTCAGGGACAGGTAGAGCAGCAGGCCGCTCAGGTCGAAGAGGGTGTTGGATGCGAAGTTGGTCAGCACTCCGGTCAGGGAGAAGGTGCCCAACAGGTTGGGGAGCAGGCTCTCAAAGAGGGTGGAATCCACCACATAGCACACGATGGCCGCTACGGCGCAGACGCCGCCCACGACACCGCCGATAACGCCATTGGACGTCAAGTGGTAGACCAAGCACCCCAGCGCCACCGCGCAGAGCAGCACTCCCACCAGGTTCCCCGCCGCGGCAGAGGGCAGGAAATCCACGATGCCATCCCACATATAGAGCAGGATGAGCACCCCGGCAGTGGCCACCGCCGCAATGACCTGGCTCTCGGTCAGGGCGGAGAGCAGCAGGCCGATGGAGAGGAACAGGCAGCCCATGAGGAAAAAGGCCAGGATGGTGGCGTAGTCCGACTGGAAGTAGACCACACCGCTGCTGCCGCTGGCAATCTTCAGAATCAGAGGACAGAGACAGAAGAGCACACAGGGCACCGCGAACACAGTGGCCATAGCGGCGAACTTCCCCAGCACCACGCCGGTGACGGACACCGGTGCAGTGAGCAATAATTGGTCGGTGCGGTTCTTCCGCTCCTCCGCCAGGGAACGCATGGTCAGCAGGGGGATGACCAGGATGAGCAGGAAGGACGCAGCGTTCAGCGCCGTGGCAAACCCCGGCGCGCCCTGGTACAGGTTGTAGGCCATGAAGTACAAACCCACCACCGCCAGCAAAAAGGCTGTGGCCACGCAACCGGTCATGGAGTGGGCGTAGGCCGCCAACTCTCGTTTATAAATCGCTTTCATCGGGTACCTCCTTTCCCTCGTCCACGGGAACTACTGCCACCGGCTCCGTCGCCTTTCTACGCCAACGCAGGCGGCTGGGCTTGGCCGGAGTCTGGGGCTGCTCTTGGGTCAGACCCAGGAAGATCTGTTCCAAACTGGTCTCATCCAGATGGAAGTCCAGCAAAGGCAGCCCCGCCTGAGCAAAGGCAAAGAACAGCGCCTCTCTGGGGTCCTCCCCTTCCAACTGCAAGGTGCCGTGGGTCAGCTCGCCGTCCTGGGTCAATTCTGCACTTTGCACGCCAGGCGTCTGGGACAAAATCTGCTCCACCTGTCCCTTGTCCCCCTTGGCCGTCAGCAGCAGACGCCGACCGCCTAGCTGTTCCTCCAGCCCTTCTGGGGTATCATTGGCCAGGAGCTTTCCGTGGTGCAGGATGATGATCTGGTCACAGACCGCCTGCACCTCAGACAGGATGTGGGAGCTTAAGATCACCGTGTGTTCCTTGGCCAGGTTGTGGATGAGGCTGCGCACCTCGATGATCTGCTTGGGGTCCAGCCCTACGGTGGGTTCGTCCAAAATCAAAATAGGTGGATACCCTAAAATGGCCTGGGCCAGCCCCACCCGCTGGCGATAGCCCTTGGACAGGTTGCCGATGAGCCGGCTCTGCACCGGTTCCAGCTGGGTCATGGCGATGACCTCCCGAAGCTGATGCTCCTGCTGTTCCAGGGGCACTTTTTTCAACTGGGCACAGAAGGCCAAATACTCCTCCACTGTCATATCCATGTACAGCGGCGGCTGTTCCGGCAGATAGCCGATGCAGGCTTTGGCCTCCTCCGGCTCGTCCAGGATGCTGTGGCCGTTGACCACCACATCTCCTTCCGTGGCGCTGAGATACCCGGTCATGATGTTCATGGTGGTGGATTTCCCCGCCCCGTTGGGGCCTAGGAAGCCGTACACTTTGCCCATCTCCAAGGTCAGGTTCAAGTGATCCACCGCCAGGTGATCGCCGTAGCGCTTGACCAGATTCCTGATTTCGATCACAGTCTTCTCCTCCTTTGGTATCAAACTGACATGGGATAAGCATATGCGCGGAAGCTGAAAACTGTCTGAAAACTTCCGTCCACCCCGTTTTCCTTTTCGCCAATTCGCCAGTGGTATCCGTGCTGTGGACATGATATAATAAAACTGTGAAACAATTCCAGCATTCACATTCCGATTCTACCGCCGTTCCTGCCCTGCAGACGACAAAAGGAGTGCAATTATGGCAAATTTATGGCATGACGTTACCCCCGATCGACTGAGACCGGATGACTTTATCGCAGTCATCGAGATCGAGAAGGGATCCAAGTCCAAGTATGAACTGGACAAGAGCACCGGCGCCATCATCCTCGATCGCGTCCTCTACACCTCCACCCACTACCCTGCCAACTACGGCTTCATCCCACGCACCTACGCCGACGACAACGACCCATTGGACGTGCTGGTGCTGTGCAGCGAGCCGATTTTGCCTATGAGCCTGGTTCAGTGCTATCCCATTGGTGTCTTCACCATGCTGGATCAGGGGAAGCTGGATGAGAAGATCATCGCCATCCCCTTCAAGGACCCCAACAACAACGTCTACAAGGACATCTCCGAGCTGCCGGAGCATATGTTCCGGGAAATGAGCCACTTCTTCTCCGTCTACAAGACCCTGGAAGGCAAGGAGACTGTCGTGGGCGACCCCCAGGGTGCGGAAGAGGCCAAGGAAGTCATCCAGAAGTGCCTGAACGCTTACATCGACAAATTTTGTCGCGGATGAGTCCGCTTTCTCCACATAAACGCATCAAAAAAACCGTGCATTTCTGCACGGTTTTTTCTTATCCTGTTACGCCCAGGGATTTTCCGTCTCCGGCTCCTGTTCCTGGAGCAGATCCAGCACCCGTTTGGAACGCAGCGGGTTCTCCCCGCCGCCGTTCATCAGTCTCGCCCGCAGGCCGCTGTACCGCCTTGCCTGTCGGTCGTTGGCGATCATGGCACCCAAAATGCTCTCGTCACCTACCACGATGAACAGCTCCTTCGCCCTGGTGATGGCGGTATAGAGCACCCCGCGGGTCATCAGCATGGGCGCGCCGCTGTTCACGGCCAGAATCACCGCTCGATACTCGCTGCCCTGTGCCTTGTGGACGGTCATGGCGTAGGCTAGTTCCAGCTCCACTAGCATATCGCCGGTGTACTCTACCAGCCGCCCCTCAAAGTTGACAGTGAGCAGCCCGGCGTCCGGCTGAATCTCTGTGATGACGCCGATGTCGCCGTTGAAGACGCCCATGCCACCCTTCAGGCCGTCCTCTTCCCGCCACATAATGTCGTAATTGTTTTTCACCTGCATCACCCGGTCACCCTCCCGGAAGACCACGGAACCGCGCTTGCGCTCCTGCTTTTCTGGAGCAGGCGGATTCAGCGCCGCCTGGAGCATGGCGTTGAGCTGGGTGGTGCCGGTGGCGTACTTGCGGGTGGGGGACAGCACCTGGATTTGATCGGCTGGGATGCCCATATTCTTGGGCAGGCGGGTCAGGCACAGCTCCACGATGGTCTGAGCCGTCCGTTCCGGTTGGAGGCGGCGAAGGAAGAAAAAGTCCTTGTTCTTGTTGTCCAGCCCCGGTATGATGCCCTGGTTGACCAGGTGGGCGTTGCGGATGATGGCAGACTGCTGCGCCTGGCGGAAGATCTCAGTCAGACGCACCACCGGCACGATGCCGCTGCGAATCAGGTGGTCAAAGAGCCGTCCCGGCCCCACGCTGGGCAACTGATCCGGGTCGCCTACCAGCACCAGGCGGCACTCGTTCTTCATGGCTCGCAGCAGCGCCGCCATGAGGGGGATGTCCACCATGGACACCTCGTCCACAATGATGGCCTGGGCGTCCAACAGCTCCTCCTCGTCCTTGGAGAAGGCCAGCTGTCCCTTTTCCGGGTCGTATCCTGCGCCCAACAGACGATGGATGGTGGTGGCTTCGGTGCCGCACAGCTCGCTGAGCCGTTTGGCCGCGCGGCCGGTGGGGGCTGCCAGGGCAGTTTCCAGACCCATGGCCTCGAACAAACCCAAAATCCCCCGCAGGGACGTGGTCTTACCGGTGCCCGGCCCGCCGGTGAGCAGCATGATCTGCACCCGTCCGGCCAACTCCACCGCCTCCCGCTGTTGTTCCGCGTAGCACACCCCTTGCTCCTGTTCCACCCGAGCCACCAGCTTGGGGATGCCCGCCGGCGGATGCAGCTCCCGTTGGCACATTTCGGTGACGCGCCAGGCAATGTACTGCTCCGCCTCGTATAAATCCTGTCGATAGACCGCATCCACCCCAGCCACGTGCTCGCAGACTACCCGTTCCTGAAACTCCAACGCCTCCAGCCCCTCGGCCAACAGGTCGCCGGGAATGTGCTCTGCCCCGTTGGAGAGCAGCCGGCTGGCTGCTGCTAAGAGCTTGTCCATGGGCAGGAACACGTGTCCCAAGTCCAGGTTGTGGGTCAGGGTGTACAGCAGTCCCGCCTGGATGCGCTGGGGGTCGTCCCAGGCCACCCCGATAGAGGCAGCCATGTGGTCGGTCTTCTGGAAATCCACGCCGTATTCCGGGTCGGTCAAGATGTACGGGTCTGCCCGCAGCAGGTCTACCGCCCCCTGACCATAGGTACGCCACAGCTTCAGCCCCAGCTCCACCGGCAGTCCGGCGCCGGTCAAAAACTCCATGAGCACCCGCATCCCGGCCTTTTGCAGAAAGTCACCCTGAATCTCAATGGCACGCTTCCGGGAAATGCCCTTCATCTGCGCCAACCGCTCCGGCTGGGACTCCAGGACGGAAAAGGTCTCCTCTCCGAACTCCTTCACCAGCCGTTCGGCCAGCTTGGGACCGATGCCCTTGATGACGCCGGAGGCTAAGTAGCGATAGATCCCCTGCTTTTCGCTGGGCATCTGCCGTTGTGCCCGTTCCGCCTTGAACTGACGGCCGAAGTTGGGGTGATCCGTCCAGCTGCCCTCTAAGATCACCTGTTCCCCTTGGGTCACCTGGGGCAAGATGCCCACGGCGGTGACTTCCTCCTGGCTGGTCTTGAGCCGCAGGACGGTGTAGCCGTTTTCTTTATTTTGAAAGATCACATGGCTGACCGTGCCGGTCAGCTGGGTCTGTCCTTTGCCTTCCATGAGGCGTTCCCTCTCTTCCTGCTGGGTGTTGTTCTGTTATTCTTCCTGACTGTCCCAAAAAGCCTGGATTTCCGCTCGCTTCGCCTGGACGCTGCCCTGGACGAAATTGCCCTTGCCGCCCCCTCGGCCTTGGAGGGCCTGGTTTAAGGTCTTGACCCACGCCCGCAGGTCGCCCTCCGCCTGGCCGATAGCATATTTATACCCGCTCTCGTCGTCGCCGGAGAACACCCCGCAGCGTCCGCCACAGCTCTCCATGACCGCCACCGACAGCTTCCGGACACTGTCCGGCGCCATAGGCTTTTCGAACAGGAGCACGTCTCCGGCACCAGCCAACGCCTCCGCCTTCTGCTGAAACAGGGTCTGTTCCAGGCCATTCAGTCGATAATCCGTCTGCTCTTTGTCCGCCTTCAAACGCTCCACCGCGTCTGCCGTTTTCAGGGGTTTGGCGGACAGCGCCACCGAAATGCGGTGATTCTGCTCGAACACGTCCCGCAGGTAGGTCAGCGCTCGACTGCCAGCCAGCATCTCCACCCGGCTGCCCTCCTTGAACTTCTGGACGGAGAGGATTTTGATGACACCGATCTCCCCCGTCCGCACCACGTGGGTGCCGCAGCAGGCGCAGGTATCCGTCTGGGGGAAGGTGACGATGCGCACCTGACCGGTCAGCGCTTTTTTGCTCCGGTAGTCCAGGGTCTCCAGCTCTTCCGGCGTGGGGTAAGTGACCTGAACGGGCAGGTTCTTCCAGACAATCTCATTGGCCTCCTGCTCCACCTCTTGGAGCAGTTCCGGGGTCAATTCCACGTCAAAATCAATGATAATGGCGTCATTTCCCATGTGAAAGCCCACATTATTGGCGCCGGTGCGGCGGTGAATGATGCCGCTGACGATGTGCTCGCCGGAGTGGTTCTGCATGAGGGAGAAGCGCCAGTTCCAGTCCAGAGTGCCGGTGACCTGGGTGCCCACCTCCAAGGGGGCGTCGGTCAGGTGGAGGATGTCCTCCCCGCGCTCCTGGGTGTCGGTCACGTTCACGCCGCCCAGCGTCCCTCGGTCGCCGGGCTGGCCGCCTCCTTCGGGATAAAAGGCGGTCTTGTCCAAGATCACTTCGTACCCCTTCTTCTTCCGGGGCTGGCAGTCCAGGACGGTGGCCTGGAAGGTATGGCAACACACATCGGTGTAGAAAATGCGTTCGGTCATGATTGGAGTCCTCCTCTTCGCCTGTCTTTTGCATCATTTTAGTATATCATATTTCCACCTTTTCACCTAGTCGAAAATCCGCTATAATAAAAGAACCTACGCTGAATAAGGAGGAATCGCCCGATGGACGCCACCCAAATCATCCATGAGATCACAGAAACTTTTCTTCCCCTCTTCGCCATCCCCCACCCTTCCGGCCAGGAACAGGCGCTGTCCACCCATTTGGCGGACCTCCTGCGCAGCCGAGGCGGCACGGTGGAGGTAGACGACCATTGGAACCTCCGCTGCGACTTCCCCGCCACAGCCGATCTGGAATCCGCCCCGCTGGTCTGCCTGCAGGGGCATTTGGATACGCTCCCGACCGCTGCCCCCAACAGCCCCCCTTGCCGCGTCCAAGACGGCTGGCTGGTGGGTGATGGCTACACCCCGCTGGGCGCCGCCAGTCTGCTGGCCATGACCGCCGCCCTCTGGCTGCTCCGACAGCCCTTCGCCCACGGCCCTGTCCGTGTGCTGCTGACCACCGGCGCAGAGCAAGCCATGACCGGCGCGCAGCAGATGGATCCCCACTGGCTGGACGGGGTGCGCTATCTCATCGGCACCGACGGCGTCCGCGCCGATCAGCTGTCAGTCGGCTCCAGCGGTGGCCGCTGCCAATCTTGGAGCCGTTCCGTGACCACCACCCTCTCCTCTGCCCCCAGCTGGCAGGTGAATTTTACCAACTTCCCCGGCGGATACTCTGCCACAGAGATGGGCAAGGGCGTGGTGAATCCCATCCGCCTGCTGAGCAACCTGTTGATCCAATCGGACGCGCAGCTCATCCACTTCTCCGGCGGCGGCGCGCTGAACACCATCCCCACCACTGCTTCCGCCATCATGACCATCAAAGATCCCAACCTTTTCGTACACTGGCAGGCACTGGCGCAGTCACTGGGCGGTCAAATGGACTTCGCCCCTTCTGACGTCCCCGCTTATATCTGGTCGCCTATCGACTACCAGTCTGCTATGGACTTCTTGCTCTCCCTGCCCAACGGCATTACCGCTCATATGCCCCATTATCCCATGATCCCCGCCTGTTCCGGCAATATGGGGCGAGTGGACTTCACAGATCATCTCCTGACCTATCACCTGCTCCTACGGGGCACACCGGAGCAGACGTTGGAACGCGCCTCTCGCAGCTGTGCGCTGTTGGCAGACCGCTGCGGCTTTGACCCGGCAGGCGAGACCGGCTACCCCATTTGGGAGGAAGACCCGGACAACCCTCTGGCGCAGCGGATGTCCCGGCTGTGGCAGGCACGCAATGGCGCTCCCATGGAGATCGACCCCACCCACGCCGGGTCGGAGGTGTCCGTTTTGCTCCAGCGGCATCCGGAGCTGACGGCGGTGGAGACTGGCATCACCATCCAGCAGCCCTACTCCATTTATGAGCGCATCGACCTGAGCAGCCTCCCCGGCTACGTCCAGCTGCTGCAGGACACGTTGGAAGAGATCGCCCAAGAGGGCTGAGAGAGAAAGGATCACACATGAAACTGATTTCCTGGAATGTGAACGGCCTGCGTGCCTGTTTGAAAAAAGGGTTTGAAGATGCGTTTTACTTTTTGGACGCCGACCTATTTTGCCTGCAAGAGACCAAGCTCCAGGCTGGACAGGTGGAGTTGGATCTCCCCGGCTACCATCAGTACTGGAACTACGCGGAACGGAAAGGCTACTCCGGCACTGCGGTCTTCTCTAAGCGGGAACCCCTGTCCGTCCGCTACGGCCTGGGGATTCCGGAGCACGACACCGAGGGACGGCTCATCACTTTGGAATTTGACACGTTCTATTTCGTCTGCTGCTACACCCCCAACGCCCAGAACGAGCTGAAGCGCATCGACTACCGGATGACCTGGGAAGAGGATTTGCAGGCATATCTGCAAGCGCTGGACAAGGAAAAGCCGGTGGTGTACGCCGGCGACCTGAATGTGGCGCACACGGAGATTGACCTGAAAAATCCCAAGAGCAACCGGGGCAACCCCGGCTTTTCCGACCAGGAGCGGGAGAAGATGACCCAGCTGTTGTCCTCCGGTTTCACGGACACCTTCCGCCACCTCTACCCCGACCGCACCGGCGCCTATTCCTGGTGGAGCTACCGATTCAACGCCCGGAAGAACAACGCCGGATGGCGCATCGACTATTTCATCGTCTCGGATCGACTGGCGCCCCGCATCACCGGCGCGGATATTTACCCGGAGATTTTGGGCAGCGATCACTGTCCGGTGGGTTTGACCTTGGATCTGTAATACGCGAAAAAACGCCGTGTTTGTTTGACACAAACACGGCGTTTTTCTATGCTGATTTAATAGGGCAGCGAATAAGCCCACAAATTTTCCATTTGATCCATCAACCGTTCCAAATCCCAGCTCTTTTCGCTGTTCTTGGGGCTGTTGGGGTCATTGAGCGCAATGGAACCGTCGTCATTGACCCGGAGCAGGACAATATAGTGGCCGCTGTCCGTGAAATCCCCCGGCCCCATGGTGCAGATGACCGGGTGCCCCTCATTGAGCTGGTCGATGATGAGCTGCGCAGTCAACGGGATCTCCTGCACGTTCAGCCCCAGCTGAACCGCACCTTGGGACATCAGCGTCCAGGATGTGCCCACCCCGTCGCTGTAGTAACCCTGTTCCTCGGAAAAGTGCGCCATTTCCAACGGGTTTTTGTCCGTCTGACCCGTCAAACCACAGTACACCATGGACAGACAGGTGGGACCGCAGCCGGTGATGGCCAGCATATCGCTGCCATACTCCTGGTAGCCCCAACGCTCGTCCCACTGGAGGAAGAGAGGGATGGTGCCCTGGGTCACTTCGCCGGACAGGTCGATCTCATGCTGCTTGTTCCCCTCCTTGGGGTAGTCATAGACAAAGTCCACCGTCTCCGGATTGCGTTCTAACATCTCCCGCAGGGACTGGGGGTATTCCGTTTTGTGGGAGGCGATATACGCCTCTCTGGTGACCTCCGGATCCGTCCGCTGCTCTGACCGTGCCGCCGGCTCTGCGGAGTCGTTGACCACTTGCCGATTCCGGCTCCTCTGCCGACAGCTGGCCACAACGCCCAGCACACAGCCGATGACGATCAGCAACAGCAACACCCGACGTGTCGGGGAACTTCTCCGCCGTCTGCGCCGTCTGGTCTGCCGAGGGTATTGCCGCTGCCCGGAGGAAGCGCGCCTGTTTCTTTGCTGCTCCATGTTACTGCTCACTCTCTTAATTTTACAGGTTCCCGTTGGGACAGGTTATATTATACCAGATTTTCTATCACGAATCATCGCAAATTCTTAAAGATTTCATGGTAGAATCTTATGATTTCATAAATCTTTTTGAAAAATCGCCATCAAAACGGCAACATCCCCATCCGAGCCGCCAAAATCCCCAAGAGCAGCAGCCACAGCAGCAACGCCACCGGAACCCCCAGGCGGAACTTGGTCTTGCGGGTCTTGTGGTGAAACACCCGCATCCCCAACAGCGCCCCCACGCTGCCGCCAGCAAAAGCCAACGCCAACAAGGTGTGTTCCGGGACCCGCCACTGATTCTGCCGCGCCTTCCGCTTGTCCCATCCGTAGGTGAAAAACGCCGCCAGGTTGAGCGCCAGCAGATAGACGGCAAGAGCCAATACGATCTTATGTTCCATGGTCACCTCTACAACTTTTTTCGATGCAACGGGGTATAGCGCATCCCTTTTGGCGTCCGTTCGGACAGCATCAGGACAAATTCCGACACCTGCACCGCCGGCGGCAGCGGTTCCGGGAACACGCTCTCCCCACGGTCACGCAGGCGGCGTGCCAAGGTCAGATGCGGTCGGTAGGGTCGGGATTCCAGTTGCAGCCCTTGGGCTTTCAATGCATGATGGAGCTGTCTTTGCAGCTCCATCAGCGCTCCGTTGGGGCGGATGCCCAGCCAGAAAATGTCCCCTTCCCGGCGGCGGAACCGTCCGGACGGTGCAAATTCCAGGGAAAAGGGCGCCGCCTGCACCTGTTCCATGGCAGCGATGACTAACCTCGGGCTGTCCAGCTCTCCCAGAAATTCCAGCGTCAAGTGAAGATTCTCCCGCCGAGACCAGCTGGCGCGCACCCCCTGCTTCCGCAAGGCGCGCATCCCCGCTTCCAGCCCATCCTTCACCGCTTCCGGAAAGGCAATGGCAACAAAGAGCCGCATCTCAGCCCTCTTCCTTCCACTTCCGGTACTGCTCCTGCATCTCCTTGCACTTGCCACAGCTCATGTTGCCCTCGGGACATTTCCCTTCCGCCACACAGCTGGGACCAGCACCGGCGAACAGGTTGGGCGCAACCGCATAGACCAGCTTGAACATCTCCTCCGCCAACCGACGGATCTCCCACTGAGCGCGATTGCAGCAGCGCAGGTTGAAGAAGTGGTTCAGGCTGCGGGCATTCATGGTGACCACCATTTTGGTCTCGCAGGCGTTGGGCAGGACAAAACGGGCGTCCTCATTGGCCAGCTTCTCTGCCTTCTGTTTGGCCGCCTTTTCCGACAGCCCCTGTGCCATCAGCTCCGCCTGATGCTTCCGCTGAAGGGCGCCGGCGATCTTTAAGTATTCCTGCGCCTGCTGTTCCATAGCCTCCAAAAACAGCTTCTTGGCTTCCGGCTCTGCCTCCACCTCCGGCGGGATGACGTAATGGAAATCATCCAACCGCACATAGCGCTGACTCTGGACGGAGTAGGACGCCAGACGATGCCGGGTGATCTGTGCCAGCAAGGCGCGGGACACCCCTTCGATGCCGAAGGTGAAGGATGCGTGCTCGACGGGGCTGGCATGGCCCAGGTCACTGAGCATCCGCAAAAAGCTGGCGCTCTTCTCCGGCGTCAGGCCATCCAGCAGGTTGGTCACGCCTACTTTGGAGTAGCACAGCTTGGCAGCAGCGGCAACCACTCGTTCCGGTTCAGGTGTATGGGCAATCAGGGTCACGTGTAACACGATGAACGCCTCCTTTGATTCGTTATTCACTCTAGTATACCAGTTCGGCGGAAAAAAACCTAGCCCTCTTCTTCTCGTGCCAAAAAAATACCCTCCCATCCGGGAGAGCAGGTACTTCATTCTGGTCTTTGTTCTTTCCAATCTTCTCCATAGTAACAGCGCAAATACAGCTCCCGCACCTCCGCTATCCCAGGAACCACCGGGCTGTAGTTCATCCACGGATGGTTCCAAGCCACCTCTGTCATCCGGTCGAGGGTATCCAAAAAATACGCCTCCTCCACCCCATACGCCTGAATGGTCGGATAGACTTCCACCCTGTCCCGCAGCTGCCGCACTGCACGCAGCAACTGCGCAAAGGGCTCCCCATCCGCCCCTTCACCAAGGCCGCAAAAGGCGGCTAGCCCTTCATAGCGCTCCTTGAGGCTGTGATAAGGCCGGTTAAAAAACTGATTCATTTTGAGCGCTTCATTTTGCACTTGATAAACCATCACTTCCGGCAGCAAGATCCCGCAGGACACCCCATAAGGCAAGTGGTGCCATGCACTGAGGGCACAAGCCATGCCGGAAACCACCCCCGGAAACGTGTTTGCTGCCGCCATACCCGCCAGAGCGGAGGCGTCTGCCAGCTTCCGCCGTGCCGCCTCATCCTCTTCCAACCTGTCGTAGGCGCGCGGAAGATAATGCAACACTTTTTTGCAAGAAAACAACGCAAATCCATCCGTTTCATCCGCATCACATAACGAAAGATAGCTTTCCAACGCCTGCGTTAACGTGCTCATACCGCCCTCTTTGGTCAGCCCTTTGGGCAGAAATTTCATGTGATCTGCATCAATGATACACGCCGTGGGCAACAATTCCGGGTGATAAATCTGCCACGGGATGCCCGTTTTTTCGTCGGTCACGATAGCGTACGGGGTACACCCTGCACCTGCTCCGACAGTCGTTGCAATAGTGAAAAGTGGTGTTTTTTTGTCGTTTTTCTTTACCCCTAAAATACGCTTCCGTTCATCCAAAAAGTTGAGTTGCAACCCTTCCCAGGACACTTCCGGATGCTCCCAGCGATACCGCATCAGCTTCGCCGCATCCAGTACAGTGCCGCCACCCATGCTGACAATCGCATCCGGCTGAAACCGCTCCAGCGCTGCAATTCCCTTTTCAATCTGCTCCGCCGTCAGCGTTGCCACAAGGTCACAATAGACGGTATACATCACGCCCATCTGCTCCAACCGCTTCAACACCGGCACGACAGTTCCATTTTGATACAGGTAGTGGTCTGTGAGGAAAAAGACCCGTTCATAGTGATATTTTTCCCATAGCTCCAGCAGCGCCGTTCCGGTGCATCCCGCCTCATGATAGACCACCTGAGGCAGTCGCAGCGACAACACCCTTTTCCGCCGGAAAGCAACCGTTTTGACATTCAGTAAATGTCGCGGCTCCAAATTTCCCGCCAACCCACTGCCGCCCCAGGTGCCACAACCTAAGGTCAACGCAGGAGGCAGTCCGTTGCAAATGCCGCCCACAGCGCCCTGCGCCGTGGGACTGTTGACCAACAAACGGCAGGCCTTCATCCGCTCCCGCCAAAGCGCGATCTCTTTTTCCGCCTTCGGGTCAATATAGAGGCCCGCTGTGTGGCCTTCACCCCCCAACTGAAGCAGTTGCGCCGCCATATCCAACGCCTGAAAATACGTTTCTGATTGATACAGCGTTAAAACAGGGCACAATTTTTCCAGCGCAAACGGCTCCGTCTCCGAAATTTCCGACGCCTCCACAATCAATAACTTGGTCCCTGTTGGAACATCAATCTCCGCCAATTGCGCAATAAAGCCAGCTTTTTTTCCTGTCAGTTTTGCCTTCGCAGTCGCAAACAATCCCCGAAGAGAGTCACATTCCTCCGAATTCAAAACGTGCCCGCCCCACCGTTCAAATGCGTCTTTGACTTGTTCCGCAGTCCCACTACCCACAGCAATGACCGCTTGCTCTGACGAGCAAAGCAACCCAGCATCAAATGTTTTAGAACGAACGATTGAGCGGATTGCATCCTGAATACAGGCACTTTCGTGAATAATGACCGGGCAGTTTCCACTGCCCGCCCCAATGGCCGGCCGCCCGGAAGCATACGCCGCCCGCACCATATCCGGACCGCCGGTAGCCAAAACAAAATCAACCGACTGCATCAAGGTTTGGGCCTGCTCCATCGCAGGTGCCGCAAGGCAATCAATGACTCCCTGCGGGGCTCCCGCCCGATAGGCCGCCTCCGCACAACACTCCGCCGCCGCGCAGGTGCAGTCCTTGGCTTTGGGATGTGGACTGAGCAAAATCGCATTTCTGGTCTTCATACAGAGCAAAATCTTGAAAATCGCCGACGAAGTTGGATTGGTCATCGGAAGGATTGCCCCCACAAGTCCCACCGGTGCTGCAACTTTTTGAATCCCCAACTCCTCGTCGGTTTCAATCACGCCACAAGTTTTAACATTCCGATACTTATGGTACACAAATTCTGCCGCAAAGTGATTTTTGAAGATTTTATCCTCCAAAATTCCCATTTGGGTCTCCTGCACCGCCATTTTTGCCAGCGAAACACGATTTTGGATGGCCGCCGTCGCTACGGCACAGCAGATTTTGTCCACTTGTTCTTGTGAATAAGTCGAAAAAATTTCCTGTGCTTTTCGCATCTCAGCTATTTTTGCCGTCAACACTTCCACGGTCGTGATACTCGCCATTTTGTCCGCCTCCTGGAATCAAGCCCGATTTGCGATTAGTTTGACCCAAACCATATCACCTATTCGCCCACGAGACGCAAAAAAGAGACTGTCGCGAAGCGACAGTCTCTTCGATCATCTTACACAATACGCTATGCGTTTGCTTTCAACTCGAAAATCGAATTACAGCTTAGCCAGCTTATCGTATTCAGCAACCAGAGCCTTAGCGTCAGCCAGACCGCAATGTGCAGCCAGCTCATCAGCAGCAGCCTTGTCAGCCTTCACCAGATCTTCGACCTTTGCAGCAGCGTCCATGGGATCAGCCATGCCAGTAGTGCAAGCATAGGAGATACCAGCGATGGTAAC